>DXIQ01000063.1 GCA_019112785.1 Candidatus Blautia stercorigallinarum
CAGTATGCTGGTGTTTGACGCCCTGATTTACAACGAGGACCGCCACTTTGGAAACTTTGGCGTCCTGCGGGATAACCACAGCGGCAGCATCATTGCGCCCGCCCCCATTTTTGACAACGGGCTGTCCCTGTTCTGCTATGCCGGTAAGGAAGATTATGCAAATCTGGACGAGTACGCCAAAACCCGTTCCAACCCGTACAACATCTCCTATGAGGAGGTGTGCGCGGAGGTCATGGGGCCAAAGCAGAAAGAGCAGCTCCGCCGCATGATCGGGTTCCGGTTCAAGCGCCACGAAAGCCTGGGCCTGCCGGAAGAACATCTGCAGGCCATTGAGAAGCATTTGGAGGGCCGGGTGCGCAAGCTGCTGGCAATCCCCACTCGCCGTCTGAAACAGGAGAAGGCTCGGATAAATTACTGACGGTAAATTTCCAACAGCTGCCGGATCTGAAGATTCAGATTTTCCAGCAGCTGTTTTTCTGTCTTCGGAGCAAACTTCAGCCACAGATGAAGGCTGTGATATCTGGATAGGTTTCTTTTCCTGGAAGAGGCTGGGCTTTGGGCTGCTTTTATTTTTACAAGAACCCTCCGCTGTTCAAAAAGAGGGATCACAATATAGTAAAACCGGTCATCGGAAAAAGACAGATATCCCAGTTCCTGCCTGGCGCGGTTTTTCAGATACAGCCGATGGTCTTTCAGTCTGGAAGGAAAAAGAGATTCTTCCTCCTTAAGCTTTGAAAAGCCGCCGGTGACCTCCAGCATGGCAGGAAGGTAATAGATCCCATTTTCTTCCTCCCCGGGGGAGATTTTTTTTGCCAGCTTTTTAAGGAGCGCGGTGCTGTCCATAAACTGCTGGGCCAGAAGATAAGTAAGCTGAGGCTGGAACCTGAGACGGAGGGCAGAATTCTCTTCCCGTTCCAGTTCTGCGTCGATCTCATCCAGCAGTTCCTGTCCGCAGCGGTAAATGCTCAGGAGAAACAGGGGAAAATCCTCTTCTGTAGTCCAGAGATATTTTCCCCGGGCAATGGTGAAATTTCCGATCACATTTCCCTCATAGTCCTCGGCATAATGAAGAATCTCCCGTTCTATCCATGCATGCTGATTTAAGGGTGCGTCCCAGTGAAGGTTTTTGGAGAAGGGCCTCTTTTTTTCGCCGGAAGAAAGGGAGACTTCCGGATCTGAAAGGCTCTTTTTTAAAACAGCATAGGCCAGATTGATCTCCTGGACGCTGTACCGGTAACTGGTCTTTGAAGAACCGGATACATCCGGATGAAACTGGTGCATAAGCCGCCGATACTGTTTTTTGATCTGTTCCATATCTGCTTTTGGGGAAATACCCAGGATCCTGCCTGCCTCTGCCGGTGTCATGGATTTCATACCTCCTTCTTTCTTTTCCATGTTTTCCATATATCTGCCTTATGATAGCATAAATTATAAAGAAACACAAAGAAGCATGATATGGTAAAAACAAAAAAAGAACACTTGTTCGATTTTGCTTTTTGTGTTATCATTATCACAGAGAGAGAAGAATAATATAAGGAGGCCGGGAAAATGTCGGAAAGAACTTACATTGCCATTGATCTGAAATCCTTCTATGCTTCTGTAGAGTGTGTAGAGCGGGGACTGGATCCTATGACTACGAATCTGGTAGTGGCAGATAAAAGCCGGACAGAGAAGACTATCTGCCTTGCTGTTTCCCCATCCCTGAAAGCCTATGGAATACCAGGGAGAGCACGGCTTTTTCAGGTGGTGCAGAAGGTCAGAGAGGTCAATGCCAGACGGCGGCAGGCTGTCCCGGGACATCAGTTTACAGGTTCTTCCTGCCAGGATCCGGAGCTTCAGAAAGATCCCCATTTAGAGCTGGATTATATAACAGCGCCTCCTCAGATGGAGAAATATATGGAGATCAGCGGAAAAATCTATCAGATCTACCTGAAATATATTGCTCCGGAGGATATCCACGTCTATTCCATTGATGAGGTATTTATGGACGTCACCGATTATCTGGAAACCTATAAGACCAGCGCCCCGGAGCTGGCCAGGAGGATGATCCTGGATGTGCTTCAGACCATCGGGATCACGGCTGCGGCAGGTATCGGCACCAACCTGTATCTGTGCAAAATTGCCATGGATATTGTGGCAAAGCATATCCCGGCAGATGAGAATGGAGTGCGGATCGCCCGGCTGGATGAGATGTCCTATCGAAGGCTTCTCTGGTCCCACAGGCCCCTGACAGATTTCTGGCGGGTAGGAAAAGGCTATGCCAAAAAGCTGGAGGCACATGGTCTGTATACTATGGGAGACATTGCCCGCTGTTCCCTTGGAAAGCCCGGAGACTATTACAATGAGGAGCTTTTGTATGATCTTTTCGGGGTCAATGCAGAGCTGCTTATTGATCATGCCTGGGGGTGGGAACCCTGCACCATTAAAGATATCAAGGCTTACAAGCCTCAGAGCAGCAGTGTAGGATCCGGCCAGGTGCTCCACTGCCCTTATCCTTTTGAAAAGGCCAGACTGGCAGCAAGAGAAATGGCAGATATGCTGGCCCTGGATCTGCTGGATAAGGGACTTGTCACCGACCAGATCGTGCTGACGGTAGGGTATGATATGGATAATCTGAAAGATCCTGAACGGCAGAAGCAGTACCGGGGAGAAATTACTACGGATACGTACGGAAGAAAAATCCCCAAACATGCCCACGGTACCAGGAATCTGGACGGCTATACCTCTTCTTCCAGGCAGATCCTCCAGGGGGTGACGGAACTCTTTGACAGGATCGTGGATCAGAACCTGCTGGTGCGCCGTATCAATATGTCGGCGGAACATGTGATCCCGGAATCCCAGGCAGAGGAAAAAGAGGAGTTTTATCAGATGGATCTTTTTACAGATTATGCCGCAATGCAAAAAGAGCAGGAGAAAGAGGCTGCAGAATTGGAACGGGAGCGTAAGATGCAAAAGGCTGTGTTGGAGATCAAGAAAAAATTCGGAAAGAACGCGGTTTTGCGGGGGATGAACCTGGAAGAGGGAGCTACGGCAAGAGACAGAAACAGTCAGATCGGAGGTCACAAAGCATGAAAAAACAGGACAAGGAGAAAAATTATGAAGATATCATAAACCTTCCCCATCATGTGTCCCCCGTCCATCCTCCTATGCCCCTGTCAGACCGGGCGGCCCAGTTTGCACCTTTTGCCGCGCTGACCGGATATGGAGATGTGATAAAGGAGACTGCCAGGCAGACGGACAGAAAGCCGGAGCTGACGGAAGAGGAAAAACAGGAGCTGGATTATAAGCTTCAGATGGCAGTTTCTCTTCCGGGAGAAAAACCGGCGGTTACGATTACTTACTTTGTACCTGATAAGAAGAAAGCAGGGGGATCCTGCCACCGGGTACAGGGCAGGATCCGAAAGGCCGATACAGACAGAGGAATACTTATTATGGAGAGAGGAGAGCAGATAAATCTGGATATGGTAGTGGATATTACAGTGAGTGCAGACTGGATCTGAAGGATGTGATCCTCAGCGTCCGGTCTGTAGGATACTGGATTGACGAAGAGATGTTTTGCCGGAAAATGACAGGAAAAGATTGAGGATTTTCAGAAAACACTGCTATAATAGAGGAAAAGATTTTACAGAATAAGGAGGAAGTCCCATGTTTGATCCAAAATCTATTATGGAAAAAAGAAAACTTCAGGAACCCATTCCTACATCGGATCCAGCAGATTTTCCCCGGTCAGAGGAAGTGCCGGAAGGCTGTATTGTGCTGGAAGATCTGAAAGATGAATGGGGATGCCAGGTGGATTTCCATACGGATGTTGTATATGCCCAGAGAGAGCCGGAAGACTGGTACGTGGATCCGGTGAGCTGCACACTGAAAATGCACATTCTGGAGCCTATTGTTCATGCCGGAGTGCCGGAAGAGGAAAAGAAGAAAGAGAGAAAGTGGCCCTGTATTGTCTATATCCAGGGGTCTGCCTTTCATAAACAATGGCTGTGGGACCATATTTCCAGGCATATCCGTATGGCGGAGCATGGCTATGTGGTAGCCATCGTGGAGTACCGTCCTTCGGAGATGGCTCCTTTTCCCGCTCAGATGCAGGACGCCAAGACGGCTGTGCGGTTTTTAAAGAAACACTGTGAGGAATACCATATTGACGTGGACCATATGGCTATAGCCGGAGATTCGTCCGGAGGCCATACTGCCCTGATGGCGGGATTTACAGGAGATGAGGGACCGGATACCCGGCTGTATGGAGAATATTCCGCCAAAGTAAACTGCATCATCGACCTGTATGGACCTACGGTTTTCTCTCTGATGAATTATTATGAAAGCTCTCAGAATCATTATGATCCGGACAGCCCCGAGGGTTATGAGATCGGAGGGAAAAACGTACTGGAACACCCGGAACTGGCGGACCTTACGATCCCAATGAATTATTTATCAAAGGAAAAAGAGACCCCGCCTCTTCTCCTCATACATGGAGGAAGAGATATGCTGGTGCCTTTTAACCAGAGCTGTCAGCTTTATAATTATATGCGGGAATTGGGGAAAGAGGTAACTTTCTATAAGATACAGGACGGCAGCCACGGCAGTCTGGGCTTTGACAATGACCGGATCCTGGGGATCGTTCTGGACTTTTTAAAGTCCCATATATAGGAAAGAAAAATGAAAATCGGAGGGACACGTAAGTGGCAGTTGTTTTAGGAATTGATGTAGGAACTTCCAGTATGAAAGCAATGCTCCTGGACACAGAAAAGGGCGTAGCGGCAGTCCATGCCAAGTCTTATGAAGTGGATATTCCCCGGCCCGGATATGCCCAGCAGGATCCCGAAATGTGGTGGTCTTCTCTTCTGGAAGTTCTGGACTGGCTGCACATACACTATCGGGAAGAATATGAGAAGATTTCCGCAGTAGGATATTCCGGCCAGATGCACGGCCTGATCCTTGCCGGGGAAAATGGAGAGCCTCTTTACCCCGCCATCATCTGGCTGGATCAGAGAGCTGATAAACAGCTGGAGGAGATCTACAGAACATATACAGAGGCAGAAATGGGCAGTCTGCTGTGCAACCGGGTCAGCAGCGGCTTTGCTTTTCCTTCTCTTTTGTGGGTAAAAGAAAAGGAGCCGGAGATATTTTCAAAGGTGAATAAAATCCTGTCGCCTAAGGATTATCTCCGCTTTAAGATGACGGGCAAAATGGGAGCGGAGGTGTCCGATGCTTCCGCTACCGGAATGTTTGCCACAGCAAAAAGAGACTGGGCCTGGGAGCTTTTAGAAAAATCCGGTTTGCCCAAAGAGATTTTTCCTTCTGTGGCGGAGTCTTCCTCTATTGCAGGGACCATCAGCCCTGAATGTGCCAAAAGGACCGGACTGCCGGAGGGGATCCCGGTGGTTTACGGAGCCGGGGACCAGCAGGCCCAGAGCATAGGAAACGGGGTGATCCGGCCGGGGAAGATCATCTCCAATATCGGCACCGGAGGACAGATCTCCGCATTTCTTTCAGAACCTGTCTATGATAAGAAGCTTAGGACCAATACTTTCTGCCATGCCATAGAAGGGGCTTACACCATATTTGGCGCCACCTTATGCAGCGGTATGTCCATGAACTGGATAAAAAACAAGATACTTGCCGTGGAAGATTACGGAAAAGTCAATGAACTGGCAGGGACTGCAGAACCGGGCTCAGAAGGACTTCTCTATCTGCCCTATCTTTCCGGGGAAAGGACTCCCCATATGGATCCGAAAGCAAAAGGGGTGTTTTTCGGCATGACTCTGGCCCACGGACAGGGGCATTTTCTCCGGTCCGTGATGGAAGGGGTTACTTACAGCCTGAAAGACTGTATGGAGATCCTGGAAGGGCTGGGGGTAGAAGCTTCCGGAGTCATCGCTTCAGGAGGCGGAGCTTCTTCCCGGCTGTGGCTTCAGATACAGGCGGATATCTTCGAAAAGCCGGTCTATGTAAGCAAGGTAAAGGAGCAGGCCTGTCTGGGGGCCTGTATCCTGGCAGGGGCAGGGACTTCGATCCTTCCTTCAGTGGAAGAAGGGTGCAGGAGATTTGCTCTTCTGGAAGATGAAGTATTTCTTCCACAAAAAGAAAATCGGGAAGTGTACCGCCGGGGATTTGAGAAATACAGAGAAATATACAAAAGGCTGAAAGATCTGATGTGAAAAGGTCTGCCTGTTTAACGGACATTTTAGCTTCGTTAAGTGGGCAGGCTTTTTTTATATGCCGGAGAATTAATAAAACAGAAACACTATGCAAACAAAAATCACAAAAAGAAATCGTAAGATCTTATCATCAAAAGAGAAAGGATGATCATTATGAAAATATTTTTGAGAGCAGCAGCAGGAGTATCTATTGTAGGAGCAGCTGTTTTAGGCATTAAACTACTGTGGGATAAACAACATCCCAGGGTCAGATATTAAGACCAGTTACAGGAGGAAAAATGGGGAACTTAGGGAAAATCATATATGGCATATTTATTGTGGCAGTTGTACTGCTTATTCTGGCTGGAAGCGGGATTTTTTCGTAGAAAAAAGAGAAACGGGACAGATCTTTTTTGGAGACTGTCCCGTTTTCCGTATTAAAAGATATTAATGGTTTTTATTTTTCAGGAAGGTGCCATTCCCAGTTGCGGATTTCTTCCAGATCCTGTCCGTTATCTGCGATATACTGTCTGTGCTCGATCAGCTTATCGTTCATTTTCTGGATCAGGTGAGATCCTTTATTTCCAAGCTGAGGCAGATGGATGATGGCGTCTTTTACCAGATTGAAACGGTCGATCTTATTCTGCACACGCATATCGAAAGGTGTGGTAATAGTTCCTTCTTCCAGGTAGCCGTGAACAGAGATATTATGGTTTGTCCGTTCATAAGTCAGCTCATGGATCAGAGTAGGATAGCCGTGGAATGCGAAGATGATAGGCTTATCCTTTGTAAAGATCGCGTCATATTCTGCGTCGCTGAGTCCGTGAGGATGTTTATGATCAGATTCCAGTTTAAACAGGTCTACCACGTTTACCACACGGATCTTCAGATCCGGCATTTCATCACGGAGGATGGTTACTGCAGCCATGGTTTCCAGTGTAGGAGTATCACCGCAGCAGGCCATTACCAGATCCGGTTCCTCTCCATCGTCATTGCTGGCCCACTCCCAGATACCGATACCCTGGGTGCAGTGTTTTACAGCCTGTTCCATAGACAGCCACTGGCAGCTTGGATGTTTGGAAGCAACGATGGCATTTACATAATTTTTGCTCTTGATACAGTGATCAAAGCAGGAGAGCAGACAGTTAGTATCCGGCGGGAGATACATGCGGACAACATCTGCTTTCTTGTTGGCAATGTGATCCAGGAAGCCGGGATCCTGATGAGTAAATCCATTGTGGTCCTGCTGCCATACATTGGAGGTCAGGATAAAGTTCAGAGAAGCGATAGGCTGTCTCCAGGAAAGCTGGTTGCAGACTTTCAGCCATTTTGCGTGCTGAGCTGCCATAGAATCTACAATACGGATAAATGCTTCATAACTTGCAAAGAAGCCGTGGCGTCCGGTGAGAAGATATCCTTCCAGCCAGCCTTCGCACATATGCTCGCTGAGCATTCCGTCCATGATACGTCCGTTTCTTGCCAGACAGTCATCAGTATCCAGCAGCTGGGCGTTCCAGTCACGGTTTTCCTCTTCAAATACTTTGTACAGACGGTTGGACATGCTTTCGTCTGGTCCGAAGATACGGAAATTGTGGTTTTCTTTATTTAATTTGAAGATATCACGGATATATCCGCCCAGCTCGATCATATCCTGGGCTTTTGTCTTTCCGGGATCTACTTCGATTCCGTAGCTGCGGAAATCAGGCAGACGAAGATCTTTCAGCAGCAGACCGCCGTTTGCATGAGGATTGGCTCCCAGACGGGCATTTCCCTTAGGCGCTAATTCCTGAAGTTCTGGGATCAGACGGCCGTTTTCGTCAAAGAGCTCTTCTGCGTGGTAGCTTTCCAGCCATTCCTTTAACAGTTCCAGATGCTCAGGAGATTCCATAGTAAGAGGTACCTGATGTGCGCGGAAAGAACCTTCGATCTGCTGTCCGTCTACTACCTTGGGACCGGTCCAGCCCTTTGGTGTACGCAGAACGATCATCGGCCAGATAGGACGTTCCGGATCGTTGTTCTCACGGGCGTTCTTCTGGATGGCTTTGATCTCCTCAATAACTGTGTCCATGGTTTCTGCCATTTTCTTATGCATGGTCATAGGGTCGTCACCCTCTACAAAATAGGGCTTCCAGCCGCAGCCTTTGAAAAAGCTCTCGATCTCTTCATGAGGAATACGGGAGAAGATAGTAGGATTGCTGATCTTGTAGCCGTTCAGGTGCAGGATCGGCAGTACAGCGCCGTCCGTTACAGGATTCAGGAATTTATTGGAATGCCAGGAAGTAGCCAGAGGACCGGTTTCTGCCTCTCCGTCTCCTACAACTACAGTAGCGATCAGATCCGGATTGTCAAAAACGGCTCCGAAAGCATGAGCGATAGAATATCCCAGCTCGCCGCCTTCATTAATAGAGCCTGGTGTTTCAGGTGCGCAGTGGCTTGGTACGCCGCAGGGGAAAGAGAACTGTTTGAACATTTTTTTCATTCCCTCTTCATCACGGCTGATATTCGGATATACTTCACTGTAGCTTCCGTCCAGATAGGTATTTGCGATCAGGAAGTTTCCGCCGTGTCCGGGACCGGAGAGGAGGATCATATCCAGATCATAACGTTTGATAACACGGTTGCAGTGAACATATACGAAATTCTGTCCGGGTACAGTTCCCCAGTGACCAACGATCTTCTTTTTGATATGATCCATGGTAAGGGGTTTTTTCAGCAGAGGATTGTCCAGCAGATATAACTGTCCTGCTGACAGGTAGTTTGCAGCCCGCCAGTAAGCATTCATCTTTTCCAGCATTTCCTGACACAGGGGCTGTTTCTCAAGACATGTTGTTTCTTGCATAAGGTACCTTCTTTCTGTAAAATACTCGTTAATTTTTTAACCATAAATATTTTATCATGAAAGAAGCTGGCGGTAAAATAATCATTTTATATCGTATCCATAAGTTTTTGATATGAATATAGAAAAAAGAAAGCAGAATATCCCTTAGTCGGGATATTCTGCGGAGATCAGGTATTTCTGAAAGGTCTTGGCGGCAATACTCTGGGGATATTCCGTGTCGTATACCAGAAGAATATCCCGTTCAGGGAGCCGTTCTTCAATATTGATCTCAAATACAGTTCCTCTGCGGATATCTTCCGCGGCAAATTCTGAGGGGATAAAGCCGATCCCCAGGTTATGCCGTACGACTGGAAGGATCATGTCGGTAGTTGCAAGTTCTATATCCGGATTAAAGGGAAGCCCCAGTTCATTAAAATATCGGTCAAGGGAGGTCCTGGTGATGGATCCTGAGGTGAGACCGATCCAGGGATAGTCTTTTAACTCCTCCAGGCTGGTCTTCTTTCCTTTTAAATGTTGAAATTTGTTTCCGCCGATGAGGATATCATGATATTTCCGGAGAGACTTTATCTGCAGATGGCTTTCCCTTTGCAAAGGCACAGAGGAGACCACTGCCATATCCACCCGGCCGGATTTCAGGGCCTGGATAGAATTAACCGTGCTGTTGTTTAACAGTTTAAACTGTACGTTTGGATAGTACCGGTTAAATTCCTCCATTGCTTTGAACAGGCAGCAGTGCAGGGCTGTTTCGGTAGCGCTGATACAGACGGTTCCATTGTCCAGGCTGATCATGCCGGCCAGCTCATTTTCTCCTTTAAAGATCTGGGCGCAGGCGGCAGAAATATATTTGTAGAAGGTCCGGCCTTCCGGCGTCAGTTCCACGCCGTTTTTGCTGCGGATAAAGAGACGGCAGCCAATGGCGCTTTCCAGATTGTGGATGGTGCGGGTCACTGCCGGCTGGCTGGTCATAAGCACATTGGCAGCGCCGGTGAGACTTCCGCACTTGCAGACATAATAAAAAACTTTGTAGTATTCAAAATTCAGATTCATATTTCAATACTCCTGTAGCTTATTAACAAATAGCCGCTTTCAGGACCTGGATCACAGAATGATCTGACGTAAAAGGCTGCCAGCAGTTCAAAACGATCCTGGACATTATCCAGATGCAGCCCCAGTGTTTCACGGAGGATCCTGACACGGTAGTTGACAGTGTTCCTGTGGCAGTACATGGCTTCGGCGATCTTTTGGATACTTCCGCTACAGATCAGATATTGATATAGAGTTTCCAGACAGCAGCTTTTATGTGTTTTATCATATGTGATGACCGGTTCCAGTTTTTCTCTCCAGTAGTCGTTCAGAACATTCCGGTCGCTGACAGAGAAAAGAATTTTATAAAATCCCAGATCATCAAAAGCGCAGAAAATTTCCCCGGAGGAAAAAGAGGAGGCCAGGGCAGACCGGGCCTGCCGGAAACTCCGGGGAAATTCTTTGAGTTCTGATACAGAACCCAGCCCGGAGCGGATGTCCCAGCGGGGAAAGGAGCGGCTGATGCGGCCGGCAAGATCCCGCACTGCATTTTTCAGTCCTGCAGAAGCTCCTGTTTCTGAAGGATTCAGTTCTGCATTATCTGTACAGGGGAGGAGGACAAGGATATCCTCTCTGAAATGACACATATGGCTGCCGGGAAAATGGACTTTCAGCTCCAGCCTTACAGTATTTTCAAGTTTTGCTCTTTCCTGTTCCGGACCTTTCCCATTTATACAGTACGCCAGATAACCTTGCTCCGGAGAGAATCCTCTGCGCAAAAGGACGCTGATGGCATGTTCCGGGTCGGAACCACTGATCAGATCCAGGACCGCTTCTGTGACGGCGTCAGCGGACTGGGTATCCCGGAAGATCCGGTTGTAGTAGCTCCGGGTGATATCGTAGATATGGATCTCCCAGGGCATGGTAAAGAGAGGATAGGAGTGTTCTTCGCAGAAGTTCCGGATTTCCGGAGTGATATCGTCTTCGGAGAGATACATTCCCGTGTTCAGGATAAGGCCGCAGGTGCCCTGCCAAAACAGTTCAACCACAAAATCATAGAGCCAGCCGGAGGAAGATTGTTTTCCCATTCCGGTAGTGATGATCAATTCATTGCCATAGAGAAAGTCTGTGGTGGCAATATCTTCCGCCACATAGACCCAGTTTATAAGACGGTTCAGGCCGCGGGCCCCGCAGACAAGCTCCAGGCGGAATCTGTTTTTGGTTTCAGAATAGATATCTTTCAGTAATAATGACATAGGAAACCTCCCCATAGTGTTGCTGTCAGAATACCACGAAAAAGACCTGTAAGTCAATGATCTTTGTGCTGGCAGCACAAAGATAGAAATAAAATTCGTGCACTCAGGCTGTTGGAAACAATATACAGATGTGCGATACTTATAGACAAAAGAACGAGGAAGTGCTTTTTAAGCCTTTCCCGTTCTTTCGTTTTACAGAGAAAATTTAAGAAGAATACAGTGACAGGAGGATGAGATCATGCTTAGAACAGATTTACCTGAGATTATAACAGAGACACTTCCGGGACCAAAAGCAAAGGCGGTAATTGAAAGAAGAAAAAATGTTGTGCCGTCAGCAATCGGCTGTGTATATCCGGTAGTCATCCAGCGAGGCGAGGGTGCAATGGTAGAAGATGTAGATGGCAATAAATTTCTCGACTGGGTAGGAGGAGTAGGTGTACTGAACATCGGATACTCACAGCCGGAGATCATTGAGGGGGTAAAAGAACAGGCAGAGCGCTATTTTCACGGAATGTTCAATATTGTAACCCATGAGGGATATGTGGCTCTTGCGGAAAAACTGGCCCAGATCACTCCGGTAAAAGGAGAGAAAAAGAAAGTATTCTTTGCAAACAGCGGCGCGGAGGCAGATGAAAACGCAGTCAAAGTGGCCAAGGCTTATACGGGCAGACCAAATATTATTGTTTTCTCAGGAGCATTTCATGGAAGAACTTTACTGACAATGACAATGACTTCCAAGAAAGCTTATACAACCGGACTGGGACCGCTGGCTACAGGTGTTTTCCGGGCAAAATTTCCTTACTATTACCGCAATCCGGAGGGGATGCCCAAGGAAAAAGAACTGGATTATTACATGCAGTCCATTGAAGATGTATTTGAAGAATGCGGCGCGCCGGATACCATTGCGGCAATTGTAGTGGAACCTCTGCAGGGCGAAGGCGGATTTATCCCGGCACCTATTGAATGGGTAAAAGCTGTAAGAGAAATTTGTGATAAGTATGGCATCC
This sequence comes from Candidatus Blautia stercorigallinarum, assembly GCA_019112785.1. Lineage (GTDB taxonomy): Bacteria > Bacillota > Clostridia > Lachnospirales > Lachnospiraceae > Blautia > Blautia stercorigallinarum. Next base: position 12,266 of record DXIQ01000063.1, read on the forward strand.
TTCTGATCGCAGATGAAGTTCAGAGCGGATTTTGCAGAACAGGACGGATGTTCGCATCGGAATACTGGAAAGAGGCAGGGGTAATGCCGGATATCCTGGCAACAGCAAAATCCATTGCGGCCGGAATCCCTCTCTCTGCCATCGTTGCGGGAGAAAAGATCATGGAGGCTGTCGCTCCCGGAACCATCGGAGGAACTTTCTGCGGAAATCCTCTGGCATGTGCCGCGGCGCTGAAAACCATTGAGATCATGGAACGGGATCATCTTGCCGAAAGATCCTGTCAGATCGGTGAAAAGGTTATGGCCCGGTATCAGAAGATGATGGAGAAATATCCGGTGATCGGAGATGTCCGGGGAATGGGAGCTATGGTAGGAATTGAGTTTGTAAAGGATAAGACTACAAAAGAACCGGCTCCTGAGCTGACTTCTGCTATTATCCAGGCATGTGCGTCTATGGGGCTTATTGTGGAAAGCGCCGGTACCTATCATAATGTGATCCGCTTCCTGGCGCCTCTGGTCATAACCGATGAGCAGCTTGAAGCAGGCCTTGATATCTTTGAAAAAGCCGTTGAAATGTCTATATAGCCGATTTATAATAATCCCGTGATCTCTTGCAGAGATAGGCTTACAGAATGTAGTCTGTAGCCGGAAAGGAGAGGCTGGGATGGATTATTTATCGCACAATGTTGCCGTGAATTTAAGAAGGATACGCAGATCCAGAGGGATGAGCCTGGATCTGGTCGCAGAGCAGACCGGAGTAAGCAAAAGTATGCTTGCGCAGATTGAAAAAGACAGGGCCAATCCCTCTCTGGGAGTGATCGGGAAGATTTCCAGCGGACTGCGGGTAAAAGTAGAAGAGCTGCTCGGGCCCCCGCCCCTTAGCAGCAGCCAGGTTAGGATCACAGATATGGTTCCCACAAAAGAGGTAGAAGGAAAATATAAAGTCTGGACCTGTTTTCCTTATGAGGATAATCAGGCTCTTGAAATCTACAGGATTGAGATCGAACCGGGATATACATATGAAAGCGGCGGACATGGTGAGAAAACCATGGAATATATTTCTGTTTCAGAAGGAGAACTGGTCATACAGTGCGCAGATGAAAGACACTGCCTGACAAAAGAGGATATCCTGAGATTTGAAACAGACCAGATGCACAGCTATATTAACGAAGGAACCGGAAAAGTAAGTTTTCTGTGTGTGTTCGTTGATCAACATTAGTGTGTACAATATATTGAACAAATAAACTCTAAATAGTATTTTGAGTTATTGGAAAATTATAAAAAAATAACAAAAAGGATTAAAAAATCCTTGAAAAACGTCAGTTTATATAAAAATAAAATATCTTCAGAAAAGATATTGACAGAAAAAGGTTTCCGTGATAATGTTATAAATGTACAATATATTGAATGAAAAACAAAAGGCGAAGGCGCTTATCAGAACAAGCGTCTTCGCCTTTTTCTTTTTCGGGAAGGGAGATTACTATGAGATTAAAAGACACAGGTTTAACAGTACAGGATATCAAGGACAAGGTAAATAAATATATGATCGAGACATATGAGCGTTTCGACTTTCTGGCCGAGACGGCAAAGGGCATGTACATTTATGATGAAAACGGAACCCCATATCTCGACTTTTATGCAGGGATCGCAGTAAACTCTGCCGGAAACTGCAATGAGAAAGTTGTAGCAGCCGTCAGAGATCAGGTAGGCGACATCATGCATACTTTCAACTATCCATATACGATCCCTCAGGCTCTTCTGGCAGAAAAAATATGTACCACACTGGGCATGGACAAAATCTTCTTTCAGAACTCCGGTACTGAGGCAAATGAAGCCATGATCAAAATGGCGAGAAAATACGGAGTAGAGAAGTACGGTCCTCACAAATACAATATCGTAACAGCAAAAGAATCTTTCCACGGACGTACCTTCGGCTCCATGAGTGCTACAGGCCAGCCGGATAACGCATGTCAGATAGGCTTTGGCGATATGACTCCCGGATTCAGCTACGCACCCTTTAATGATCTGAAAGCCTTTGAGGAGGCTTGTACAGAAAATACCATTGCGATCATGGTAGAGCCGGTACAGGGTGAAGGAGGCGTGCATCCGGCAACCCAAGAATTCCTTCAGGGACTCCGGAAACTCTGCGACGAGAGAGGTATGCTGCTCCTCCTTGATGAAGTGCAGACCGGATGGTGCAGGACCGGAGCGATCATGTCCTATATGAATTACGGGATCAAGCCGGATATCGTATCCATGGCAAAGGCTATGGGCGGCGGAATGCCTATCGGAGCCATTTGTGCCACAGAGGAAGTGGCAGCGGCATTTACTCCCGGATCCCACGGCTCCACATTCGGCGGAAGCCCGGTAAGCTGCGCGGCGTCTCTTGCTGAGATCGATGAGCTTTTGGACAGAGATCTTGCGGGCAACGCAAAAGAGATGGGCGCTTATTTCATGGAAGAACTGAAAAAACTTCCTCATGTAAAAGAAGTCAGAGGACAGGGCCTTCTGGTAGGCGTAGAATTTGACGATACAGTTAATGCAGTGGATATCAAACACGGATGCTTTGACAGGAAACTTCTTGTAACCGCCATCGGAAGCAGCATTATCCGTATGGTTCCTCCTCTGATCCTGACAAAAGAGGACTGTGACAAGGCCTTTGCTATTCTGAAGGAAACCGTAGAGGCACAGTAAGCTGCTTATTGAAGGACCATCATATATAGGAAGGAGAATGACAGATGAGCCATTTTGTAATAACACTGGGCTGTGAATACGGAAGCGGGGGACCGGATATCGGCCGGATGATCGCCGACTCTCTGGGAATTGAATTCTATGACAGAGATCTGATCGATAAAGTTGTGGAGGAACTGGGGGTAGACCGGGAACTGGTAGAAAAAGCAGATACCGGAGATAAAGTCAGATATGAGTTTGACACAAATCTGGGCCCCAGATACGCAAACCTGACGAACCGGGTCATTGCCGCACAGTTTGATGTAATACGGAAATTCGCGGAAAAATCCTCCTGTCTGATCATCGGACGATGCAGCGATTACATTCTGCAAGACCGGGATGACTGCCTGAATATTTTCGTTTATGCGCCGGAGGAATACAGGATCCGGCATATTATGGAACAAAAACATGTAAAAGAAAAAGAGGCCAGAGAACTGGTGAAATACAATGACGATATGCTCCATGCCAGATATAAGTATCTCACAGGAACATACCGGGGAGACAGACACAACCGTCATCTGCTGGTCGACAGCAGTGTCCTGGGACTGGAAAAGACGGCGAAGTACATTATGCAGTTTATCGATCTCAGATTTGAGGACATGTAGGCAGAAAGGGGTGGACACAGATGGAAAACAAGAAAAAATCAGAATTTAACAAAGTGTTCAGTGCCTGGGATATCCTGGTGATCGCATTTGGCGCCATGATCGGATGGGGCTGGGTAGTATCTACCGGCGATTGGATCCAGACAGGCGGCGTGATCGGCGCGATCCTCGGGTTTGTGATCGGCGGCATTATGATCTTCTTCGTGGGTCTTACTTACGCAGAACTTACGGCGGCTCTTCCCCAGTGCGGCGGAGAGCATGTCTTCAGCTACCGTGCCATGGGGCCTATCGGCTCTTATATCTGTACATGGGCGATCGTGCTGGGGTATGTCAGTGTTGTATGTTTTGAGGCATGTGCCCTTCCAACCATCATTACGTATATTTATCCGGATTTCCTCCAGGGATATCTCTATACAGTGGCAGGATTTGATATTTATGCATCCTGGGTTGCTGTGGCAGTGATCGTGGCGATCTTTATTACTTATATTAATATAAAAGGTGCAAAGACCGCAGCCATTCTGCAGACGGTCCTGACAGTTATTATCGGAGTAGTAGGAATCCTCCTGGTGGTGGCTTCTCTGTTCAGCGGGGATATGTCAAATATGGAGAATCAGCTTTTTGTAGGAGATACTACCGGGACTATGGCACGGAACGTATTCGGAGTGGCAGCTCTGACGCCTTTCTTCTTCATCGGCTTTGACGTAATCCCTCAGGCGGCGGAAGAGATCAGCGTTCCCCTGAAAAAAATCGGCGGTATCATGATCCTTTCCATCCTCCTGGCGGTTGCCTTCTATGGTCTTGTGATCTTCGGCGTAGGCTATGTAATGAGCCCTTCAGATATCGCCGCCTCTCAGGCAGGCACAGGACTGGTGACAGCAGATGCCATGGCAAAGGCTTTCGGCAGCGAGATGATGTCCAGAGTACTGATCATCGGCGGAATGTGCGGGATCATTACCAGCTGGAACTCCTTCCTCATCGGCGGAAGCCGTGCTATGTACTCTATGGCAGAATCCTATATGATCCCCAAGGTATTTGCCACCCTTCACAAAAAGTATAAAACCCCTACCGTTGCTCTTTATCTCATCGGAGCCTTATCCGTGCTCGCGCCTTTCTTCGGAAGACAGATGCTTGTATGGGTGGTGGACGCAGGTAACTTCGGATGCTGTCTTGCATACTGTATGGTGGCGCTTTCCTTCATTATCCTGAGATCAAAAGAGCCGGAGCTGAAAAGACCTTATAAGGTAAAGCATTATAAGATCGTAGGTGTGATCGCTGTGATCATGTCCGGATTTATGGTAGCCATGTATATCATTCCCAATTCCGGATGTTCCCTGCTACCTCAGGAATGGGTAATGGTCGGCGGCTGGTCTTTACTTGGCGTTGTATTTTTCATTATCTGTAAACTGAAATATAAAGAAAAATTTGCTACTCTGGTAGATATTGTTGATGAGAGTGAACTTGAAGAAAAGAAAGAGGAAGAAAGGGCTGTGGCAGCGGCTGTATCTATTGCCAAAAGTAAAGAGGCAGCAGCTGAAGCTGAGAAAAAGACCGTCTTTTCTTATTATCTTCCGGTAAATATAGAGTTTGGATGCGGCAAAGTGGATCAGGCCGGCAGTTTCGCAAAACCATACGGAAAGAAGGCACTGATCGTTACAGGACGCAACAGCGCAAAAAAGTCCGGGCTCTATGACCGGGTAGCAGCCAGTCTGGATGCAGCGGGAATAAGCCATCTGCTCTTTGATAAGGTAACTCAGAATCCGCTTACCACTACGGCAGAGGAAGGCGCGGCTTATGCTAAGGAACATGGATGTGACATGATCCTTGCTATCGGCGGAGGAAGCGTTATGGACTGCGGAAAAGCCATTGCATTTTTGGCTGTAAATCCGGGAAATATTAACGACTATATCTTCAACCGTCTGTCAAGTAATACGGCACTGCCTATTATTTTAATCCCGACCACCTGCGGAACCGGTTCAGAAGGAAACGGCTTTGCGGTGCTTACCAATCCGGAAAACGGAGACAAGAAATCTCTTCGTTGCAATGCCATTGTGGCTAAGGTGTCCATTGTGGATCCGGAATGTATGATGACCATGCCGAAAAAGGTACTGGCCTCTGTGGGCTTCGACGCCTTGTGTCATTGTATGGAAGCTTATACGTCAAGGACCGCCCAGCCCTTTACAGATGCGCTCTGTGAATACGCCATGAATCTGATCGCAAAAAATCTGGTAAAGGTTTACCGGGGCGAAGGAGATAAAAGAGCCTGGGAGAAACTGACCCTTGCCAGCACTATCGGCGGTATGGTGATCAATACAGCAGGAGTTACCCTGGCTCACGGGATGGAACATCCCGCAAGCGGACTCAAAGACATTGTTCATGGACAGGGCCTGGCAGCCCTTACGCCGGCAGTGATCGAGGCCTCTCAGAAAGGAGATCATTTTAAATACGCTAAGATCGCCAGGATCTTTGGAGGAATTACTGCGGAAGACTGCGCGCCTGCTATCCGTATGCTTCTTAAAGACCTGGATCTTACCTGTACCCTGTCTGATCTGGGGCTGGAAGAGAAAGACATTCCCTGGATGGCGAAGAACTGTATGAAAGTTTCCGCAGCAGGCGTGGCTAATAATCCGGTAGTATTTACCGAGGAACAGATCGCTGAGATCTATCGCGCCGCAATGTAGAAAATGGGATAGAATAAAAATCGGATTATGTTATGAAGAAAAGTCCGAAGATGTTTCGGAATTTCCTCCATATTTTTTAAAGATATGTCTCAGCATGATAATCGCGCAGACCGCCAGGAACAGCTCTGCGGTGCACTGGGCATAAGCCAGTCCGTAAAGCGGAAACAGATAGTTCAGGATGAAAAGGGCAGGGATTTCCAGAACGATCTTCCGCATTACTGCAAAACACAGGGAATATTTTCCCAGGCCCAGAGCCTGGAATACGCCTACGGCGAGGAAATCTACGCAAAGGAAGATCAGTCCCAGGCCGAATCCCTGAAGGAACTTTTCCCCATAAGCTACAATGGCGTTATTGTTCATAAACAGGCGGATCAGTGTACCTGCGCCGAAGTGATACAGGAGCATGACCACAGCCAGGATGGGAACCATCAGTTTCAGGGCAAAGAGAATGGTATCTTTCATACGTCTGCGGTTTCCCGAGGCAAAATTGTAGCTTACCAGGGGCATGATGCCCTGGGAAAATCCCAGGGTGATCTGCATGGGAACCATGTAGATCTTGTAAGCGATCCCCATGGCCGCCACGGCGTCTGCGCCGTAAACAGCAGTAAAATTATTCAGGATCGTCATACCGGTTACATTGAGAAGATTCTGGATAGAAGCAGGTATTCCAACGCCGCATACTTCCCGGATGATCCTTTTTTGAAAAGAAAATTTCCTGGGATCAACACATACAAAAGTCTTTCCTCTTTTCACATAGAGAAAGACAAAAAAGTATATACAAGCGGCACAGTTGGAAAGAAAGGTGGCAAGGCCCGCTCCTGCCGCTCCCATGTTGAAGCCCCAGGGAAGGATGAAAACAGGGTCAAGGATAATATTCAGGAAGCAGCCGCTCATAGTGCCGATACTTGCATGCATGGCGGCCCCTTCGGAGCGGACAAGGTAAGCCATGACCACGTTGAGTATGGCGGGAGCGGAACCCAGGAAAACTGTCCAGAAGAGATAGCCCTGGGTAGCTGCCCGGGTAGTCTCATCGGCTCCGATAAGGGTGAGAAGAGAACTCTGGAACAGAGCGCAGAGAAGTCCGAACAGGACTCCGCACACAAGGGAGCAGTAAAAGCCAAAGGCAGAGCTGCGGGACACAGTATCGTAGTCCTTCCTGCCCAGAGCGCGGCTCATCATACTGGAGGTTCCCACGCCGAACAGATTGTTGATGGCATTAAAGGCAAGGAGAACCGGGGCTGATAGTGAGACAGCGGCATTCTCTACGGAATTATTCAGCATTCCTACAAAATATGTATCCGCCATGTTATATAAGACCATAACAAGAGAGCTGAAAACCATGGGAATGGACAGCTTTGCCACAGCCGCCGGAATCGGAGTTTTTTCAAATAGTATCGTTTTTTGCGCGTCTTCCATTGTATTATTACCTCCGGAATCGTAATATTTTTGCAAAAACATAAAGAACAAAAATATTCTATCATATTCTCCGGTTTCGTCAATATGGTGAAAGAACTCAGAATTTTACAGCAGCACAGCATGTAATACATGGGCTGCGATCAGAAGGCACAGAAGGACAGAAAAGATCCTGTGCAGCTTCAGCCATACAGCAGTTCCCATCCGCTTCCTGAACAGGGACAGAATAAGCAGGATGAGAAGACAGAGCCATGTTGCTTTTCCGGTCATCATAGCCGGCTTATTTCCTGACAGGATCCCATGGAGGAAAGAAACCATCAGCAGGAGCAGTGCGAAGGATACGAGGATCATAATCAGATTAAGAATGGTCATAAAAATCTCCTTTGTATTTTGTATTTTAGTTAGTTTCAGCTAACGATAATACAGGAAAATCATCCTAAAGTAAAGAGCTGATTTACATGGACTGATCTTTGCCAGTTTTAAATTTTTATGGGAGAAAACAGTTTAGAAACAAAAGATTTCCTTGCGGATAGCAGGTATGACAGTTATACTGAAAAGAAGAGCATAAAAATTTTGCTTGTTTGGAGGAACGTAAAATATGAAAAAATGTAAGATTACAGTATTAAAAACCACTCTTGATAAAGAACTGGCTGAAGAGTACGGTGCAGAAGGTCTGACTGCCTGTCCCATGATGAAAGAAGGCCAGGTATTTTACGCAGATTATGCCAAGCCTGAGGGATTTTGCGATGAGGCCTGGAAAGCAATCTATCAGTATGTATTCGCACTGTCTCACGGAGCAGGAAATGAGGTGTTTTATTACGGAGACTGGATCAGGAAACCTGGCGTGGCTATCTGCAGCTGTAACGACGGATTGCGCCCGGTAATCTTTAAGATCGAGGTCACAGAAGAAGAGTCACAGATAGATTATGTGCCTGTGAGGTAGGATATTAGAAACTATACATAGCTGGATCCATCCAGTGGTACTTAGCAGGAAAGAGCTGCTGCATTAATCAAAATTAATGCAGCAGCTCTGTTTCTGTATGTAAATGTTTTTGAAGTGTGTGGATAAATGTCTGCATAGCTCCAGATGGATTTTTTGCATACACTATCCCATATGGCATTTCATAATCCCATTCCATGGGAATCGTCACAATAGATGGATGGACATCTTTCCAAATGTCCAGGGTTTCCATCACACATCTCATTTGTTCGTATTCATTAAAGACTCCGGTATCATAAAAGTGCGGAGTATCAAGCAGCGTGATTTGCAGATGCTTTGTTTCAATTTCATCCCGCATTTTGTTCAACACAGGGGAATCTCCCCGTTTCACCAGCATAAAGGTTTCACCTTCAAGGTCACTCCAGGTAAGGGAATCACAGGGCCCTACAAAGCAGTCAATCTCCCGTACAAGAGAATCCAGCATAGTTTCCATGCTGACCGGGCTGTCATCGAAGGGAACGATATGAATTGCCACGGGCAGTGTACCATCATCAATCCCCGACCACAGATCAACCAGCGTCTTACAGGGACGCAGGATGGATGTCCCAACACGAATGGCCTGCTGCTCATCGTTTGCGATCTGACGTGTCCGGGCAATGGCCTGTTCGGATTGTTTGATTATCTTTTTTGCGTCTTTATAGATGGAACGTCCGGCAGCAGTCAGCTGGGTGCCCTGATTGGTACGTTCGATCAGTTTTACGCCGATCAGGGATTCCAGCTTGTTGATCTGATTCATGACAGAAGCCGGCGTAATATATAGTTCCTTTGACGCTTTCAGAAAACCTCCCTGGTCAGCCACCGCAATAAAAGTAGTCAGCTCCCGGCTATACACAGAATCACCTCGTTTTTAGATTTTCTAAAAACTATTTTAAGGTTAGGTCATGGGATATTTTACGGTGCCTATGGCAGTTCTTACATTCGTCTGGGGCGTTCTTGCCGGAGCAGGGGCCAACATTAATCAATACTGGCTGGCAACAGCAGCGCCGAAAGCACCGGATTTTGCAAATGGACTTTTTCTTGCCTCTACCAATCTTGGAACCACGGTAGGAACTTCTGTATGCGGCTACTTCCTTTCCTCAGGCAGAATTTGTTGTTCAGAAAGGTGTTCTTGTGAATACGGCAGAAGGGCTCTGCCTTCTGGCATCCGATGCCGTTCCCTTATATGAGTGTATAGAAGGCCTGGAACAGGGAAAATACGGGCTCAGCAGTCTCTGCGCTGACCTGGAGGCCTTTTATCATACATTTGACCGGCTGAGAGAATTACAGGAAAAAGAAGGTGTGAAGATCATCGCAAGTCATGATTTTCTTACATTGAAAGGCGGGTCTGGAAAATGAAAAAAATCATTTCTATACTATTATTCATCGCCCTTTGGGTATTTACTGTGACATTGGCAGGCTGTGGACACAACGGAGAAGATACAGCTGGTTCCGGGACAGATATTTGATGGCTTTCTGGAACAGGGCGGCGCTGACTCAGACGCAGGTCTATGTGGATTCGGGATAGTTGTCCTTGTGAGAAATTTTCTGACATGATAATTTTTCTGAGAACAGAAGAATCTGAATAAAAATTACAGGGAAAAACCGGCATATCAGAGCCGGTTTTTATCACCCCATTCGCACATCCCGTCCAGGATCGGGATGAGAGATTTGCCCCTTTCCGTCAGACTGTATTCTACTTTAGGAGGAATCTGGGGATATTCTTCCCTGTGTACCAGCTGGTCGGCTTCCAGTTCCTTTAAAGTAGAACTCAGAGTTTTATAAGAGATCTGTCCGATATATCTTTTTATTTCATTGAACCTTACTACACCGAATTCCATCAGTGTGTAGAGGATCGTCATTTTATATTTCCCGTTGATCAAAGATAAGGTATAGCTGAATCCGGTGGTGCTTAAAGTTTCATTGGATATACATCTTTTTCCCATTTTACACTCTCCTTCAGGTAAGTATTGAACCTATTTGTAAGTACCGCACTTTTATGTGCGTACTTGTTTTCTGACGTATTCTTGCTATGATTGTAATATCAGCAGCGGGAAAAGTCAATCCGCTGAATAAAGGAGAGATTTATTATGGGTAAGAAAATCGTAATTTTAAACGGAAGCCCCAGAAAAAATGGAAACACGTCAGCTCTGGTAAGATCCTTTACAGAAGGAGCAGAAAGTGCGGGAAATACCGTGACAGAATTTTTCCTTTCCGGTATGGATATCCATGGCTGCAAAGGTTGCTTTGGCGGACACAGCAGCCAGGCCTGTCCCTGTGTACAGAAAGATGATATGGACCAGATTTATCCGGCAGTAAAAAAGGCGGAGGTAGTGGTACTGGCAAGTCCGCTGTACTACTGGACAATGAGCGGGCAGCTGCGCACGGCTCTTGACCGTCTGTTTGCCTTGGAAGAGGGAGACGGCAATCTGCTGAGAGGAAACGGAAGAGCATCTGCCCTGCTAATGGCAGCAGAGGGACATGGCTTTGATGACGCAGTTCTTTACTATGATCATCTGCTGGAACATCTCCGGTGGGAAAATCTCGGACACGTTCTTGCAGGAGGAAACATGAATGTGGGGGACATTAAAGGAAAAACAGAAATTCAGCAGGCCTATGGACTGGGAAAATCCATAAAGTAGTTCCCGGAAAAGGAAAGATATCAATTTAATAGCAGAGATAAGAAAGGAGACAAAAATTATGTCAAAAAACCTGGGCGTTAAGCCATATTTATTTCCTATGCCGACTTATATGATCGGCACTTATAATGAAGATAATACAGTGGACGTTATGATGATGGCATGGGGAGGGATCTGTGCAGAAGATATGGTTGCACTGAATCTGGAAGCCGAGCACAAAACAGTAGCTAATATTGAGACAAGAAAGGCCTTTACTCTTGCTGTACCTGGAACAGACACCCTCCGGGAATCCGATTTCCTGGGAATCGCCAGCTCCAATAAAATGGCAGACAAGTTTGAGCGTACCGGACTTCACGCAGTAAAAAGCGAGAGAGTAGATGCCCCGGTCATTACAGAGTATCCCCTTACCCTGGAGTGTGAAGTCGTGGAGATGCAGTCACAGCCTTACGGCCTGCGTGTCCTTGGAAAGATCGTCAATGTGATCGCAGATGAAAAGGTGCTGGATGAAGCAGGAAAGATCGATGCGGGAAAACTCCAGGCATTTGTCTTTGACCAGATGCAGAATGGATATTATGCGATCGGTGAAAAGGTTGGACAGGCCTGGCACAGCGGCGCGGATCTGATGAAAAAGTAAGCTCCAGTAGGAACTGAGCAATATTTTACCATTCTGAACATTTAGTTACCCTTTGAAAAATAGGATATATAAGATAAAATGAAACAAAAGAGAAAGGGGAACATATCTGATATGAAGATCAGTAAGAACGGTAATATTTTTTCTATAGATAACGGACGCGTCAGTTACATTTTCAGTGTGGAAAAAGACAAGTATCTGATGCACCGGTATTTCGGCAGATACATAAACCAATATGCTGGAAGTGCACAGCCATTTTTCTTCGACCGGGGGTTCTGCTCCAATCCGGATCCGGAGGATAAGAGATTTTCTCTTGATACGCTTCCTCAGGAATATCCGGATATGAACCAGGGAGATTTCAGAAGCCCGGCGTACATCATCCAGACAGAGGACGGATGCAGAGTTACAAGATTTTTTTATAAAGAGTATGAGATCATCCACGGGAAGCCGGGACTGGAAGGCCTTCCTTCTGTATATGCAGAGGGGGAGGATGAGGCGGAGACTTTGTGTATTACTCTGGAAGATAAATGTCTCCAGGCACAGATACGCCTTTACTATACAATTTTCCGGGATTTTGACGCGATCTGTCGTCATGTTGAGTTTATAAACCAGGGAAAACAGGAAATATATATGGAACGGCTGATGAGTACGAGTATGGATTTCCCGAGGACGGACTATGATCTGTTGACCCTTTCCGGCTCCCATACCAGTGAAAAAAATATAAACCGGAGAGCTGTCTCCGGGGATTCAGTAGTCATTGAGAGCAGCAGAGGCTGCAGCAGTCCACAGGAGAATCCCTGTGTGATCCTGATGGACAAAGAATCTACAGAATATCAGGGGCAGGTCTGGGGCTTTAATTATGTATACAGCGGGGACTTTCAGGCTGTGGTGCAGACAGGACAGTATCAGACTGTACGGGTTCAGATAGGGATGAATCCCCAGACTTTCGGATGGCGTCTGGGCAGCGGACAAAAATTTGTTTCACCGGAGACCGTTATGGTATATTCCTGCAGTGGTCTTAATGGGATGTCTCAGACTTTTCACAGCCTGTACCGTAAACGCCTGTGCAGAGGCGTATACAGAGATAAAGTCCGTCCGGTTTTATTAAACAGCTGGGAAGCTTTCTACTTTGATATTCACGAGGAAGCATGCCTGTCTCTGGCAGCCCAGGCAGCTGATCTTGGCGTGGAACTGTTCGTAGTGGATGACGGCTGGTTTGTAAAGCGAAATACTGACCGCGCGGCTTTGGGAGACTGGAGAGAAGACAGAGAAAAATTCCCGGGAGGGATCTGTTCTCTTGCAGAAAAGATCAGAGAGATGGGAATGGGATTTGGTATCTGGTTTGAGCCTGAGATGGTATCTCCGGACAGCGATCTGTACCGGGCACATCCGGACTGGATCATCCGAAGCAGTCTTTACGATCCGGTACTTAGCAGAACCCAGTATGTGCTGGATCTGTCTAATCCGGAGGTCTGCGATTTTATTTATCAGTCTGTTGCGGATATCCTGGAAAAGACAAAGGCCTCCTATGTGAAATGGGATATGAATCGGCATATTACAGACCTGGGATCCGCTTATCTGAAAGAGAAATGCCAACGGGAACTTTCTCACCGATATATACTGGGACTTTATTCAATATTGGAACGACTCAACCGGAATTTCCCGGAGGTGTTATTTGAAGGATGTTCCAGCGGCGGCGGACGCTATGACGCAGGTATGCTTTACTATATGCCTCAGACATGGGCAAGTGACAATACAGATGCGGTCTGCCGGCTGAAGATCCAGTATGGGACCAGTATCCTCTTCCCGACCATCACTATGGGATCCCATGTATCAGATGTACCAAATCATCAGGTGAGAAGGATAACACCCCTTTCCACCAGATTTGCGGCAGCCATGTCCGGTAATCTGGGGTATGAGCTGGACCTGAGGAAGATGAGTGAAGAGGAAAAAAGAGAAGTAAAGGAAGAAATCCGGTTTTATAAATCAATCCGTGAAGTGATACAGATGGGCCGATTTTACCGTCTGAAAAATCCTCAAAGGGGCAATGAAGCCGCCTGGAACTTCGTTTCAGAGGACGGCAGGACTGTAATTTACTGTTACTTCAGGATCCTGTCAGATCCCCTGTCCCTCAGTTTTCCTGTGAAACTGAAAGGACTGGACCCGGACAGCGTGTACAGACTGGAGGAGAACGGCCTTTGCTACGGCGGTGATGAACTGATGTATTCCGGCATTACCAGTTATCCGGAAAAAGGAGACTTCTCAAGTCATGTATATGTTTTCCAAAAAATAAAGTGATAAGCGCTACCCTTTTCGGACTGTCTGTTGTCAAAATACGAAGCATGTATAGAAGCTGCTGATAAGCGTTTTATATATGAGGCGTTTCATACACAGCACGTACAAGATCGTATTTAACAGATTGTTTCCGGTATTTATCAGGACTGATGCCTTTTTCTGCTTTGAAAACTTTTCCAAAATAATTATTATTGGAATAGCCTACCATCTGGGCGATTTCCTGCAGTGTATGATCAGACTTTGTCATAAGCAGACGGCAGGCCTGTGAGATACGGAGTTCTCTGAGATATTTTCCCGGAGAGACTCCGTATTTTTTATGGAATTCTTTGCACAGGGAATACTTGGACATGCCGGCATGGTCAGCTACCAGATCCAGGTTCAGATCCTCCATGTAGTAATGCTGGTCTATGAAAGCTTTGGCATGATCCACCTTTGAAATTTCACTGACTGACAAGGTCATGGCATATTCTGTAAGACGCAGCCAGAGGTCATAGGAAATCCTGGAGTTCTCAAAATAGGATTTCAGTTCATTGTTAAGAGACATATCATAAATTTCCATAATACGCTCAAAGAGGGGAGAATCTTCCGGAAAGTGGATCACAGGACCGATGGTCCGGTGTATTTTCCAAAGTAGGGGAAGACACTCTTTGGTAAATTCCAGATAGACGAATTCCCAATAGGAAGAATGTTTGGGCAGATAATAATGGTTTGGCCCCGGAATGTCTATGATAAAAGCGTCTCCTTTGTGGATGGGATAGTGGATCCCGTCTACTTCGATGGCCCCTTCCCCGTCAATACAATACTGAATGATACATTGTGAATCTTTGCGATTCCTGTTATCCCAGGAATAGGAGTGGGTGTCTACATACTGGATTCCGATGCCTTTCATTGTCAACAGAGACAGATCTGAAGAAAAACTGAATCCGATGGATTGGTGCGGAACGGAAAGCATAGAAAAACCTCCTCGACAATTTTTTACTATTATATCTTAGAACAGGAAATATGGCAAGAATTTACCATTCTACACATTTTGTTACCATTTATTTCATGTGAGGTTAGGGTTACAATAAAGAAAACAAAGGAAAACTTACTGACTGGAAAGAACAAGATAATAGTATCCTTTGAGCGGGAGATTTTCTCTCAGAACACCGGTGTATATTATAAAAATATAAAATAATGTAGAAGGCTATTAGACGGAGGAGATTAAAAAATGAGAAAAAATTCATGGTTGAAAAAAGGTCTGGCGATTGGTTTATCTACAGCATTCGTACTTTCATTAGCAGGATGCGGTGGCTCTGGAGAAAATTCCGGAAGCAGCGGAGACAAGACGATCCGGGTCGGGATCTGGGATAACAATCAGCTGGCAGGACTGCAGCAGATCGCAGATGAATGGGGCGAAGAAAACGGTTATGATGTGGAATTTCAGGTAACAGACTGGGATTCATACTGGACTATGCTGGAGGCTGGTGTACAAGGCGGAGAAATGCCGGATGTATTCTGGATGCATTCTAACAACGCTCTGAAGTACATGCAGGCAGGTGCTATGCTGAATCTTGACGATTATATTGAAAATGACGATACGATGAACATAGATGACTTCTATCCGGATATCACAAACCTCTATACACTGGATGGCTCTCACTATGCGATCCCGAAAGATCATGATACTATTGCTGTGATCTACAATAAAGCAATCTTTGATAAATATGGGATTGAATATCCCACAAGTGACTGGACATGGCAGGATTTTGCCGATATTGCCCAGGAGATCAGCGAAAAAGGTGCTGCAGACGGTGTTTATGGTACATACTGTAATTCAGGGGATGTTCAGAACTTCTGGTACAATGTTATATACGCCTTCGGTGGAAAGGTGATCAGTGATGACAAGACCGAATCCGGATTTGACGATCCTGCAACGGTAGAGGCCATGGACTTTATTGCCAATGAAATTCTTCCGGGATGCCCGCCAGCAGATGCAATGGCTAATACCGGCGGAGACACTATGTTCCAGTCCGGACTGCTTGGAATGCTTCCTCAGGGATCTTATGACGTTATCAAATATTATGATGCAGACAATGTAGATGATTACGGTTGGGTAATGCTTCCTTATGCAGATGTGAACGGGGATGGCCAGTGCCAGAAAGAAGAGCGTGTTTCCATCTATAACGGATTAGGTTGGGCTGCTTATGCTAATACAGATGATCCGGATGCTGCGTATTCTCTGATTTCTCATTTCTGTTCTGAAGAAAGCCAGAAAAAACAGGCAGAACTTGGAGTTACCCTGGCAGGACGTATGGGCTGTTCCGATCCCTTCCAGGAGGCATATTCCAACATGGATATGACACCGTTTATTGATATTGAAGATGCTGGTACTCTTGTAATGCGTCCTTATTCAAAGGAATCAAACTGGGAATCTGATATTTGTGATGTCCTGGTATCAGCCTGGTCAGATCCTTCCACTATGGATGAGGTTCTTACGGAAGTAGTGGATACAATGAATGCAGATCTGGCAGAGGAGAATGAATAGAAAGAGGGGTGAAAAAGAATGAAAAGGAAAATGACACCCAGGCAAAAAAATGAGGCAAAATGGGGGCTGATCTTTGTAGCCCCTACCATCATAGGCCTTTTGATCCTGAATTATTACCCTATATTTGAAACCGTTTATCAGTCTTTTTGTAAAACCGGAGACTTTGGAATAGGAAATAAATTTATCGGACTGAAAAACTACATCACGTTATTTCACGACAAAGAGGTATTTCAGACTCTGTTTAATGCAGTAAAATATGCGGCGGTAAGTCTCCCTTTGACCATCATTATATCACTGGTATTGGCTGTACTTCTGAATCGGAAGATGAAAGGAAGAGGAATCTACCGTACGATCTTTTTCCTGCCTATGGTCTGCGCTCCTGCGGCAACAGCAATGGTATGGAAATGGATCTTTAATCAGCAGTATGGTCTGCTGAATCATATATTGGGCATAGATGTGGCATGGGTTACAAATCCTGCGATCGCATGGCTCTGTATCGTGATCATTGGTGTCTGGGGCGGGATCGGCAATAACATGATCCTGTTTCTGGGAGGTCTACAGGATATTCCCAAGGATTATTACGAGGCGGCGGCTATTGACGGATCTACGGGAGTTCATTCCTTTTTCCATATTACCATCCCTCTTTTAAGCCCGATGCTGTTCTTCGTGATCCAGACAGGGATCATAGGCGCTCTCCAGCTCTTTGACCTTCCATACATGGTTATGGATAAGAGCAGCCGGGCATGGCCTACTGTAAAATCTATCACCTATCTGTTTTATGAATATGCCTTTGAAAGGTCTGACAGGGGTTATGGAGCCACTATTGTTATGTTTATGATCGTTATCATCGGTATCATAACCTTTATCTTGCAGAAGAGCGAGAAAAAATGGGTTCATTATGAGTAATCGGAGAGGAGGTTCAGCATGGGCTGGCATTTAAAACAAAAACTATCATCAGGAGCTATTCATCTTATCCTGATCGCAGGCTCCCTGGTGATGATCGTACCCTTTATCTGGATGCTGCTGACAGCATTTAAGACAAAGACAGAAGCAATTTCTGTTAATCCTTTTTATATATTCCCGATGCACGGATGGCATATTGAAAATTTTATAGATGTGTGGAATTCTTATAATTTTCTTCTTCTTTACAGGAATACCTTGTTGCTGATCGTCCTTCGTGTTCTGTGCGCATGCGCCACAGCAACCCTTGCAGGATATGCTTTCGGAAGACTGAAATTTCCATTTAAGAATTTTCTGTTTGCCTTGGTGCTGGTTCAGATGATGGTGCCCTCACAGATATTTATCATTCCCCAGTATCTGATGGTATCCAAATTAAATGCAATGAATACGCCCTTTGGTCTGCTGCTTCCGGGTATTGTTACTGCATTCGGAACCTATTTGTGCAAGCAGGGATATCAGACTTTGCCCCGGTCCCTGGAAGAGGCGGCGGAGATCGACGGATGTAATGTACCCCAGAGATTCCTGTTTGTCATGCTTCCGCTGACTCGTTCATCACTGGTGTCTCTCGGTATCTTTACAGCATTGTTTGCCTATAAAGATCTGATGTGGCCGCTGCTGGTAGCGCCCCGGACAGAGGCAACCACACTTACAGCAGCTTTGTCAAGGCTGCAGGGTCAGTTTGGAAATAATTATCCACAGATCATGGCAGGCGCTTTTATGGCAGTAGTACCTATGATCGTCCTGTATCTGATCTTCCAGAAACAGTTTATAGAAGGTATCGCCACATCAGGCGGAAAACTTTAAGAGGTGTATTATGAATTTGATAGGCGGTTTTTTAGGAAATGACAGCACATTTGGAAGACTGATGACAAAGGTGGGAACTATTATCGCCGCGAATGTATTATTTGCGGTATGCTGTATCCCCTTTGTTACCATAGGAGCTGCCCAGAAAGCATTATATCATACCATATTTTCCATGATAAACGCAGAAGACTGTATCAATCCCTTTAAAACTTTCTGGCAGGGGCTGCGGAAAAATTTTATACGGACCACTTTGTATTGGCTGGCCTTCGTAGGGATCATGATGCTTGGCAGCATTGATCTGCAGGTATGCGGACAGACCAGCGGAGTGCTGAAGTATTTTTCCGCAGGGATCATCGGGGTAATGTTCATAGTGCTTGTGATCGCATTATATTTATTCCCTCTCTTGTCCGTATATACAGGAAAACTGACAGAGATGATCAAAAGGTCCATCTTTTTCGCACTGAATAGTCCCCTGAGACTTGCCGGGGTCCTGCTGGTGAATGTAGTTCCCCTGCTGATCTATTTCCTTGATGAAGCAAACCGCCCTACTTATGCTTTTATCGGAGCTTTCTTCGGATTCGGGCTGATGGCGCTGATCACAGGAAAGCTCCTGAACCCTCAGATTAGAAAATTTCCGGAGAATTTAATATTGGCAGAAAATAAGACAGCTATTTGAAAGGAAAATAAGGAGATGAACAGAAAAGCAATGTGTGGGGTTCCTCCCATGGGATGGAACTCATGGAATACTTTTACCGATAAGATCAGCGAAGATCTGATCAAAGAGACGGTTGACGCAATGAAAGACCAGGGATTCCTGGAAGCAGGTTATGAGTATGTAGTAATGGATGATTGCTGGAGCCTGAAGGAACGGGACAGCGAAGACAGGCTGGTAGCGGATCCGGAAAAATTTCCCAATGGCATAAAAGCTCTGGCTGACTATGTCCACGATAAGGGATTTAAGTTTGGGATGTACAGCTGCTGCGGCACAAGGACCTGTGCGGATTATCCCGGAAGTTTTGAACATGAATATGAAGACGCCCATCAGTTTGCCCAGTGGGGCGTAGATTATCTGAAGTATGACAACTGCTTTAAGCCCCAGTTTCAGGACTGCAGAACTTTGTACCGGAGAATGGGTCTGGCTCTGGCAAATTCAGGAAGAGATATTGTTTTTTCTGCCTGCCAGTGGGGGATAGAGTCCGTTCATGAGTGGATCAGTTCCACAGGAGCTCATCTGTTCCGCTCCACCCAGGACATTACAGACTGCTGGAATTCTATAAAGGATATTGCCCTTTCCCAGATGGATAAAATGGCTTTTTCCGGTCCTTTCTGCCATAACGATATGGACATGCTGGTAGTGGGCCTCCATGGAAAAGGAGGAAATGAATATATTTCCGCCGGCGGATGTACAGACGAAGAGTATCAGACCCATTTCTCCCTTTGGGCTATGATGAATTCTCCCCTGATGATCGGCTGCGATGTGAGAAACCTCACAGAGGAGACGAAGAAGATCCTGCTGAATAAAGATCTGATCGCCATTAATCAGGATACAGAATGCCGCGCTCCTTTCCGGGTAAACTGTCTGTCTAACAGCCCCGATGTGTTTATACTGGTAAAATTTTTATCGAATGGGGATGTAGCAGTTGGGATGTTTAATATGGGAGATGTACCTGCAATGGCGGTTGTGGATTTCTGGGATCTGGGACTGACAGTAAGCTCAGGAATGGCTCTGGAGTTTTATGACTGCATTGACCATGAAAATCTGGGAAAGAAAAGAGAGAGATTTTCAGTTAAAGTTCCGGCACATGGATCAAAAGTCTACAGATGTAAAGTGGTGCCGAGAAAATGACGGATCATATCTGCATGAAATGCGGGGCAGGGCTCATGTCTGATGAGATCGCTCTGCACAGAAAATTGTTCGGTATAGCTTCAAAGGAATTTATGTGTCTTGACTGCCAGGCAGAATACCTCCGGGTAGATCGGGAACGCCTGGAAAAAACTATTGAAATGTACCACAGAAGCGGCACTTGCATGTTGTTTGCAAAGTGGGAATAAAAAATATAGTCTGCACCGTGGCCGGGGAGGCAAGGATGCGGCGGCATGCCTGTATCCTTGCCTCCCCGGTTGGGCGTCAGTTGTAAGATTATAAGAATGAGAAAGGGAATATATATGAGGGAAAATGTAAGATGTGAGATATACTGTCAGAAGGGAAAAAGTTTTTACCCGGAAATTACTCTGAACACAGAAGGGTGGGAAGAAGAAGGGCTTTATGTAGAAATAGCGGAACATATGACAAAGGACTGCTGCCTGGGGGAGATCTGCCTTCGCATTAAAAACACTTCTAATATGGAGAACTTTAATCTTCGGGCAGGGAGACCGGTGAAGATTTATCTTCCCATGGAACAGCCGGAAAAAATGACTGCCATGTATATGTTTAATCCATGGTGGACAAGACCGGCTTTCATAGAAAGTTTTCAGGAAATCCCCGACCGCACCCAGGTTCTTTTTATGAAGTATCCGGATCACTATGCCTGTATGGTGCCCATGGTGGGAAAAAAGTTTAAAACCTGTATATCCGGAGGAACGAAAGACGGTCTCTGCCTGGATATGACAGCAGGCCTGGGAGGAATCAGTTCTTTAGAAGAGCCTTTGTATCTTATATCGAAAGCTTCCTCTTTGTACGAAGCCATACATAAGGCATTTGTATGGATTGCGGATTATAAAGGGATCCGGATCCGGGAAGAACGTCGGATCCCGGAAATGTTCCGGTATCTGGGCTGGTGCAGCTGGGATGCCTTTTACAGAGAAGTCAGCGAAAAGGGAATCCGGCGCAAAGCGGAAGAACTCTCTGAAAAACATGTCCCGGTAAAATGGATGATGATCGATGACGGCTGGATGACCATGGATGACAAGGAAGAGCTCCTGGCTGATTTTGCTCCGGACCGGAAAAAATTTCCCGAAGGTTTCCGGAAGATGACAGAAGAGCTGAAAGAAAATAACGGGATACGGTGGATGGGCGTCTGGCATGCCCTGGGAGGATTCTGGGGAGGCCTTGTCCCGGAAAGCCCTCTGGCCCGGAGAGAAGCCCCCTATCTGTATCAGACAGTGAGCGGCAAGCTGGTTCCAAGCCCTGTGACAGGAGAAAAATTTTACCGTGACTGGTACGAGCTGCTGAACCGCCAGGGTATCAGCTTTGTAAAGGTAGACGGCCAGAGTTCGGCTACCTGGTATTTTGAAAATGATCTGCCTCTGGCCCAGGCTGTACGGGGAATGAATGAAGCTCTGGAGAGCGGCGCTTCCCGCATGGACGGAGGGGTCATTAACTGTATGGGAATGGCGATGGAAAATATCCTGGCAAGGCCGGCAACTGCTGTTTCCAGAAACAGCGACGACTTTGTGCCGGACAAAGAAGGCGGATTTGCGGAACATCTTCTTCAGAACGCATACAATGCCCTGTATCATAACGAGCTGTACTGCTGTGACTGGGATATGTTCTGGACTATGCACAAGGACGCCGTGAAACACAGCCTGCTGAGAGCCGTCAGCGGAGGACCGCTATATGTCAGTGATAAGCCGGGGGCTACTGACCCGGAAATTTTGAAGCCTCTTACTTATCAGAACGGCAAGATCCTGATGATGGACCGTTCTGCAAAACCTGCCCAGGACTGCATTTTTTCAGATCCTATGAAGAAGGGCGTTCTGAAACTTCATAATATAGCTTCCTATGGCGATAAAAAGGCCGGAGGAATGGCAGTGTTTAATCTTACAGACCGGATGCAGCCCTTTTCTTTCTGCCCAGGGGATATTCCCGATTTGGAAGTTGCTCATACTTACCGGGTTTATGACTATTTCAGCAAGAAAGCTTTTTCCCTTGACCGGAATGAAAAATATGAAGGAACCATGGAGCCGGGTGGCTTTGGCTGGTATGTCATTCTCCCGGAAGGTGAAAATGGCGCCTGCCTGGGACTTTTGGATAAATATGCAGGATTTACAGCAATGGAAAATATATACGAAAGCAGCAACAGAGTCACTGTGATACTGGGAGAATCTGGAAGGGTAGGATGGATATCCGAGAAAAAGCCACAGAAAATTCTGGTGAATGGTCAGGAGTTTAAGGGAAAAACAGAAGAGAGAGAAAAGGTATTTACAGTTGAGCTGCCGGAAAAGCCGTCTAAGCTTATTTTAACTCTGACTTTTGACTGAAAGATGATAGAACCCTTGTTAAAGGATATTGTTGTGAAAATCAGGAAAATCGTCTATACTTTAGTATAGGCGATTTTCTATTCTGCAGAAAAATCAGCTGGGTTCTCCTGCAGAACAGGAAAGATGAAAAGGAGTGTGAAGGCATAGGATGGGTGTGTATTTAAACAGTAAAAACCCTTATGGAATGTTTTTGGATGAAGCTGCCTCCATGTACTTTATCGATAAGTCAGAAATGCTTCTTGAACTGCTTCCTATGGTAGAGAACAGTGAAGATATTATTGAAAATCTTGGCTCCGGCACAGGAAAAAGCAACCGTTATCTGTGCATTACCCGGCCCCGCCGTTTTGGAAAAACAGTAATGGCTACAATGATCGCTTCATTTTTCGGAAAAGGCAAAGACAGCAGACCGATTTTTGAAAAGCTGAAAGTAAGGAACGCAAAAGAAGCTTTCGAGGCTCATATTAACAAGCACAATGTGATCTACATCAGCTTAAATGAGGTTCCTCAGAACTGTTCAAGTTATGAAAAATATATTGGAAGAATCGAAAAAAGACTGCGTAATGATCTGAAAAGCCAGTTTCCGGATATAGAGGTTGATGAAGAAGAACCGGTTTGGGATATACTGAATGATATATATGAATCAGAAGATGAGGACCGTTTTATTTTTGTTCTTGATGAATGGGACTATATTTTCCACAGAGACTTTGTAAGAGAAAAAGATAAAAAGGCATATGTAGAATTTCTCAGTAATCTTCTTAAAGGAAAGTCTTATGTGGAATTAGCATATATGACAGGAATCCTTCCCATTGCAAAATATTCCAGCGGTTCAGAACTGAATATGTTTTATGAATATACAATGGCAGAAGAAGAAAAGTATTCAGAATATTTCGGATTTACTGAAGGGGAAGTTGACGAACTTTATAAAAGATATAAAGCTCAGAAACTTAATCCGGAAAATGTGACCAGAGAGAGACTCCGCATCTGGTATGACGGCTACCATACGAAAGCTGGAGAACGGGTATATAATCCCAGATCCGTAGTAGCTGCGCTGACCAATAATAATCTTGGAAACTATTGGACCAGCTCAGGTCCATATGATGAAATCTTTTATTATATAAGAGAAAACGTAGATGCAGTCCGGGATGATCTGGCGCTGCTAGTATCGGGAATTCCGGTTCAGGCAAAAGTAAGAGAATATGCGGCCACATCTATGAATCTCCGGACGAAAAATGAGATATTCTCAGCTATGGTCGTCTATGGATTTTTGAACTACGAAAACGGATACGTATCAATTCCAAATAAAGAACTGATGGATAAATTTGCAGATATGCTGCAAAAAGAGCCGTCATTAGGCTATGTGTATCGTTTAGCCGCAGAGTCTTCTAAAATGCTTCAGGCTACTAAAGACGGAAATACAGAGTTAATGGCAAAGATCCTGGAATACGCCCATAATACAGAAAGCCCATTATTAAATTATAATAATGAGGCTGAGCTTACTATGATCGTTAATATGGTATATCTGTCTGCCAGAGACAGCTATAGGATAGAGAGAGAAGATAAAGCAGGAATTGGCTACGTAGATTTTATTTTTTATCCTTTGTACAAAAATGAAGATGGAATTATTCTTGAACTAAAGGTGGATAATACGGCGGAAGCTGCAATCAGACAGATCAAGGAGAAGAATTATGCTTTAAAATTTAAAGGAAAACTGGGACAGGATCCTACATATACGGGACGGATTCTGGCCGTGGGAATTTCTTATGATAAAAAGACAAAAAAGCATGATTGTAAGGTGGAGGTATTATAATGAGATACAGAGAACTGGGAAAAACAGGCCTGAAAGTCAGTGAGATTGGCCTTGGAGCCGAATGGCTGGAACGTCACAACGAAGAAGAAGTAAAGGCAGTTATTGACTGCTGTGAAGACTACGGGATCAACATTCTGGACTGCTGGATGTCTGAGCCGAATGTGCGGACAAATATCGGAAAAGCCCTGAAAGGGAAACGGGAGAAATGGATCATCCAGGGACATTTCGGCTCTACCTGGCAGGATGGACAGTATGTCCGTACCAGAGAGATGGACAAGGTAAAAGAGGCATTTTCAGATTTGCTGACACGGCTGCAGACGGATTATATAGATCTGGGCATGATCCATTTTGTAGATGAAGAAGCAGAGTTTCACAGGATCATGGAAGGAGAATTTCTGGCTTATGTGAAAGAGCAGAAGGAGAAAGGGATCATCCGTCACATTGGCATGAGCACCCATAATCCCAGAGTGGCAAAGCTGGCGGCCTTGAGCGGAGAAATCGAAATGCTCCTGTTCAGTATTAATCCGGCCTTTGACCTTCTTCCGGCAAGCGAGGATCTGAATATATATTTTGCAGAGAATTACGAGGAGAGCCTGGGTGGCATCGATCCGGAGAGGGCGGAACTATACCGGATCTGCGAGCAGCAGGGAGTGGGCATTACGGTTATGAAAGGGTATGCAGGGGGAAGACTGTTTTCTTCCAAGACTTCTCCTTTCGGCGTGGCCCTGACGCCGGTCCAGTGTATCCATTACGCCCTGACCAGACCGGCTGTGGCCAGCATACTTACCGGCTGCGATACACCGGAACATGTAAAAGAAGCTGCCAGCTATGAGACCGCCACGGAAGAAGAAAAAGATTATGCTACCGTGCTGGCAAAAGCCCCTCATCATGCCTATTCGGGACAGTGCACCTACTGCGGCCACTGCGCTCCATGCCCTGCTCAGATCGATATTGCCATGGTAAATAAACTTTATGACCTGGCAGTGATGCAGAAGGAGATCCCAGCCAGTCTCCGGGCCCATTATGAAGGACTGTCTGCCAACGCAGAAGACTGTATCGGCTGCGGCGGCTGTGAAGAGAGATGTCCATTTGGAGTGCCTGTGGTTGAAAGAATGGAGAAGGCAAAAGCATTGTTCAGATAAAAATGGAGTCCCCCTCACATCTGTTTAGCAAGAATTATAAAAATATGAGCAATGAGCAGATTGACGGAAGCTCCCTTTTTCCATATGATAAAATTAACAATAAAAGCAGGAGAAAGGAGAAGAATATTGAAAGAAAATGCAAAAGGAAGAGTGACGATCCCTACAGACCTTGATGTGGTCCCTGAAACACTGGAGCTTCTGAAAAGATGGGGGGCAGATGCTATCCGTGACTGTGACGGCACAGATTATCCGGAAGAGCTAAAGAACGTAGATGCAAAAGTGTATTCCACCTATTACACTACAAGGAAAGACAATGCCTGGGCCAAGGCAAATCCGGATGAGATCCAGCAGATGTATATTATGACCCCTTTTTACACCGCTGTCAGTGATGAGCTGTCTGTTCATCTTATGGACCACCTGTATCCGGATATGCTGAAAGTAAATGATCATGACGATATTACCAGATGGTGGGAAGTGATAGACCGGACTACCGGGAAAGTGGTACCGCCGGAGCAGTGGAGCTATGACAGCGAGACGGGAAACGTGACTATTCACAGCCCGCAGGCTTTTCATGACTATACCGTCAGCTTTCTTGCATATATCATGTGGGATCCGGTACATATGTATAATGCGGTGACAAACGGATGGAAGGATTTTGAAAAGCAGATCACTTTTGATGTGCGTCAGCCGAAGACTCATAAATATTCCATGGAGAGACTGCGGAAATTTATCGCGGACAACCCTCATGTAGACGTGATCCGTTATACCACCTTTTTCCATCAGTTCACTTTGATCTTTGATGAGCTGGCAAGAGAGAAGTATGTGGACTGGTATGGATATTCTGCGTCAGTAAGTCCTTATATCCTGGAACAGTTTGAAAAAGAAGCAGGGTATAAGTTCCGGCCGGAATTTATCATTGACCAGGGGTATATGAACAATACCTACCGTATTCCTTCAAAGGAATTCCTGGATTTCCAGGCTTTCCAGAGAAGAGAAGTAGCAAAACTGGCAAAAGAGATGGTGGATATCACCCATGAATGCGGAAAAGAAGCCATGATGTTCCTGGGAGACCACTGGATCGGAACAGAACCCTTTATGGATGAGTTTAAATCTATTGGCCTGGACGCTGTTGTGGGAAGTGTTGGAAACGGCGCCACACTGCGGCTGATCAGCGATATCGAGGGGGTAAGATACAGAGAGGGACGTCTCCTGCCTTATTTTTTCCCGGATGTATTTCATGAAGGGGGAGATCCGGTAAAAGAGGCAAAGATCAACTGGGTAACGGCCAGAAGAGCGATCCTGAGAAAACCCATCGACCGGATCGGATACGGCGGATACTTAAAACTTGCCATGGAGTTCCCGGACTTCATTGATTATGTGGAAAGTGTATGCAACGAGTTCCGGACCCTATACGAGAACATCAAGGGAACAACACCTTACTGTATTAAGAAAGTAGCGGTTCTGAACTGCTGGGGAAAGATGCGGGCATGGGGCAACCATATGGTCCATCACGCCATCTATTATAAACAGAATTATTCTTACGCAGGGGTGATCGAGGCCTTAAGCGGGGCACCCTTTGACGTCCGGTTTATCAGCTTTGACGATATCCGTCAGGATCCGGATATCCTGAAAGATATTGATGTGATCCTGAATGTGGGAGACGCGGATACAGCCTATACAGGCGGAGAAAACTGGACAGATGAAAAGATTGTTACTGCCGTAAAGAAGTTCATCTATAACGGCGGAGGATTTATCGGAGTGGGAGAGCCCACAGGCCATCAGTATCAGGGACATTTCCTTCAGCTTGCCACTACTATGGGCGTAGAGAAGGAAACAGGCTTTACTTTAAATGTAGACAAGTATAACTGGGAAGAACACGATCATTTCATTAAAGAAGACTGTACGAAAGAAATTGATTTCGGCGAAGGAAAGAAAAGCATGTATGCACTGGATGGAACCCAGATCCTCGTCCAGCGTGACAAGGAAGTCCAGATGGCTGTGAAGGAGTTCGGAAAAGGGCGCTGCGTATATATCAGCGGCCTTCCCTACAGCTTTGAAAACAGCAGGATCCTGTACCGTTCCATTATCTGGTCTTCACATGATGAAGAGAAGCTCTGCCGGTGGTTCAGCACCAACTTTAATGTGGAAGTTCATGCTTATGTAAAGAATGGAAAGTACTGTGTGGTGAATAACACTTACGAGCCTCAGACCACAACCGTATACAGAGGAGACGGAACAAGCTTTGATGTGGATCTGAAGGCGAACGAGATCATCTGGTATGAAATATAAAATGCCGGTTTATCCGTCTGGAGAGCGCACTTATTCTTTCTCATGATCCTGCCGGTATCTTATAGGGGTGATCCCATAGAATTTCCGGAAGGTCTGTGTGAAATAAGACTGGGAGGAAAATCCTGTAGAGCCGGCGATATCCGAGACGGAGAGATCCGTATCCCTGAGAAGCTGACAGGCAGCCTCCAGTCTGCGCCGGTTCAGATACTGGATAGGAGAAAGTCCGGTATATTTGGCAAAGGAATGTGCCATATAATATTTATTCATGTGAGTCAGCCCTGTCAGGGTGTCCAGAGTAATATGTTCTGCATAGTTTGTGTCCAGATATTCTTTTATCTGGGCACATTCTTTTGTCATCCGTACAGTATTGATGGAGACAGGCACCAGCTGGCGGGAAGAGCGGAGGATCCGCAGGATCAGGATTTCAAGAAGGTGCTGACAGATCAGTTCCGCACCGTAGCCTCCTGATTTCATTTCATAATGGATCTGGGCAAAAAGGTCCCGGATCAAAGACACATTATCAAAATTGCAGAAAATCTGAGCGGTAGAAGACTGGTCTTCTTCCTGAAAGGCGATGCCGTCGATGCCCAGGACATAATATTCAAGGGGCGTGCCGGGAATGGACTGCTCTGTGTGTTCCAGATAAGGCGGAATGATGATCAGATCTCCGGTTTCGATAGGACGGATATCCCGGCGGAAGAAGAAGTTTCCTTTGCCATTGAGTACAAAGAAGATTTCTGTAAAGGGATGAGTGTGAAGAACACTGGGCCAGTCTTTTTCATCTTTGGACAGTGAGATGGACAGCAGCCGGGAATTGATCTTGGGGATCTCGTTTTCTTTGATGGAATAATGTCTGTGGCTCATACTGCTGCCTCCTTGTGTTTGCTTGAATTTTTGCTTTGTTGTAGATATTATACAAAGAAAAACAGGATGAAAGCAAGAGATTGTAGATGAAATAACAAAAAATATTTAGATATCGTGGTGATATTGTTAAAAACAGCAATAATTATAAAAGAAAAGCCAATATCTGTATGGAAGAGGTATTTAAAATAGTCTATGATGTAAACAACAGGAAAAAAGGAGGTAAAATCTATGAAGAGAAAAATGGTGAAAAAGCTGATCTCGGCATCTCTTGTTTCTGTAATGGCAGCTTCTATGCTGACTGCATGCGGAGGCGGTTCGGATGACGGCGCCGGTTCCGGTGACAGCGGAAGTGGCAGCGAAAGCGGAGGCGGGGACGTTCTGAAGGTCGCAGCTTTTGAAGGCGGAAACGGAGCTGATATCTGGGATAAGATCACAGCGGCTTTTGAGGAGGAAACCGGGTGCGAAGTAGAATTAGAGTTGTCCTCCGAACTGGATCAGGTACTGACAAAGGACATCCAGAATGGCGATGTTCCGGATATTGTCTACTATAACCTGGGACAGGCCAGCGGATTTACCGAGACGATGCTGAAAGAACAGGCAGTTGCAGACATCTCCGATGTGTTTGATGATGAACTCAAGGGTAAGATGCTGGACGGAATCCTTGACGGAACAGCTGCACAGCCTTATGGCGACGGGAAGATCTATCTTGCGCCGATCTTCTATACCCAGACC
The DNA here is from genome assembly GCA_019112785.1 of Candidatus Blautia stercorigallinarum. Taxonomy (GTDB): domain Bacteria; phylum Bacillota; class Clostridia; order Lachnospirales; family Lachnospiraceae; genus Blautia; species Blautia stercorigallinarum. The sequence goes on from DXIQ01000063.1 coordinate 41,554, forward strand.
GGCTTCTGGTACAATGCAACACTGGTAGGAGAAGGAAAAGAATATGCCCTTCCAACTACCTGGGATGAATTCTTTGAACTGGGACAGCAGGCAAAGGCAGACGGAAGAGCGCTCTTTACATATCCTCAGTCAGGATACTTTGACGCTACTATCTATGCGATGCTGGCACAGGCGGGAGGAATTGATTTCTACAATAACGCCCTGACCTATGACGCAGATACCTGGACTTCCGATGAAGGAAGAAAAGTCCTGGATACAGTAGCAGAACTGGTATCTTCCGACAACATCTGGGCAGATACTGTTGCCAATGCCAATACAGACGGCGGATTTAAGATCAATCAGCAGGCAGTTATTGACGGCGAAGCCCTCTTCATGCCAAACGGAAGCTGGGTAGTAGGCGAGATGGCAAACACAACTCCTTCAGACTACGAGTGGGGAGTAATGGGTGTTCCAAAATGGAGCGCAGACGAGAGCCAGTCTGTATATACCTTTACCGAGCAGATGTGGATCCCGGCAGATGCCGCCAACATCGATCTTGCAAAAGAATTTATCAAATTTATGTACTCCGATACAGTTGTTGATCTTTGCCTGGCAAATAAGACAACCAATGCTGAGACCGGCGAAGAGTCCGATTCTCCTATCGTTGTTCCTGTAAAGGGCGCAGCCGATAAACTGCCTGAAGGTGTGATCAAGAGCAGCTTCCAGACAGGGGATGATGTAGTAGCTGTTACCGGTACATGGGCAACAACAGCGCCTATCGAAGGACTTGATATGAAAGGTTCCATCTACGGACCGATCGATTCCATCAGCAACGGCGATATGACTGTGGACGAATGGCAGAGCCAGCTTGTAGATGTATGGGAAAGATGCGCAGCCGCTATGGAGTAAATATTTGAATAAGAATAGCATATGTGCTGAGAAAACGGTGAGTTGTTACAGCTCACCGTTTTTAAAAAGAAAGGAGACATAGTATGAATCGAAAACGGGCCCAGGGACGCTTTATCTTTTTCTGTATCGCACCGGCGGCTGTACTGGTCACTCTTTTCATATTTATTCCGACCATCAACGTGTTCAGGATGTCTCTGTACCGCATGGGCGGAATCACGAACAGAAAAGAATTTGTCGGTCTGTATAATTTTAAATCTCTTCTTGCAGACAAGAATTTTCTCCAGGCAATGCAGAATTCCATTGCCATCATTGTTTTAGTAACACTGTGCACAGTATTTTTTGCGATCCTGTTTGCAGCCATACTTTCCCGCGGGAAATTCAAAGGGAAAAACTTTTTCAGGATCATTTTCTACATACCGAATATCCTCAGTATCGTAGTTATTGCCGGTATTTTCGGGGCGATCTACAATCCCAGTACCGGACTTCTTAATACGTTTCTCAATGCCATTGGCCTTGGCAGGCTGACCCAGCAATGGATGGGAAATCAGAACATAGTCCTTTATTCGGTGATCTTTGCCCTGGTATGGCAGGCCATCGGTTACTATATGGTAATGTACATGGCAAGTATGGCGGCGATACCCCAGGATCTTTATGAGGCTGCCTCCCTTGACGGAGCGACGGAGATCCAGATGTTTTTCCAGGTAACACTGCCTCTTGTATGGAGCAATATACGTACAACGCTGACTTTCTATATTATCAGTACGATTAACTTAAGCTTTCTGTTTGTACAGATCATGTCGGATGGAGGGCCAAACGGACATTCGGAAGTATTCCTGAATTATATGTACAAGCAGGCATACGGCGCAGGAGTATACGGATATGGAATGGCCATCGGCGTAGTCGTATTTATTTTCTCATTTGCACTTGCGGCTGTTGTGAATAAGATCACAGAGCGTGAAGTGCTGGAATTCTAGAAAGGAGGCGCATACAGGATGAAAAAACAGAATCCGGTTACAAAGATCCTTTTCAAGATCATTGTATATGTAAGCCTGATCGTTATGACCATCTCGATCCTGGTTCCGGTTGCCTGGGTATTTATGGCGAGTTTTAAGCGCAATGCGGAATTTATCGGGAAAGGGACCAATCCCTGGGCGCTTCCCCAGCAGCTCCAGTATCAGAATTACATCACCGCTTTTATAGATGCGGAGATGGGAAAATTCTTCCTGAATTCTGTGCTGGTCACAGCATTAGCTCTTATCCTGCTCCTGGTGATCGCGCTTCCGGCTTCCTATGCCCTTTCCAGGTTTGAATTCCGGGGAAAGAAGATCTTAAATACAGCTTTTATGGCAGGGCTTTTTGTAAACATCAACTACATTGTGGTACCCATCTTCCTTATGCTCAGCGACGCCAATAAAGCTCTGGGCGTAAGCTTTTTCCTGGACAACAGATTCTTGCTGTCCCTGATATATGCCTCCAGTTCACTGTCCTTTTCCATATATCTGCTCAGCGGATATTTCAAGACTCTTCCAAAAGGATATGAAGAGGCGGCTTATATTGACGGATGCGGATATTTTAAGACCATGCTGCAGATCATGATCCCTATGGCAAAGCCCAGTATCCTGACGGTGATCCTGTTCCAGTTCTTGTCCTTCTGGAACGAATATATCATTGCTTTTACCATCATGGATGAAAACAGTACTCTTGCGGTAGGACTGAAAAATCTGATGGCTGTGGAAAGAACGGCAACCAACTATGGTATCATGTATGCAGGTCTGGTGATCGTTATGATCCCGGTACTGATCCTTTATATGTGTGTACAGAAGCAGCTGACAGAAGGCATGACCCTCGGAGGTCTGAAAGGATAGGGAGGAAATGATATGGGCAAAGTGATAAAAAACGTGATCCTGCTGGTCGTCTTTGTCGTGTGCCTTGGGCTGGTCATCATCGGACAGAGAAATATCAGCCTGACAGGGCTTTCCATGGAACTGATCGGGCTTGTAGGACTGCTTGTCCTTCTGTTCCTCTATAACAGAAAATATAAGTGACGGATATGCAGGAAAAATACATGAAAAAAGAGCGGACACCTATTTTGCAGGTGTCTGCTCTTTTTTCATTCAGGGAAGGACTGCGTTTGGCAGAGAGGGCGGGTAGGGACGTCCCGGTATAAGACGTTCGCCATCGGTAAATCCTTCCGGTCTGTCTTTTAAAGAACGGATCAGACAGGTGCGCAGTTCCCGGATCCGTTCCTGCCTGGAAGGATCCTGTATCCGGTCTGTCAGTTCATGTGGATCTGAGGACAGATCAAAATACTGTTCCTGTCCGGTCTGGGAATACCAGATATATTTGTCTGTTTCAGTGACGATCCAGTGGTTGGAAAAGATATCGTAGGAATGTTCCCCATGAAGCCAGGCACGCTTCCTATCTTCCGGGGACCTGGTAAGGGGCAGAAGACTTTCTCCGTCTACAGAGGAAGGAATTTCGGCTCCTGCAATATCCAGGAGAGTAGGCATGATATCCCGCAGTTCTGCGATACTGTGGCAGACAGAACCGGCTTTCAGATCCGGCAGTACATTTTTGCCTGCAGTGATGAACAGTGGAATATGGCAGCTTCCCTCATATGGCCGGGATTTTCGGAACATGTGGTGATCGCAGAGTTCCTCTCCGTGGTCGGAGGTAAAGAGAAATACCGTATCATCATAGAGTTCCTGCTCGATAAGAGCCATAATCAGACGACCGATCTGGTGATCCAGATGGGTGATGCAGGCATAGTATCCGATCTGGGCCTGGCGTATCAGTTCCGGATCTGCAGGACCTGTCCGGGAATTGAAGATCCTGCCTTCCTTTTTCAGATATTCTTCCGTCTCCCAGGTACCTACAAAGGGAGGGCGCAGATCCTTATCTTTATAAAGATCGAAATAGCACTGAGGAGCGTCAAAGGGCGGATGAGGGCGGAGATAGGAAGCCATCAGGAAAAAGGGCTTCCGGGGATCCCGCCGCCGCAGAAAGTCCAGAGACCTGTCTGTGACCCAGTTGGTAGGATGATATTTTTCTTCGTAGATCCATGGCCGTGAGAGATAGCTGTTGCAGTCCATGCCGGTATCTGTCACATCTGCGTCAGCCCCCAGCTCTTGTTTCAGCCAGTGAAAATAGTCGTCTGCCACAAACTGAGATTCCCGGTAGGGAACGCTGCCGTACCGGGCACAGTGGAGATAGCCGTCATGAAGATCCACATTGTGGAAACCCAGGAAATTGCGGAGAGGATGGACATGCATCTTTCCCACACACTGGGTATAATATCCGGCGGCTGACAATTCTCCGGCCATTGTGTGTTCATAATTCCAGGGAAGCCCGTCCTCATAGCCTACCCGGCCGTGATGGCTCTGTTCCCTTCCGGTATGCAGTCCGGCCCGGGCGGCAATGCAGCTGGGACAGGCACTGTATGTATGGTCAAAGACCACGCCCTGGGCAGCCAGGCTGTCAAGATAGGGAGTTTTGACATCAGGATGGCCCCCATAGCCCAGGCAGTCGGCCCGAAGCTGGTCGGTCATGATAAAAACGATGTTAGGTTTTGTCATATGCGATACTCCTTGTGGAAGATTTGGGCGCTCCGGTCTTCCTGTGTCAGATCCGGAGTACTCTTTGTTTAACCATAATATAGATACAATGGAAATGCAAGAGCCGGAGCAGGGAAATTTTTGTACAGAAGATCAAGAGGACAGTTGTCCTCCTGAAGTACGGCGGTCAGGTCCACGTTCGGCAATGGCCCGGATAGAGGAGGCGTATTCAGAAGGGGTCATTCCCGTTATGTTTTTGAACTGTCTGGAGAAATAGTGGATAGAGGAGTATCCCAGTGATTCGGATATCTGGGTGAAATTCATCTGTTCATCCCGGATCATCTGTTTTGCGGCTTCGATCTTCAGAAGAGAATAATATTCGATGATCCCTCTGCCGCATTTTTCATGAAAGAGTTTCTGGAGCCGGGACCGGCCGATCAGATTATCGGCGCAGATCCGGGAAATGGACAGATGAGCGGAAAGATTAGCGGCAAGGTACCGGCTGATCTTTGTAAAAGTTTCTTCATCGGCATTTTCTTTTATGGACTTATCCGGAGACGGAGCCAGACCGGCAGGGTTTTCGGGTACATCTTCTTTTTTATAACGACGGTAAAGACCGATAAGGAACTGCTCCAAACAGGTGCGGATGATCTGGGCCGCTCCTGCAGGGGCATCCGGGCGAACAGACAAAGAAGTCTGATAGGGATCATCCAGCCTGCCATTGAGATATCTCCGGGCTTCCTGAACAATACGTCCAAGGAGACGGCGGTCTTCGTCCCGGATATGCAGGATCTTTTTCCGGAAAAAATCCATCATAGGGCTGTCGCAGGAGAAAGAGATAACGATCAGGCAGGGGGCCGCGCCTTCTCCTGCTTTGACCCAGTGAAATTCTCCGGGTTCGTGGAAGGCGATCTGCCCCCGGCTAAGGACAAAAGAGCGGTCTCCGGCTCCGATAGTAACATCCCCTTTATCTACGCAGACAAATTCCCAGAAGGGATGGGATTCTCCCGGGAAGTAAAAACTGTTCATATATTCAAAATAATGAAGAGAGAAGAGCTGATCGATCATAAGCTCCTCCGGCAGGCGGATCCCCTGGTAAGACATATATTTTTTCCTCCTTTTCCGACTGTGGATCTTCTGTTGAGGTATTTATCTTTATCATATCTTATTCATGCAGAAAATGCAAAATAAAAGAAGCAGATCGTGCAAATTAAATAGTATATAGGATAAAGATTTTCGGAAAAGTTTTCTATACAATAAGGATCAGAAAGCCAGTTACACAGATAGTCTGAATAAAGAAAGGAAGAGTAAAAATGGGACGTGTATCAGAACTGCAGGTCAGAGAGGCAATTGCCAACTTTAATTATACAGGTAGGCTGAAAGACCGCCGGCCTTTCGGAAGCGGGCATATCAATGATACCTATCTGCTCACATTTGAGATCGGAGACATGGGGGATATGAGCGCTATCCTTCAGAGAATGAACCGGGAGATTTTTACAAAGCCGGTGGAACTTATGGAGAATATCGTAGGGGTGACTTCCTACCTTCGGGAAAAAATCCTGGAAAACGGGGGAGATCCGGAAAGAGAGACCCTGAATATCATTCCTGCAAAAGACGGAAAAGCCTATTATGTAGATTCTAAAGGAGAATACTGGAGATCCTATAAATTCATTACAGATGCCAGATGCTATGACCGGGTGGAAAAGCCGGAGGACTTTTATGAAAGCGCAGTAGCCTTTGGCAACTTTCAGAGACTTCTTGCAGAATATCCGGCAGAAACTCTCCACGAGACTATTAAAGGATTCCATGATACCCAGGCAAGATTTGAAGTGTTTAAACAGGCCGTTACTCAGGATGTCTGCGGAAGAGCAGCGTCTGTAGGCAGAGAGATCGAATTTGTACTTGCCCATGAGGAGACAGCCAGGGTGTTTGGAGAGCTGCAGAAAAAAGGACAGGTGCCTCTTCGGGTAACCCATAATGATACCAAGCTGAACAATATCATGATCGACAATACTACCAGGAAAGGGATCTGCGTCATTGATCTGGATACGGTAATGCCGGGACTGGCTATGAATGACTTTGGCGATTCCATACGTTTTGGGGCAAGTACGGCTGCGGAAGATGAAAAAGATCTGAGCAAAGTATCCTGCAGCATGGAACTTTTTGAGATCTATGTGAAAGGATTCCTTCAGGGCTGTGCCGGAAGCCTTACACCAAAGGAGGTGGAACTGCTTCCCATGGGCGCGAAAGTAATGACTTATGAATGCGGAATGCGTTTCCTGACAGACTATCTTCAGGGTGATCATTACTTTAAGATCCACAGAGAAGGCCATAATCTGGACCGGGCAAGGACCCAGTTCAAGCTGGTGGAAGATATGGAAGCAAAATGGGATATCATGAGAAAAATTGTAAGCAGATACGGAAATCTGTAGGTTTTCAGAAAAATAGGGACTGTCGCATTAATCAAAATCGAGAATATGACTAATGCGACAGCCCCGTATTTTTTGTGCAAGCACGCCGGTCGGGCGACCAACCTGCCCGCGGTATCGGATCGGATAGGGAAGGGACGCCATGCTTCCATGAGCAGGCGTTTGCCTGGAAAGAAATTGTGCGCTTATGACGATGAAATACAGGTTTAGACTAGATAATTCAGCAAAAATGTGTTATCTTAGATACGTATCCTTAGTAATCTACTTGATTTGCGGATTATCATTATTTTTCTTCAAAATACAGAGGGGGAAAATAACAGGAAAGACAAGGATAAAAGTTCCGAATATTACTATAAGGAAGGTGAGTAGAGCAATTGGAAAATTATACTAAGTACAGGTTAAAAAACAATGATGAACTGGCATCTGTATTGGCCGGTAAAGACAATCTGTTCATCATTGCCTGTAACAAGTGTTTCAAGGAATTTGAAACAATCGATGAACCGGAATGCGCCGAGTTTGAAAAATTCGCCGCAGAGCAGGGGAAGACAGTTACAGGTACTGCAAGAGTTGATTTTTTATGCAACAAAATCCAGACAGAGAAAAAACTCCAGGATATGATCCCGGAAGGTACAGAAAATGTTTTCGTGATCTCCTGCGGACTGGGAATCCAGACTGTGGCAGAGCTGGCGGGGAAACCCGTATATGCGGCCAGCAATTCCCTGAATTACAGAGGCTATCACGGCATGGCGCTCACCCAGAAAAAGTGTGACGCATGCGCCCAGTGCTATTTGAACATAACCGGCGGCGTCTGTCCCATCGTTGACTGTTCCAAGAGTCTGGTCAACGGTCAGTGCGGCGGCGCGAAGAACGGAAAATGCGAAGTAGACAGCAGTAAAGACTGCGCATGGGAAAAAATCTATCAGAGACTGGAAAAACAGGGACGTCTTGAAGAGTTCCTCCATCAACCGGTCCAGCTGAGAGATTACTCCAAGATCAATTTCAAGTTTGTAAATGATTACGTGAAATCCATCAGGGCAGAACGTCTGGAAGGCTATTACGGCGGCGTTCATCCTTTAGAGCGCAAAGAGTATACAGAACATATGGCTCTGAAGAGATTCCCTGAACCGGAAGAAGTTGTTATCCCTCTGTCCATGCATGCAGGGGCTCCGGCCAATCCTGTAGTGCAGGTGGGTGATACAGTTAAAGTGGGACAGAAGATCGGTGAGGCTGCGGCCTTTATCAGCAGCCCGGTACACTCCAGTGTCAGCGGTACGGTAACAGCCATTGAAAACCGTGGACATGCCACCAGAGGAGAATGTCTTTCTGTGGTGATCAAATCTGACGGAAAGAATACTCTCCATGAATCTGTTAAGCCTCACAAAGGCCTGGAAGAGCTGACTCCTGATGAGATCGTGGAAATCGTAAAAGAGGCCGGTATCGTAGGTATGGGCGGCGCCGGTTTCCCCACATCTGTAAAATTAAAACCTGCCAAGCCGGTAGATACCATCCTTCTTAACGGCTGCGAGTGCGAGCCCCTTCTGACTGCAGACCACCGGGTGCTCCTGGAGTTTGCAGATGATGTGATCTATGGACTTAAGGCGATCCTTAAGGCAGTAGGCGCAGAAAAAGGCGTTATTGTCATCGAGGACAATAAGCCTGACGCTATCCAGCTTATGACGGAGAAAACTGCAGATCTTGAAAATATAGAAGTTGTAACAGCTAAGACGAAATACCCCCAGGGTGCTGAGAAGATGCTGATCAAACGTGTGACCGGAAGAAAAGTTCCAAGCGGCGGCCTTCCTGCAGATGTAGGCTGCATCGTCAGCAACATCAGCACAACCAAGGCTATTGCCGACGCCATTTTGACCGGTATGCCGTTGATCGAGCGTGTTGTGACCGTAACCGGTGAGAGAGTGAAAAATCCGGGGAACTTTATCGTAAAGATCGGTACCAATACAAAAGATCTTATCGATTACTGCGGCGGAGTGACAGGAGATGACGTTACTATTAAGGCCGGCGGACCTATGATGGGCTTCCTTCTTACAGATACAAATGTACCTATCATGAAAGGCTCCAACGGAATTATTGCCGTGGATACAGATCATACTGTAGAACAGCCTTGTATCAAATGCGGCCGGTGTATGGATGTGTGTCCTATGGAACTGTCTCCACTGTATTTCGCAAAATTTGCGGATGAGGAGAACTGGCAGGGCATGAAAGAGAAAAATGTTATGGACTGTATCGAGTGCAGATGCTGTGAGTATATCTGTTCCTCCAAGATTCCGTTAGTGACGAAGATCAAAGCCGGAAAAAATGCAGTAAGGGGGATGAAGTGATATGTTGATTACCGAATTAAAACCCAGAGAAACCATCGAAGCCCTGGCAGAAGGGAAAAAAGTCTTTATCATCAACTGCCATGGCTGTAAAGAAGTTTATTTTCCGGTAAAAGAAGCGGAAGAACTTCAGAAAGCCTGGGAAGCCCAAGGAAAAGTGACCGGGATCCTCACAACAGATTACATATGCAATCAGGAAAATATGGAGCTCCGTCTCCAGAAACATATGGATGAGATCCAGGCTGCCGACATGGTCCTTGTATTTTCCTGCGGCGTAGGCGTTCAGACCATTGCCGCTTATCTGGAAGAGAAAAAGGTATGCGCTGCCTGCGATACATGTCCTCTGCCGGGGTTCCAGGGTGTAACTCCTCTGGAGTATAAATGCGATCAGTGCGGAGAGTGTTATCTGAACCTCACCGGTGGTATCTGCCCCATCACTGCCTGCTCCAAGAGTCTGGTCAACGGTCAGTGCGGCGGCGCCAAAAACGGCAGATGCGAAGTAGACAGCGACATGGAATGCGGCTGGGAGCGTATTTACAGACGCCTTGAGCAGATCGGACGTCTGGATGTACTGAAATGTCCTACCCAGGTGCGGAACTTTGCGACAGATGATGAAGTTTAAAATGGAAAATGCAAAAATTTTAAGAATTAGGAGTAATGTATCATGAAGATTACTGAGTTATTTGAACGTGGCGAATTTGTAGTATCTGCGGAGGTTGGTCCCCCAAAAGGATTTCATGTAGAGCATTTGCTGGAAGAAGCAAAAACCTATTTAAGCGGTATTACCGCAGTAAATGTAACCGATAATCAGTCTTCTGTTATGCGCCTGGGCTCTCTGGCTATGTGTAAGGCTCTGAAGGATGAAGGACTGACTCCTATCTATCAGCTGACCTGCCGTGACAGAAACCGTATCGCTCTCCAGTCCGATCTTTTAAGTGCAGCTATGTTCGGGATCGAGAACCTGCTGCTCCTTACAGGGGACCATACAAAACTGGGCGATCATCCACAGGCGAAACCGGTATTCGACCTGGATTCTGTTTCTCTGATCCACACAGTGAAAAAACTGGAAGAAGGCGTGGACCTGGGCGGAAACGAGCTGATCGGAGAACCTCCGAAATTCGCTAAAGGAGCGGTAGTATCTCCCTGCAGCGATTCCGTTGACGCACAGCTGGCAAAGATGGAGAGAAAAGTAATGGCAGGAGCCGATTACTTCCAGACCCAGGCTGTTTTTGAGCCGGAAAAATTCATCAAATTTATGGAAAAGGCAAAACAGTTCGGAAAACCTGTACAGGTTGGTATCATCATTCCAAAATCAGCAGGAATGTGCAAGTTCATGAATAACAATGTAGCCGGTGTTCATGTTCCTGACGAGATGATCGAAGAGCTGAAGAAGGATAAAGAAAAGACCAAAGCCGGAATCACCGGTGTAGAGATCGCAGCCCGCATCATCAAAGAATGTAAACCTTACTGCCAGGGCGTACATATCATGGCTCTTGGCTGGGAGTCCAAAGTACCGGATCTTCTGAAGGCTGCCGGGATCTGAAAAGCGAATTTTCCCCAGTCATCATGGCTGCTTTGACTGAACGCATATGTCATGCGGAAAAGGATGTATGCTGTCATGAAAAATAGAACAAGACTTTTATTTCTGCGGACAACGAGCCAAATGGACATGCTTGCATGTCCATTTGGAGACTGCCGCGAGGGTCAAATACCCCGATACTTGCATCGGAGTATTTGACTGCTGCGGGGACTGCCGGAATAGAGGTCTTGTTCTTTTGTCGTAAAAAACGGGAATAAAAAGAAAAGAGGAAGATATATATGACGGAATATCGGCATAATTGGATCTGCCAGGTGGTGACAGGATGAATACTTTCTGGATTTTGCTGGAACAGATCGGACTTTTTGTTATTTATATTATAATAGGCGCTCTTCTTATTAAAACAAAAGTTTTTACAGAGATCACGATTGAATCCATTTCCAGATTCGTATTGAAACTGGCGCTTCCGGTTATGATCTTTGTGAATATCGCAGGAGGAGTGGACAGGAGAACTCTTTTTCAGTCTGCGGGAATACTGATATATACCTGCATTTTTTATATTTTTACTTTCCTGATCGGAAAAGGATTAAGCCGCCTGTTTCCCGTGATTTTTTACCTGCTGCTGGGATTTTTCCAGACACCGGAAGAAATACGTCTTACGATGTCTCTTCTGGGAGCAATGCCGGCGATGTCTTCTGTTGTAATGATGGCAAAGGCTTCAGGATCTGAGGGAGATTATGCCATGGGCGGAGTATTTGTCACCACTCTCTGTTCCATCGTCACAATTCCGGCTGTATGCTGGATCCTCCAGAATCTCCTGTCTTAAGTATCCGATGCAGACATGTCTGTATGGCTCGCTGGGCACAGAGATAAAAGATTTCCTTGACATTTACAGGACAGTATGTTAGATTTTATTCAAGCAATGGAAAGGGAGTAGCTGAACATCCCAAAAGGATGGTTTTGTAATCGTCAACCGGTGCCGAGAGGCACCCGTAGCAAATGAGATAGCAAGACTTTTATTGTGGCAGATGTCATGATAGAAGTCTTTTTCTTTTATCATAAAAACCAAATACTCCGGACATCTGTCACAGAAACTTGCAGATGAGAAGGAGCGAGAAAAATGACAGAAAGACTGGTAAAACAAGAATTAAGACAGGCAGAGAGGGCAGGAGAGAGAGCTTTGGAAAGCCTCTATACCCTCAGAGACACTTTAAACAGCGCAAAGAACTGGGGACTTCTGGATCTTTTCGGGGGAGGAGCTTTTTCAGGATTTATGAAGCACTCCAAGATGGAAACAGCCGCAGGGCTGATCGACCGGGCAAAGAAAGATCTGGAAAGTTTTCAAAAGGAACTGAAAGACGTTCCCGTGTCCCTGGATCTGAGAATGGAGATCGGAAGTTTCCTTTCCTTTGCGGATTTTTTCTTTGATGATCCGGTTTCCGATTATCTGGTATACTCCAGGATCCAGAATACCCGGGAGGACGTGGAAGATGGGATCCAGCTGGTAGAAGAACTTTTGAAAAAACTCAGAAAACAGTGGTAGAGGAGGAATAAGAATGGGTTGTCTTGGAAATTTATTATGGTTTATTTTCGGCGGCGCTTTAAGCGGCCTGAGCTGGTGCCTGGCAGGATGTCTCTGGTGCATTACCATTATCGGAATTCCTGTGGGAATGCAGTGCTTTAAGTTTGCGGGGCTCAGTTTCTTTCCCTTTGGCAAAGAAGTACAGTACGGCGGCGGGGCAGGATCCTTTCTGCTGAACATCCTTTGGCTGATCCTTTCAGGCCTGCCTCTGGCAATAGAACATTGTGTGCTGGGAATCCTGATGTGTATAACGATCATCGGAATCCCCTTCGGCCTCCAGCATTTTAAACTGGCAAAACTGGCCCTGATGCCTTTTGGAGCGGAAGTTTATTAAAATTATAAAATCCCGTTTTTTCTCTTGCAGAGTGTCTGCAGAGAAGAAACGGGATTTTTTACGAGACTGTAAGCGGCGGACTATAGTTTAAAAAAATCTTTGATCTGGCCGGCAATGATCTTCATCAATCTCTGCCTTGCCTCTACTGCAGCCCAGGCAACGTGAGGGGTGATCAGCAGACGGCTTTTATCTTTAACCGAGAGGAAGGGACTGTCTGCTGCCATAGGCTCGCCGGACAGTACGTCCAGACCGGCGGCCTGGATTTCTCCTTCATTCAGTGCTTTGACAAGGTCAGCTTCCCGGACAATAGGCCCTCTTCCCAGATTAAGGAAGATAGCGGAAGACTTCATTTTATGAAAGGCCTTTTGATCCATAAGTCCTTCTGTATACTGGTTCAGCGGCGCATGGACGGACAGGATATCCGACTCTTTTAATAGAGTGTCAAAGTCTACCTGGCAGTATCCTTCCTGGGCAGAAGCCCCGGAAGCAGAATAGTAGATTACTTTGGCGCCGAACATTCCGGCAATGTCTGCCACTCTCCGGCCAATGGCTCCAAGTCCCAGGATTCCCCAGGTCATACCCCGGAGTTCATGGAAGGTATGGCTGAAATGGGTAAACTCCCGGTCATTGACATAACGGCCTTCTTTTACATAATCATCATAATAGCGAAGGCCTTCCAGCAGATAGAAAAGCATAGCGAAGGTATGCTGGGCCACGGATTCTGTTGAATATCCGGCTACGTTTCTCCATTGGATACCACGGCGGGCCAGATAATCTTTATCAAGGTTATTGGTGCCTGTACCGGTGACACAGACCAGTTTCAGATGATCTGCTAAAGAGATAGTTTTTTCATTGATCTGGATCTTATTGATCACAAGTACATCTGCGTCTTTAGAGCGCAGGGAAACTTCTTCAGAGGTGGAGAAAGGATATTTCGCCACTTCCCCCAATTCTTCGAATGGTGTATAATCAATGTCCTCTCCCAGAGTATTGGCGTCTAAAAATACAATTTTCATGGATCTGTTTCTCCTTTTTCACAGGTTTGATTCGGATTTTTTCTCCAGTCCATTTTATCACGGAAAAAAGACGGCGTATAGTAAGAAATCATACTTGGATACAGGATTACCTGCAGAATAATTATAGATGCGCATAGGAATCTGATAGAACATGGATGAAAAACAGGCTATAATTTTTTGCAAGGTTTACTACACAGGGAGGAAAAAATCAGTGTTTGCAGATTACCATGTACATACAGAATTCAGTGATGATTCCGTTTATCTAATAGAGGACGTGATCCGGGATGCAGTGGGAATGGGGATGGAAGAAATCTGTATTACGGACCATGTAGACTATGGGATAAAGAAAGACTGGGATTCGGGAGAAGAAATTCTTTACAGAGATGGAGATCCTCTGGCGAATGTAGATTATCCCAGATATATGGAGCAGATCCAGAAGTTAAAGGAAAGATGGGGCGAAAAAATCCAGATCCGCACCGGCATGGAATTTGGAATACAGCGTCATACCATTCCTGAATTTGAAGCTCTCTTTCGAAAATATTCCTTTGACTTTATTATTTTATCTATTCATCAGGTAGAAGATAAAGAGTTCTGGACTCAGGATTTTCAGAAAGGAAAATCCCAGGATGAATATAATCTCCAGTATTATAAAGAAATGCTGGCAGTAGTAAAGAAATACAAAGATTACAGTGTGCTGGGACATATGGATCTGATCGCCAGATATGATAAAGCAGGAGCTTATCCTTTTGCAAAGATAAAACCTGCAGTTGAGGAAATCCTGAAACAGGTCATCGCAGATGGAAAAGGAATCGAAGTGAATACTTCTTCCCACAGATATGGCCTCCGGGATACTATGCCTTCTGCAGATATCCTGAAATTGTATCGTGATCTGGGAGGAGAGATCCTTACTATCGGCAGTGACAGCCACAAGCCGGAACACCTGGGAATGTATATAGAAGAAACCAAAAAATTTCTGAAAGATCTGGGCTTCCGCCGCTTCTGTACCTATGAAAAGATGCAGCCTGTTTTTTATGATTTATAAGACTTCAAAAGCTCTGTGGACAAGCAATCCCACAGGGCTTCTTTTTGACCTTTTTTCTCCCCCCCATTTGAGATAATAGAGCAAATATTAAAATATAGAGATTTCGTAGAGAATTTTGCGTTATAATAATAAAGGTTTTCAGGGAGCTGCAGGAGTTTTGATGATCCGCACAGGAATCTGGATAAGAAATGAAAATGTAAAATATGTGTAAAATTTTATTCAAATCTCTTTTTTTCACAATTCTTTCATACTTTTCTGTGATAGTATTATAAGAAGAAATCTACCCTTTTTAGGCAGGAAAGGAAGCACAGGAGAGAAATATGGAAAGCAGTGGACAAGAGAAAAAACAAAAGAAAAAAAAGAAGATGAGCAGAAAGAAGCTGGCAGTGATCATTATTCTGGGTATTTGTGTTCTGGCTGCGGCAGCCTATGGGATCTACCGATGGATCGTAAATGACCAGATGTCGGAAGAAACCCATAAGAGAGAATCCTGGGTGGTGGAAACCGGAGAACTTCTGGAAAAAGACAGTGATACCAGGGTAAATATTTACGAGTCGGCAACAGCAAGTGATATTGAAATTTATCAGATCCAGCCGGTAGAGGTGGAAAAAGACAATTTTACCTACTATAACATGGATGTGCAGAACAGGCTGGAGAAAAGCCTGGAGACTTTAAAGGCAGAAGGAGGCTATACCCTGGAGAATCCTTTGGCTGTATGGAATCCTTACGGTACAGGAACAAACGGACTGTATCTCTATTTTGAGACGGAGGATCCTTTCCTGGAAGTCCATTACACGGTACATACAGAAAACCAGGAGATCCAGGATTTTCAGGCCCAGGCAAATGCCGGGGACACAGCCCAGAAAGAATTTCTGATCATTGGTCTGGTGCCGGGAGAAAACTGCCAGGTGACGGTAAGTCTTACAGACAGCCAGGGGGACACAGTACAGGAAGCTACTTTTGAAACAGAGGTTCCACAGACAGCTTCCGGGTATGACACCATTTTGGAATATACCCAGGGAGACTCCGAGGAGGAACTGACAGGAGGTCTTTACTATACCTTAGGTACTCAGGGATATTACGGACATATGTTTTTCTATGATAATGAAGGAGTTATGCGTTATGAAATGCTCCTGGACGGATACAAGGCAGACCGGATCCTGACAGAAGGTTCTGATATTATTTTCTGTGTATCCGCTGATCAGATCGGCAGAATGAATCCTCTGGGTCAGGTAGTCCGGCTTTATGAGACAAAAGGCTATGATATGCACCATGACTTTAACTGGGGTGATGAGGGAAAGCTTCTGGTCCTGGCTACGAAAAAGAATGCCCTTGATGACGGGGTTATGGACCGTATCCTGGAAATTGACATGGAGACGGGAGATGTAACAGAGATCATAGATTTAAGAGATGTTTTTCCTGCTTATTACAAGATCACAGAAAAGGTGGGAAGTACGGACACCTTCTTCTGGCAGGCAGGAACCAGAGACTGGATCCATCTGAATACTATTGATTATATGGGCAATGACAGTATTGTATTAAGCTCCAGGGAAACATCTACTATCATGAAGCTTTCAGATATCCATGGAGAAGTACAGATCGACTATCTTCTGGGAGACAAGGAATACTGGGAAGGTACCGGATACGAGGATTATGTCTATGAAAAAGCCTCTGATTTTACCGGCCAGTACGGACAGCACACGGTTACCTATGTTCCTTCCGGGGATCTGGAGAAAGGTCAGTATTATCTGATGATGTTTGATAACAATTATTATGCCAACAGCACGCGTACAGACGGATATGAGCCGGAGCTTAGCGACAGCGTTTCAACAGAACTGATGGGCAGCGATCTTCCCTCACATGTATACTTCTATCTGGTAGATGAGAATCAGAAGACCTATGATTTGGTATGGGGATATGATGTGCCCTATTCCAGTATCGTATCCAGCGTACAGATCCGAAATGATAATTACGTGGTAAACAGCGGCGTTGCAAAAGTTTTCGGAGAATATGACCAGGAGGGTGAGATGATCCGGGAATTCAGCTATGAATCCGATTTCCAGGGGTACCGGGTCATGAAAGGGGACTTTACGGGCTATTGGTTTGCCGGATAAGAATCTATGAAAAATAAGAAAATCCTCACAGAAATCAGAGAATGAAAAATTTTGATTCCTGTGGGGATTTTATTTTCAACATGACATGCTGTTGTCACAGATGCTGTGGTATACTTTAGAAAATCCCATGGAAATAAACATCAGAAAAGAGGTGAACAGATGAAAATTGACCGCATGGTCGGGATTCTGACCGTATTGCTTCAACAAGAAAAGGTGACGGCTCCATATCTGGCTGAAAAGTTTGAAGTGTCCAGGCGTACCATAAACCGGGATATTGAGGATCTGTGTAAAGCAGGTATACCAATCAGAACTGTTCAGGGTCCAAAGGGAGGAATTTCCATAATGGAGGGCTATAAATTGGACAATACTTTGCTGACTTCATCGGATATGAAGGAAATCCTAACAGGGCTGCGTGGCTTGGACAGTGTCAGTGAAACCAATCATTTTGCCCGGCTTATGGAAAAATTACTGCACCGGTGTCAGTGCTGCAAAAGCAGCGATAAATTCCAGAACTGCAAATAGCAGAAACCAGAATCCGGTAAAGGCCCAGAGACAGTACTTTCTGGGTATAGGATTTACTTTCAGCCATGCCCGGATAGAGCCTCTCTTTTTATAGAGGAATACCCAGGCGATCACTGTAAAGATTCCCATCATGCCATAGCTTATAAGGTTGGCGGCTGTTTCCGGCAGGTGTTCTGTGAACCGTCCCAGGAGATCGGAAAATACCAGGTTATTCAGGATATGCAGGAGTATCGACCAGACAATGGAATATTCCATAGCCAAATAGCCGAAAATCAGTCCTGCAGCTGCTGCAAAAAATATCTGAGCCAGGTTCCCATGCATGACGCCGAAGAGCAGAGACGAGAAAAGTATGGCGAAGAAGGAACCGTATTTTTCCAGTCTACGTATAACAAAGCCCCGGTATACCAGTTCTTCTGCTACTGGCCCTGCAAGTCCTACATATAGAAACATGGACAGAGTGGAGGAAGGTCCCGTAGCTGCCGCTGTAGAATCTGCCATGGTGTAGCCAAATAAATGAAAGAGTCCTTCCATTCCTACGGAGGCAATGGAAGAAAGAAGCTGCACCATCATAAATACGGAGAGGAATCCCAGGAAAACCAGCGGCGTAATTTTCTTTTTGGAACGGAAAATTTCCCGGTAGGTACCGGCTTTTCTTTCCCAAAGGAAGTAGAGGCCTACACCTACAAGAACTCCTGCAATACTGGAGACACCAGAGGTCCCGATATGTTCCATAAAAGAGGCTTCGGCCTGCGGGGTAGGTTCCAGATCAGGAAAATGAAGGAGAAATCCCACACTCTGAAAAATTGTAAAGAGTAAAACGACTCCTACAAGGATCAGATTATAAAATAATACCCGCCGGGCTACTCTCCCGGTTTCTTTTTTTACCATCTTTTTCCGGCTTTTTTCGTCTGTATTTGTCAGATCTAAATTCTCATTCATAAACATGCTCCCTTCGTTCTTTTGAGATAAGGATAAGGGAAGCATCATGTTTTTGCTATTATTTTGTTGTGAATTGCCGTAATTTTGTTGTGAATGGAAAGTTCTGGCCTGTAAAAGAACTTCCAGACGAAAGATCCTGCCATTTTTCTGAGAGAGGATCTCTGTCCGGAGTCCCCCCTGGTACTTTTCCGCTGCCTGACGGATATTAGAAAGACCAAGACCCTGATGGTGCTTTGGATTTTTTGAAGTCTTTCCCTCTGCAGGCAGGACAGTGCTGTCTGTAACAGGGTTTTCAAAAACCAGACAGAGAAGATTTCCCTGATTCTGGATTCCTATATGGATCCAGGGATTGACAAGTCCGGAATCTTCCAGATATTCCAGGGCATTGTCCAGCGCATTGGCAAAGATGGTACATATATCTGCCGGAAGGATTTCTGCTTTGGAAGAAATTTTTCCATCAGCAGTGATCCGGATCCCTTTTTCTTCGGCCAGACGGGCCTTTTCCCAGCAGATGGCATCTGCAATATCATTTCCCAGAGAGATATCCCCGGCATTTTTGAATAAACGGGTATTCAGATCTTCCAGGTAAGCAGAAAGTTCCTGCTCTTCTCCTCTGGCAAGGAGTTCCTGGATACAGAACAGATGGTTCTTCATATCATGGCGGAGTCTGCGGACAGCTTCCTGATCTTTCTGCCGGGCCTGGAAATAGCGGAGCTCTGCCTGAAGGTAGTATTCGTTTTCCAGGGCTTTTTGTTCATAGTATCTTTTCTGGTTCCCCTGAAGGACCAGAAACAGGATAGAGAGATCCAGAAGAAGGGCGCTGATCCCTCCTGCGAGAAGGAAAGTTACGCCTTCTTCTCTGGTGGTAAAAAGATCTTTGAAAGAAAGGAGCATGATCACCAGGATCAGAAGAAAAATCCCGGAAATATTTAACAGCCATCGTTCCCAGAGACTTAATGAACGCTGGCCGCCGCTTTCCTTCAGTTTTTGACGCCAGTTCTTTCCTGCAAAATAGAAGAGCAGCAAAAGAGCCCAGGCGAAAATATCCATCAGAGGATACCAGGCAAACTCAGATTCTATATCGTAGTATCCGGCAAGGAGAGGACCAAGGACAATGAAAAAAAATACAGATATTACAAAACCAAGAATAGGAAACAGAAGGAAAATCCCCCGGATCCGTTTCTTTTCTCTGGTGAGTACAATATAAAAGGAAAAAATACCGATGATGATCAACAGAAGATAGTCTTCCATAAATCCAAAGATTTCCTGACATGCTGTACAGACCAGAGAAATCCCTGCAGCTATTCCCCAGAAAAGTTTAAGCTGTTTCAAGGAGGAAAATCCTTTCTCCAGATATATGTAACGGGCAAAAAGACAGAGGACCAGGGAAACCTGTAAAATTCCCAGGGCACTGCCGAAGATATTCAGTAAGATCATAACCTGTCCTCCTGTATTTCCCAGGCAGCTTTTCCTGCCATGCTGCGGAGCAGGGCCTCTTTTAAAGTCTCCCGCCGGTTTCTGCTTACGGGAAGCACCGTCTGATCTTCCATGACCAGATCCTTTCCGGAATAAGAGAATACTTTGTGAAGATTTACCACATAGCTGCGGTGGATCTGACAGAACATAGCGGGAGGCAGCTGGGGCAGAAGATCCTTCAGCTTTTTCCGGATCAGATAAGTGTGATCCGGGGTAACCAGGGACAGGTAAATATTCTCGCTTTTTATATAAAGGAGATCTTCTACAGGAAGAAAAAGATCCCGTCCGTCTTTGGTAACAGAAATCCGCGCCTGTTCCCGGCCTTTTGCTTCCAGAGCCGCCAGAGACCGGCAGAGGCGTTCATGTTCCAGGGGTTTTGTGAGAAAGCGGAAGGCGTTCAGCTCATAGCCCTCCACAGCCAGGTCCCGGTGGCTGGTGAGAAAAAGTACCGGAAGATTCCGGTTCAGCTCGCCAAGTCTTCTGGCAGTTTCCATACCGTCTATGCCGGGCATTTCAATATCCAGAAAAACGCAGAAAAAGCCGTAGGGATCTGCGGCTGCGGCACGAAGGAGATCCTCCCCTGAAGAGAAAATCTCCACCAGAACATCAAGGCTCTGGTAATATTGGTCCAGTTCTTCTTTGATCTTTCTTTGAAAGATCAGATCGTCATCACATACTGCTATTTTCATTTCTGATTCCTCTTCCTGGAGCTGTCCCGTTGATCAAAATCGGGAATATTCCTGATATAGGCTGCATAGGCAGCTCCCTGTGGTTACTCATTGTAACACAGGGAGAGAGAAAAGAAAACTATCCCAGAAGTCTTTCATAGGCAAAGCCTTTTACAGCTCTTTTCAGCAGGATACAGGCAATCCCTATACATAGCAGACTTAAAATCAGCAGGATCCAGGGACTGAGGAGCATAAGGCCGGAAACCTGTCCCACGATCAGCAGGAGAAGGGGCAGGATCAGAAAAACAGCGCTTTGCTGGGATTCCTCCATGCTCTGGGCTTTGGCAGAGCCTTTGACAATGAGAGTCACTGCGATAAGGGAAACGGAAGGGGAGAGAAGCGCCAGAATGACCAGCCAGTTTGGCCCCGGTACCAGGAAGGTACCCATGAGGAAAAATATTTCCGCTTCTACTACTATGAACATGCCCAGAAAGGAAAGCAGAGACACGGCCATACTCAGCAGAAAGGAGGACAGAACCTTGGAACGGAAGATCTGATCCAGGCTCAGGGGCGCATAAAATAAAGTTTCCAAAGTATGCTTTTCCTTCTCTCCTACAAAGGAGCTGGCTGCCATAATAGAAGAAGCCATAATAGGAATGATAAGGAAAAATACCGGAAGGATATAGTTGAAGATCAGATGGAGCAGGGCAAAGCCCGGATCACCAGCCCAGGTCTCCTGGGGAAGAAGCTCCAGCATTGCTTGGACGTCCGGGTCCTCCGGTACAAAATATGCGGTCAGAACAAAAACACTGGGAACAATCAGGACAAGGACCAGGGGAACGATCAAAAGCGAGAGAAAAAACCGGCGATTGGCCGTAATGCTGTGTAAATCTTTTTTTATAATGGCGGACATGGCTTTGTTCATGGTTTTTCCTCCTTTTTTGAAGTCAGTGAAAAATAAATATCTTCCAGGGTGGGATACTTGGTCTGGGCAGCATAAAGTTTTCCCCCGGCCTCCAGGATCTGCCTAAGGAGACCCGGTATCTCTTCTTCTGACGCAATTTCTGTTTCGTAACTAAGATCTCCGGTTCTTTTAAAAGGGAGATCTTCTGGAAACTGGCGGGCAGTGATCTGGAGGATCGGTCTTTGCAGGACTTTTTTCTGAAGTTCTTCCAAAGTGCCAAGAGCCAGAAGACTTCCCTCCTCAAGAAGCCCATATCGGGTGCATAATTCCTGGGCATACCTGAGCTGATGGGTACATAGAAAAATGGTAACTCCTTTTTCCACTGCCAGGCTTTTGATGAGAGAATTTACCTGCTGAGCGCTTTCCGGGTCAAGACCGGAAGTAGGTTCGTCCAGAAAGAGAACCTGAGGCCGGTGGATCAGAGCTCTGGCCAGGGAAAGTCTCTGGCGCATACCAGTGGAATAAGCAGAGAGTTTTTGCTGAGCGCTTTCTTTCAAGCCAAGGCGGGAGAGAAGGGCCATGGCCCGGTCTTTTCCTTCTCTGGGAGAAATGCCGAATATAGAAGCGTAGAACAGCAGATTCTCCAATCCGGTGAGATGGTCGTACATCTGGGCGTGCTCGGTGACTACTCCGGTTTTTGCATGGGTCTTTTCCGGCTCTCGGGAAGGATCTGTTCCCATGACTTGACAGTGTCCCTGTGTGGGGGAAAGGATCCCGGTAAGAAGTTTTACTGTGGTGGTTTTTCCGGCGCCATTTGGTCCTAAAAATCCGAAAACTTCGCCCTCTCCAAGGGAAAGACTGATCCCCTTAAGGGCCCACTTTACTCCCGGATATGTTTTTGACAGGTGATCTAAAAAAATGGTATCCATATCATACTTCCTCCTCTTTTTTCTTCAGTCTGCGTGCCATCTCCTGAAACCTGGGCTCTTCTTTTAGAGAAGAGAAAGCCGGATTTTCTTCCAGAGCCTGGATAATGCTGCGGCGGATCGTGTTTTCATTTCTGGGCGGATAATCTCCAAGGCCTGAAGCCTTTTCAAACCAGCTGTCTAATAAATAAAAATATTTGTCTCCGTGAAGCTTTAAGGGATATATGTTCCCGGAAGCCAGCCGGGTATAAGCATCCAGAATGTCCAGGGCTTTCTCTTTTTCTCCTGTCTGGAGCATGGCCTGGGCCATTGTAATATAGCAGGAGAGAAGAACCCCGGGATGGAGTCTGTCCAGATGAAAAACTTCAGATATGGTCTGAAGCCGTCGGCAGCTTTCTTTTAGAGCAAAAGAATCCCCTGTACACAGGCTGATGTAGGGCAGCAGCTGGTTGATCAGGGAGAGCATATCCCGGTAAATACCAATCTGCGAAACCCGTTTCGCTTCTGTAAGATTTCCCTTCATCTGCCAGGCAGAAGCCAGAAGCGGTTCTAAAGGTCCTGTGATGGAAAGGTCCTCTGAAAGAAGATCCAGGACTTCCTGAGGCCGGCTAAGAAGGAGCAGGCAGTAGGCTTCCATCTGCAGAGAGCTGTTTATAAGGTCAGGTTCTTTCCCGTGATCCTTTACTTTTTGAAAAAGCTCCAGAGCTTCTCTGATAAGGGCCTGGGCTTCATCAGGAGATGGAGCAAGAGAAATATGGTTGACAAAAAGTGTGGCTATCTGGAAAAGAAGGGGATAGCAGGAGCTGTATTCTCGTATATATTCCCGGCAGTGCTCCAGAACTTTTTCAAAGGGAAGTACGGTAAATTCTTTTGCAAGATCCACATAGACCTGGCGTATTTCTTCCCGGCTTAGCTGGGGCCTGTATCCCATGAGCTGGTCTATGGTAATGTTGAAAAAAGAAGCCAGCCTGGGAAGCATCAGGATATCCGGATAGGCAGAGCCGGTTTCCCATTTGGAGACAGCTGCTTTAGATACCCCCAGGAACCCGGCCAGCTCTTCCTGGGTGATCCCCATTCTGCGGCGGTTTTCCGTTAAGATCGGACCAAGATGGATTTCTTTCATATATTTGTACCTCGAAATTCTTTTCTGAGTTTAATTTTACATAGTATTCTTCTCCTCCGCAATGGAGAAGTATTCGACTTTGGTAGAAAAAATCAACCAGAAGGAAACTAAATCTTATTTGAAGTTTAGACCCTTTAAAGAAAAATAGAATCTTGAATCACAGAAAATATTTATCGAAAAACAATAAAAATATCTTGCAAAACAGAAATTACTGTGCTATCCTGAAACAGAGGTCCTGAAACAGAAGAAAAGAGAAAATAAGATATAGGAGGAATGAACCTATGAAATGGAATGATGATAAAAGCCTGTTCCTTACCAGGATCTTTGTGTGGCTCAGCGCGGCGGCTTTGGCAGCTCTCTGTGTGAGCGCTCCCTGGATCTTTTCCTGGTTTATCCGGGAAAGAATGATCCTGTCTGCGGACACCAGGATTTATTTTCTGGCTACTACATACACAACAGCCATCCCGGCGGCAGCGGCTCTCTATATGATGAACCGGCTGCTGGCCAATATTAAAAGGGAAGAGGTGTTTACAGAGAAAAATACCGGATACCTCAGAGGAATGTCCTGGTGCTGTCTGGCTGCGGGGCTGATCTTCCTGATCAGCAGTTTTTACTATCCGGCATTCTTTGCCCTCTGTGCCGCTGCAGTGTTTATGGCCCTGATCCTCCGGGTGATCAAAAATGTATTTGCCCAGGCGGAGGAGATCAAGAAGGAAAATGACTATACCATATAGAGAGGAAGGGTGGATATGCCGATTATTGTAAATCTTGATGTGATGATGGCAAAAAGAAAGGTCGGCGCCGGAGAACTGGCCAAGGCCATAGGGATCACCCCGGCCAACCTTTCTATTTTAAAAAACGGCAAAGCCAAGGCGGTGCGTTTTACTACCCTGGAGGCTTTATGCCGGGAGTTGAATTGCCAGCCGGGAGATATCCTGGAATATGTTCCGGAAGAAGGGAGTGACTGAATATGGAAAACCTGAAAACAGGAAATGAAACAGGACATGGATTGGTACTGATGGAAAAGGAACGGCCCCTTCTGGAGAAACTGCCGGGGGACCGGTGGGATCATGTTTTTGCCGGACTGTATGTGATCCTGGGGATCCTGATGTGGAACTGCCTGTGTATGGAGAACTTTGCCAGAGGACTGTCCATGTTTTCTATCCTTTATATTATTACCGTTCTTGCCTACGCCGGACTGAAAAAATTTCCCATAACCGGGGAAAAAATCTTCTGGACGCTGATCCTCCTGGGGATCAGTCTTCCATACGGCTTTTACAGCGTATTTGATTTCGGACAGACTTTGATGATCTTTCTTGTGGCCGCCTACTGGACTCTGGTTATAACAGAGGGGCTTTTGTGGAAAGGGCAGACCTCTTCCTGGATCCTGCTGGACAGTTGGAACGGGCTGATCGCTCTTCCGATCCTGAATTTTTTGTGTCAGATACGCCTGATCTTTCAGACTTTTTCTGAGAAAAGGGAAGAGAAGAAAGACTGGCGGATGGTCCTTCTGGGAATCCTCATATCCATCCCGGCCCTGCTGGTCATTATTCCTATCCTGGCCCAGGCAGATACAGAATTTCGAAGCCTGGTAGATACTATCCTTGATGCTCTGGGAGAGGATTTCCGGATCCTGATCTGGAGAGGGATCGTGGGAATTCTCCTGGGAGCATTCATGTTCGGCACTTTGTATGGCGGCGTCTATAAAAGACATGTAAAAGAGGAAGAGTGTATCCGTTTTCACGAAGAATCCGGCAGAGTTTTCCGGTTTGTGCCGGATATAGCAGTGCTTACTTTCGGCATTATCGTCTCGGCAGTCTATGTTCTGTTCATTGGACTTCAGGCCAGGTATCTGTTTTCGGCGTTCTTTGGCATTCTGCCGGAAGCCTATACCTATGCTCAGTATGCACGCCAGGGATTCTTTGAGCTGTGTGTCATAGCTCTTTTGAATGCCAGCTTTCTTATTGCCATGAACGGCTGTGCCAAGACTCCACGGAGAAAGAACAGAGGACTGCTCCTGGAAAACGGGATCCTGGGAGCTTTGACCCTTCTTCTTTTGACTACAGCGGCCAGCAAGCTGGGGATGTATATAGTTGCCTACGGCTTTACCGTAAAAAGATGTATTTCTTCCATATTTCTGATCTGGCTTTTCCTGGTCTTTATCCTGGTCCTGATCTATCAGAAGAAAAATATCCCTCTGGTACGCTGGTCAGTCTTTGCAGGAGCAGTATTCTTTACTCTTTTGTGTGTTCTTCCTGTGGAACAGATAGTAGAATGGATTCCCTATTCGCCTGTTGCGTGAGGATTTTTCAGATCCAGGCTTGTATCAGAAGAGAAAAAGAGATAATATTAGGCCGGATAAAGAAGAAATTCTGTTGCTATACTCCTGGAGGGATTGTATTTTTTTGAATACAATCCCTCAGGCGGAGTCTTTTAAAAGCAGTGCCTTTAAAGTGACAAAGTGGAGAGAAAGGAGAAAAACTGTAAGTTTTCTACCAAAAAAATGAAGAATAATAAAGTAAAGATCAAGATCCAGCAGATTTATGCCGGCCTGCGTCCCTCGGAACAGAAGGTGGCGGATTATATTCTCAGCTATGAGGGAAAAGCCAGCAGGCTGCTGATGGAAACACTGGCCCTGGAGACCGGAGTCAGCCAGCCTACAGTGATCCGTTTTGTGAAAGCGGCCGGCTTTGAAGGCTTTAAGGATTTTAAATATGCTCTGGTCCGGGAAGAGGCCAAAGAACAGCCAGAGGATAATGAAAAAATCGGATTATATGGCTTTCCCTTATCCAAGAAAGACCGGCTGGAGGATATTCCGGGAAAAATCGTGACCACTTCTGTGGAAATGCTGGATGAAACACTGAAAAATATTTCCATGAAAGAGTATCGAAGAGCAGTGGAGGCAGTGCTGAAAGCAGAGAATATCGTGATATACAGCGTGGAAAATTCCGTATGTACTGCCAATGACCTGCTGACCAAGCTGACCTATCTGGGACTGAACTGCAGGATCTACGGTGATTATTATCTTCAGAATGTCAGTGCTGTGAACCTGACCAGGAAAGATCTGGCTATCGGGATCTCCTATTCCGGCTGCTCCCGGCATACAGTGGAAATGCTGGCCCTGGCCCGGAAGGCAGGGGCAACCACTCTGGCTATGACAAATTTTGAGAACTCTCTGATCTCAAAATATGCAGACATTCTCCTGTGCGCCAGCAACCGCCAGTTCTTCTACGGAGATACCATATTTTCCAGGATCTCTCAGCTGGCCCTGGTGGATATGATCTATGCGGGAGTGCTGAACCGGGATTACGACCGCTTTGCCAGAAAATTGAATAAGACCAGTGCCATTGTTGCCAAAAGGGCTTATGGAGAAGATGAAGAAGTTTTGTAGATTTTCTACAAAACTTCTTTTTTGACTTTACCCGGCCTTTACACAGACTTCACCCCGGCTTGATTGAAAGCCGGATTTTTTTGTCTTTATAATACAGACAGTCAGCGGGGCAGGAACCCCGGACACAACATGTCCGACTCCAAAAGAAAGGAGAAAAAGAAGAAAATGCTGGAACTGAGACATATTAAAAAATCATATGATAACGTAACCATTCTGGAAGACATTAATCTGAAAATACAGGACGGAGAGATCGTATCTATCCTGGGACCTTCCGGATGCGGAAAAACAACTTTGCTGAATCTGGTGCTGGGACTGACCCCGGCAGATCAGGGGAAGATCCTTTTTGACGGAAAGGATATTACCAATGTGCCTATGGAAGAGAGAGGTTTCAATATCGTTTTCCAGGATTATGCCCTGTTTCCAAATTTAAACGTATACAGGAACATTACCTACGGACTGCGGAACAAACCGGATATTTCTACAAAAGAAGAGGTGGATGAGTTTATCGAACTTCTGGGCCTGAAGGAACATTTGCATAAAAAGATCGACCAGCTTTCCGGAGGACAGAAACAGAGGGTGGCTCTGGCCAGGACCATGGTGATGAAACCTAAGATCCTTCTTCTGGACGAGCCTTTAAGCGCTCTGGACGGAGTGATCAAGGAATCCATCAAAGAGAAGATCAAAGAGATCGCCAGAGACTTCCATCTGACCACCATTATCGTTACCCATGACCCAGAGGAAGCCCTTACTTTATCAGATAAGGTCCTGATCGTAAACCAGGGACATATTTCCCAGTACGGAGCTCCGGAGGAGATCATTACAGCTCCGTCCAATAACTTCGTAAAGGAATTTATCCTGAATCAGCTGGAGATCAAGAGAAACAATATTTTCGCCCTGTTTCACCAGGACCTGACCAGAAATGCACAGGCGGTATAAGAAGATGATCAGAAAAGAAAGAGAAATCAAAATAATCTATATCCTGATCCTGGTTATATTTGCAGCCTTTCTTGCCATCCCCATTATAAGACTCCTGCTGGAGTCCTTCCTGGGAGAGGCAGGGATCGGCAACTATGTGGAAGTCCTTACAGGACGGGGATTTCTAAAGGCTCTGGGAAACAGTGTGGCGGTATCGGTTTCCAGCGCTTTGATCGCTACAACCCTGGCTTTTTTTATGGCTTATAGTATACAGTATACAAATTTACCGGGAAAATTTAAGACCGTGATCCGCACCCTGGCGGTCCTTCCCATGTTGCTTCCTACCATTACTTATGGATTCGCCATTATTTATTCCTTTGGAAAACAGGGGCTGCTGACCAGGATTTTCGGAAGACAGCTCTTTGATATCTATGGATTTAACGGATTGCTTTTCGGCTATGTGATCTATACCCTTCCCATATCCTTTATGCTGATCCTGAATACCATGGGATTCATTGACAAAAAGTTTATGATCGTTTCCAGAGTTATGGGAGACAGACCGGTGCAGACCTTCTGGCAGACCATTATCCGTCCTCTTCTGGGAACCCTGGCTGCCTCTATGGTACAGTGCTTTTTCCTCTGCTTTACCGATTATGGTATTCCGGCTTCTGTAGGAGGTGAGTATGAGGTAGTGGCTACAGTGCTCTACAACGAAATGCTGGGAAGTATCCCCAATTTTAACCGGGGAGCAGTCGTGGCAATGATGATGCTGATCCCCTCAGTGGTGAGCATTGTCCTGCTGAAATATCTGGAACGGTATAACGTAAGATACACCAGGATCTCCCGGATCGAGATGAAGAAAAATCCTGTAAGAGACGGGATCTGCGGTATAGGATCTGCTTTTATCCTGCTGTGTATTCTGGCGGTCTTCGCGGTGATCTTTGTAGTGCCTCTGGTAAAAGAGTGGCCTTACCAGACCAGTTTTACCCTGGAACATGTTCAGGCGGTACTAAATGACCAGAGCCTTTTCGGTGTGTATCAGAATTCTATTTTTGTGGCTTTCTTTACAGCTGTTCTGGGTCTGCTGATCACCTACGGCGCAGCACTGGCTACAGCCAGAAGTGGCTTAAACGGTAAGCTGAAAGGGGTTATTGACGCTATCGCCTTAGTAACGAACACCATCCCGGGAATGGTTATCGGTATTGCTTTTATGTTTATCTTTTCAGGCACGGCTTTGCAGAATACATTCCTCCTTATCATTTTGTGTAATGTGGTACATTTCTTTTCCACCCCTTACCTGATGATGAGAAACTCTCTGTCTAAGCTGAACAGTTCCTGGGAGACTACAGCGTCCTTAATGGGAGATACCTGGATCAAAACTATTGTCCGGATCGTTACACCGAATATGACCTCCACTATTTTAGAGGTTTTCAGCTATTACTTTGTAAACGCTATGGTAACTGTCAGCGCTGTGATCTTTATCGCGGGAGCAAGGACCATGGTCATCACCACCAAGATCAAGGAACTTCAGTATTACACTAAATTTAACGAAGTCTTTGTACTGTCCCTGTTTATCCTGGGAACGAACCTGATCGTGAAAGGGATACTGGGATGTTTGATAAGAAGAAAAGAAGGAAAAAAGGAGAAATAACACATGAAAGCGAAAAAAGTATCAGTGATCCTTATGACAGCGGCGATTTTGGCAGGAACTCTTTCTATGGCCGGCTGCGGCACCGGCGGCGGTTCCGGCTCTTCCGGAGAGGAAGTGGTCATCTATTCCAACGCTGACGACGAGGCGGTAGAAGCCATGAAAAAGACTTTAGACGAAAACGGCTATGAGGGGAAATATCTTTTTCAGACTTTCGGAACCTCTGAGCTGGGAGGAAAAGTTATGGCAGAGGGAACCAATATTGAGGCGGATATGCTTACTTTAAGCACCTTCTATATTGACGCGGCCCAGGAGGAGCAGAATATGTTCCAGCCCCTGGATTTTGACTATACCCTTTTAAACGCCGCCGATCAGAAAGATTACTGCGCCCCTATCACTTCCCAGGAGGGAACCATCATTGTGAATACGGAGGTCATGAAAGAAAACAATCTGGATATGCCAGCTTCTTTAAAGGATCTGACCAAGCCGGAATACAAAGATCTGATCTCTGTGACGGATATTAAAAGTTCTTCTACTGCATGGCTGTTGATCCAGGCTCTTGTCAGCGAATATGGAGATGAGGGAGCGAAAGAAGTCCTCTCCGGTATCTACGAAAACGCAGGACCTCATATTGAATCCTCCGGCTCCGCCCCGTTAAAGAAAGTCCGGGCAGGAGAAGTAGCCGCAGGTTTTGGCCTCCGCCAGCAGGCAGTGGCAGATAAGGCAGAAGGGCTTCCGGTAGATTTCGCAGATCCTACGGAAGGAAACTTTTCCCTGACAGAATCTCTGGCTGTTGTGGACAAAGGAGAAGATACTAACCCTCTGGCTCAGGAGATGGCAGAATGTATTATTACCAAAGGAAGGACAGAACTTCAGAAGTATTATCCAAACGCCATCTATGAAGGGGAAACTACAGATGAAGCTAACAGTTCCGCTTACCCCAAGACTTTCCCGGAACCTCTTACTTTAGACCTTCTGGAGAAACATCAGGAACTGTCTGAAAGCTGTAAATAAGAAAAATGTGATAAAAGGAGAATAGAAAAATGCCAAATTATAAACTGCTTACACCGGGTCCTCTGACCACTACAGACACGGTAAAAAAAGAAATGCTTTTCGACCATTGCACCTGGGATGATGATTATAAAAAGATCACCCTTTCCATAAGGGAGAAGCTGCTGAAACTGGCTCATGTAAACGAGCCTGAATATACTGTGGTCCTTATGCAGGGCAGCGGGACTTTCGGGGTGGAGTCTGTACTGACCAGCGTCATCGGAGAGGAGGATACTCTTCTGATCGCGGCAAACGGAGCCTATGGAGAGAGAATGGGAGACATTGCCCGGCACGCCGAGATCCATTACCTGATGTATGAGGAAGACTACAACAAAATCCCTTCTGCGGAAAAGATCGGAGAGATCCTGGAAGACCATCCGGAGATCACTCATGTTTCCATGGTACACAGTGAGACCACTTCCGGGATTTTAAATGATATTGCTTCTGTAGCTAAGGTGGTCAAGGGTGCGGGAAAGACTTTTATCGTAGACGCTATGTCCAGCTTCGGTGGGGTGGATATCCCGGTGGGGGATCTGGGGATCGACTTTATCATCAGCAGCGCCAATAAATGTATCCAAGGCGTGCCCGGATTTTCCTTTATCATCTGCAACACAGAAAAGCTTATGGAAAGTAAAGGAAAAGCCAGAAGCCTGTCACTGGATCTCTATGACCAGTGGGAGACTATGAATAAAGACGGCAAGTGGAGATTTACTTCCCCTACTCATGTGGTTCTGGCTTTTGCCCAGGCCTTAAAGGAAATGGAAGAAGAAGGGGGGATTCCTGCCAGAGCAAAACGCTACGAGGAAAACAACCGGCTGCTGATCCGGAAAATGGGAGAGCTGGGTATCCATCCTTATATCGGCAGCGAACACCAGGGACCGATCATCACCACCTTCCTGTATCCGGAACACCACAATTTTTCTTTCCAGGAAATGTACCAGTATATCAAGGATAGAGGCTATGCCATCTATCCGGGAAAAGTAACCGACGCAGACACCTTCCGTATCGGAAATATCGGAGAGATCTATAAAGAAGATATTGAAAAACTCTGCAGTATCATCAGAGAATTTTTGGAGGAGAGATAAAACTATGAGATTTGACGGAATTATTTTTGACTGGGCGGGAACTACTGTAGATTACGGCTGCTTTGCCCCGGTAAAAGCCTTTATTGAAGCCTTTGAACATTATGGGATCACCCCTACTCTGGAAGAAGTGAGAAAGCCTATGGGTATGCTGAAGATCGATCATGTAAGGACTATGCTGTCCATGGAGCGGATCTCCCGGCTGTGGGAGGAAAAACAGGGGCAAAAATGGACGGAAGAAGATGTCCGGAAGGTCTATGAACTCAGCGAAAGCAAGATCCTGGAAATCGTGGAAAATTATGGAGAGCCGAAACCTTACGTGGTAGAAACCGTAGAGAAGCTGCGGAAAATGGGATTGAAGATCGGCTCTACCACAGGATATACCGATGAGATGATGGCTCTGGTAGTGCCAAAGGCCGCTCAGATGGGCTATTCCCCAGACTGCTGGTTCAGCCCGGACTCTACCAATAAAAAGGGCAGACCCTATCCCTACATGATTTTCCGGAACATGGAAAAGCTGGAGTTAAAGGATGTATCCAGGGTCATGAAAGTGGGAGATACAGTCTCTGACATTCTGGAAGGGAAAAATGCAGGACTGGTAACTGTAGGGGTCCTGGAGGGAAGCTCTGTAATGGGACTGACCCGGGAAGAGTACGAAGCTCTGACAGAAGAAGAAAGGGAAGCCGCGGATAAAAAAGCAGAGAAGACATACCTGGATGCTGGTGCAGACTACGTGGTGAGAGATGTGCGGGGGATCCTGGATCTGTTAGAGTGATCCGGAACTTGGAAAATCTGCCCTGCCAACAAATTGTACGAAAACAAAGAAAAATAATTCTTGCAGTCCTGTCTGGAAATCTTTATGATAAAGTTATGACTGTAAAGGAGGACTGCAAGAATCATGAAAGAAAAAGCAAGCAGCAGAATTCATTATTATGAAAATTCCCAGGGACCGGTGATCGGGACCTGCAGCGATAAGGTGATCCGGGAGGATGGCCTTTATTTTCGTGATATTAACGGAGACGGGAAATTAAACACCTATAAAGACTGGAGAAAATCTCCGGAAGAGAGAGCCAGGGCTTTAGCCGAGGATCTGTCTGCGGAAGAGAAGATCGGCCTTCTTTTCCTGAATTCCTGGAAAATGGGTATGGAACAGGAGGACAAGGACTTTGTTGATGAGACAGGGCTTTTGGATGAAAAGCCTGTGGAGAAAGGTTCTTCTATTTTTGCCACCAGCTCCACAGTAGGGACTACAGAAACTATTAAAGACTGGAAGGTACGTACTTTTATCCTCCGGAGCAATCCAAAACCGGATGAACTGGCAGACTGGATCAATGAGATGAACAGCCTGGCTGAGGAAGGGGAACATTTTATCCCGGTGATGGTAGTATCTAATTCCAGAAATGAAAATGGAGAAGTAGTCTTCGGTATGAACGACGCTTCCGGCGTTTTTGCCGCCTGGCCGGGAACCATGGGGATCGCTGCTGCGGTAAAGGGAGACGGGATCCATATTATTGATGACTTTGCAGACTGTATCCGGAGAGAGTGGGACGCAGTAGGCATGAAGAAAGGATATATGTATATGGCAGACTGTGCCACAGATCCCAGATGGCAGAGAACCTACGGTACTTTTGGAGAAGATCCAAAACTGATCAAAGAAATTTTTGAACATCTGATTCCGGGAGTACAGGGAAGCCAGGAGGGACTGACTCCGGATGGAGTGGCCATGACTGTGAAGCATTTCCCGGGAGGAAGCGCCAGAGAGAACGGCTTTGACCCTCATTACCGCCAGGGACAGTGGAATGTCTATCAGACCAAAAACAGCCTGGAGACTTATCATATCCCGCCTTTTGAGGCTGCTATCGAGAAGAATGCTTCTTCGATCATGCCTTACTATGCAAAGCCCTCCAGAGAGAAGAGCGCAGACCAGTATGACCTGCAGGGAAATCCTATTGAGTGGAAGCCGGTAGGGTTTGCCTTTAACGATTACTTTATCCAGGAACTTCTGAAAAAACAGATGGGCTTTAAAGGCTATATTAACAGTGATTCCGGGATCGTCCAGAATATGGCCTGGGGCGTGGAGGAACTGGAAGTCTGCGAGAGAGTGGCTCTGGCTGTTCACGCCGGAGTAGATATCATCAGCGGATCCTATGATATCGAGGCTGCAAAGGAAGCTTACCGGAGAGGAAAAGAAGGCTATTATACCACCCAGGGACACAAGGTGCCGGAGGGGTATACCGTGGAACAGGTGACTCTTTCTGACCAGGCTCTGACCCAGGCGGCAGCTCATACTCTGAGAGAAAAATTTGAGCTGGGACTTTTTGAAAATCCATACAGAGATCCCCGGAAAGCTGTGGAAGTGGTAGCTACAAAGAAAGACTGGGAAAATGCCGCAGATGTCCACAGAAAATCTGTAGTTCTCCTGAAAAACCAGGGAACACTGCCTCTTACAGAGGAGAAGACAGAAGGTAAAAAAGTATATGCCCAGTGCTTCAACAAAAAAGAAGAGGATGGGGTAAAAGCCACAGAAGAACTGAAAAAAATGCTGGAAAAAGAGAAAAGGATCACCCTTACAGATAAGCCGGAGGAGGCAGATTATGCACTGCTGTTCCTGACCCCGAGCTCAGGTGAATACTTTAACGCTACCCCCGGATATCTGGAACTGGAGATCTGCGACGGAAAAGAAGTCTGTGATGTAGACGAGGAAGGAAGACCTGCGAAAACTACTCACACAGAGACCACACTTTCCGGCGCGAAAAAAATCTCTGAGATCGCAAAAACCGTCCATGACAGAGGGAGAAAAGTCATTGCCAATATTAACTTTACCCTGGCCTGGGAAGTAGGTACAGTGGAGCCTTATGCAGACGGTCTGCTGGCAGGTTTTGACACATATCCATGGGCTGTGCTGGATGTGATCTTCGGCAGATTCTCTCCTGTAGGAAAGATGCCTATCACCCTTCCAAAGGATGATTCTGTCCTTAAGGTAAGCCCGGAAGGCGTATGTATTTCTCCTAATGATGTGCCCGGCTATGACAAGGACAAATATATGCCTGAGAAGATGAAAGACGAAAACGGAAAAGCATATGCTTATCGGGACAGCGCGGGAAATTACTACGAGCTGAACTTCGGACTGCAGTATTAAAATGAAAATGACTATTGACAAAATCCTGTTCAGGGCATAAAATAATACCAGCAAAAGCAAAACCGTTGAGAAAGAGGAGTAAGCTTTAAAAGAAATCTCAGAGAGCGGCAGATGGTGGGATTGCCGTATGGATTTTATTGCTGAATGGACTTTCGAGGGCAGCCCGAAATGAAAAGAGTAGGCGTTGCCGGGAACCGAACCCGTTATCAATCAGGAGCGTATGTCAGTACGTGAGAAAGTGGGCGAACTGCCAAATTGAGTGGTACCGCGATAATAAAGAATTTTATTACCGTCTCAAGTTATGAAAGATAACTTGAGGCGGTTTTTTTGTGGGATACGCCCGGCAAGGGACTGCCGGGCTTGCACGAGCAGTATTTACCGGGCAACGGCCATCGAGTGGCAATGCCACCAGATGAGCGAAGTATCGCACAGATATAAACCGGGATTTTGCTTTTGAAATCATGAATAAAAGGAGACAGAGAAAATGAAAAAAAGAGTATTAGCAGTGATTTTAGGAGCAGCAATGATAACAGCAGGACTGGCAGGATGCGGAGGAAATACAGGAAGTTCCCAAAGCAGCAGTGAAGGAGAGAAAATGTATACTATAGGAATCTCTCAGTTTGCAGAGCACGGCTCTTTGGACAACTGCAGGGAAGGCTTTATCCAGGGACTGGAAGAAGAGGGACTGGTAGAGGGAGAAAATCTGAAGATCAAAGTAAGTAATGCGGATTCTGATACAGGAACCGCCGCTCAGATCGCCGATACCTTTGTGGCAGATAAGGTGGATCTGATCTGCGCTATTGCTACCCCCAGCGCCCAGGCTGCTTACAATTCAGCAAGAAATACAGATATCCCTGTGGTCTATACCGCAGTGACCAATCCGGAGGAAGCACAGCTGGCAGATGACGAGGGAATGCCGGTAGGAGCAGTGACAGGAACCAGCGATCAGCTTCCTGTAGAGGCTCAGCTGGCCATGATCCGGGAGATCCTTCCGGATGCTAAGACCATCGGTATCCTCTATACTACCAGCGAGGCTAATTCCGCTTACAGCATTACCCAGTATGAGAAATACGCAGAGGAATATGGTTTTACCCTGGAGACCGCAGGAGTTACCAATACTTCAGAAGTTTCCATGGCAGCAGCCAGTCTTCTGGATAAGGTAGATTGTCTTACCAACCTTACAGATAATACAGTAGTAAGCGCTCTTCCTACAGTTTTGGATCAGGCTAACGAAAAGAACATCCCTGTATTCGGCAGTGAGATCGAGCAGGTAAAACGGGGATGTCTGGCAGCAGAAGGACTTGACTATGTGAATCTTGGGATCGAGACCGGAAAAATGGCGGCTCAGATCTTAAAGGGAGAAGCAAAAGCAGAAGATATGAAATATGAACTTCTCACAGACAGCAGTCTGTATATCAATCAGGCAGTGGCTGATAATCTGGGAATTACCGTTCCGGATGATATGACCCAGAGAGCAGAAGAAACCTTTACAGAAATCTCTCAGGAATAATAGGAAAGCAGATAACAGGAGGCATTAAAAATGGATTTTGCGTTAAGTATACTGGAGCAGGGACTGATCTACGGGATCCTGGCCCTGGGCGTCTATATTACCTATAAAATACTGGATTTTCCGGATCTGACAGTAGATGGAAGTTTTCCCCTGGGGTCGGCGGTGACAGCGTCCCTCCTGACCAAAGGGGTCAATCCTTACCTTTCTCTTCTGATCGCTTTTCTGGCGGGAGTCCTGGCAGGAACCTGTACAGGGCTGATCCACGTAAAAGGGAAAGTCAGGGACCTTCTTTCAGGAATTATTATGATGACCGCTCTGTATACGGTAAATCTTATGATCGCAGGAAGCAATAATGTGCCTCTTTTTGCACAGGATACCATCTTCAGCAACAGCTTTCTGGAAGGGATCACAGGAGGAAATATCCCAGGATATGCGGTGATCCTTCTGATCCTTTTAGTGGCGGTGATCAGCAAGCTGCTGCTGGACTTTTATCTGAAGACCAGATCCGGATATCTGTTAAGAGCAGTAGGAGATAATGAGCTTCTGGTGACCTCTCTGGCAAAGGATAAGGGAAATGTAAAGATCCTGGGACTGGCTATTTCCAATGGACTGGTAGCCCTGTCAGGCTCTGTGTTCTGCCAGCAGCAGGGAGTCTTTGATATCTCTTCAGGAACCGGCTCCATGGTTATCGGTCTTGCCAGTGTTATCGTGGGAACCAGTCTTTACCGGGTAGTCAGCAAGATCGGTCCTTTCCGGAAAAAAAGTTATATTAAGGTGACTACTTTTGTGTTTGTGGGAGCTATTTTATACAAGGCCTGCACAGGTCTGGCCATCCGGTACTTTGTACCTCAGTCCATGAAAATGATCTCAGCCCTGTTCCTGCTGGCTGTGCTTCTTCTCATGCTGGTATTTGACAATATGGATAAAAAGAAGGTGAAGAAAAATGCTTGAACTGCGTCACATTCATAAATATTATAACCCGGGAACAGTCAGTGAAATGTGCCTTTTCCAGGACTTTAACCTGGAGATCCAGAAGGGAGAATTTGTTTCTGTGGTAGGCAGCAACGGTTCCGGAAAGACTTCCATGCTGAACCTGATCTGCGGCAGTATCGGCCTGGATGATGGTCAGATCCTGGTAGATGGAAAAGACATTACAAAACAAAAAGAGTATAAACGGCTGAAACGGATCGGCCGTGTTTATCAGAATCCGGCCATGGGTACCTGTCCGGAAATGACCATACTGGAAAATCTCTCAATGGCAGACTGCAAAGGCGGCTTTTTCGGCCTTCAGAGAGGAACGGATAAGAAAAGGATCCCTTATTACCGGGAGCTTCTTTCTCAGCTGGGGCTGGGGCTGGAAGATAAACTTTCAGTAAAGGTAGGAACACTTTCCGGAGGACAGCGCCAGGCCATGTCTCTCCTTATGTCTGCCATGACTCCTATTGATTTCCTGATCCTGGATGAACATACGGCGGCTCTGGATCCAAAGACGGCGGATCTGATCATGGAACTGACAGAAAAAATCGTAAGAGAGAAAAAACTGACCACTATTATGGTCACTCATAATCTCCGGTATGCGGTGGAATATGGAGATCGGCTTCTGATGATGCACCAGGGAAAAGCTGTGATGGATATCGCCGGAGAAGAGAAGAAAAACCTTCAGGTAGAGGATATTCTGGACAAATTCAATACCATCAGCATTGAGTGCGGAAATTAAGGTGATTTTGTATAAATTCACGAATCTGAAATATAGGCTTGAAACTAACCATATATTGTGGTAACATTAGTGTCGCTGACAAAATGTAGTGGAGGTTGATGGGAATGGCACAAAATCGGCCATATATATTGCACGAACATTTTTGCAGCCGCAAAATCTAGTGGAGGTTGAAAGCATGACAACAGAAGAGTGGTTGGGCAGTGAGAACCAGCTTGGTATGGACATCTGGACCAGAAAGTACTGCAATGAGGGCGAGGATTTTGAAGCCTGGATCCAAAGGATCAGCGGCGGAAACGAAGAAATAGGGAAGTATATCAAAGAAAAGAAGTTTTTATTCGGGGGAAGAATCTTATCCAACAGAGGACTGAACAAGCAGGGAAGAAAGGTTACCTATTCTAACTGCTATGTGATCGCTCCTCCGGAGGATAATATTGAGAGTATATTTGACTGTGCCAAAAAACTGGCAAGGACATACAGCTATGGCGGCGGATGCGGAATCGATATTTCCAAATTAAGCCCAAGGGGAGCAAAAATCAACAATGCTGCAAAGGAAACCAGCGGCGCAGTATCCTTTATGGAACTGTATTCTCTGGTTACAGGCCTGATCGGACAGAACGGAAGAAGAGGAGCTTTAATGATCTCTATTGACTGTTCTCATCCGGATGTGCCGGAATTTATCGAATTGAAAACAGATCTGGAAAAGATCACAAAAGCAAATATTTCTGTGCGGGTTCATGAGGATTTTATGGAAGCCGTAAAGAAAAATGAAGAGTATACCCTGCACTATACCAGGGAGACTACGGGAGAAGTCATCGAAAAGAAGGTAAACGCCAGAGAGCTTTTCCGCAGGATCACAGAGACAAACTGGGATTACGCAGAGCCGGGAGCCCTGTTCTGGGACAGGATCACCAGCTGGAATCTCCTGAGCAACACAAAGGAATTTTCTTATGCGGGAGTAAATCCCTGTGCGGAGGAGCCTCTTCCTGCAGGCGGAAGCTGTCTGCTGGGAAGCGTGAACCTGGCAGAGTTTGTCCAGAATCCGTTTACAGACGAAGCCTTTTTTGATTTTGAAGGGTTAAAAGAGTGCGTACAGGCTTCTGTCCGGGCTTTAAATGAGGTTCTGGAGGAAGGCCTTCCTCTTCATCCGCTCCAGGAGCAGAGAGACAGCGTAGAACAGTGGAGACAGATCGGTCTGGGGATCATGGGACTGGCTGACGCTCTCCTGAAGCTGGGCCTTACCTATGGGGAAGAAGACGCTGTGGAAATGTGCGACAAGATCGGATTTGCCATGGCAGATACGGCAATTGCAGCTTCTGCAAAGCTTGCAAAGGAAAAGGGAGCTTTTCCAAAGTGCAATGTGGACGAGATCATGTCCACTCCTTTCTTCCAGGCAAATACTACAGAGAAGACCAGGGAGCTGGTGAATAAATATGGTCTGAGAAACTCTCAGCTTCTTACTATAGCGCCTACAGGCACACTGTCTACTATGCTGGGAATTTCAGGAGGCATTGAGCCGGTATACGCCAATTATTATGTGCGCAAGACCGAGTCTCTCCATGGTACAGATGTATATTACAAAGTATATACCAAGATCGTGGAAGACTATATGAAACAGCACGATCTGAAAGAGGTTAAAGAGCTTCCGGATTATTTTGTAACTGCTATGACTCTGGATTACCGTCAGAGGATCGATATGCAGTCTGTATGGCAGAAACATATTGACGCTTCTATCAGCTCTACAGTAAACGTACCTAACAGTTTTACAGTAGAAGAGACAGAAAGCCTGTATCTCTATGCCTATGAACAGGGCCTGAAGGGAATCACTATTTTCCGTGACGGCTGCAAGAGAGTAGGTATCCTGAATACAGAGCAGAAGGAAGAGAAGAAAGAAAAGAAGGTAACTGCGGGAGAAGGCCTGAAGAGAGGCGAGATCCTTCTGGTTACCGATGATGTGGTAGGCAAGAAGAGAAAACTGATGACCGGCTGCGGAAGCCTGCACTGTATTGCTCTTTTTGATCCTCACACAGGAGCCCTTCTGGAGACTTATTTAAGTAAAGGATCTACCGGAGGATGCAACAACTTCATGGTGGGACTTTCCAGAATGATCTCCATCAGTGCAAGAGGCGGCATTGACATCGAGACAATTGTGGATCAGCTTAATTCCAGCGGTTCCTGTCCTTCTTATACGGCAAGAAGAGTCACCAGAAAAGATACCAGCAAAGGAGCCTGCTGTCCAATGGCTGTAGGAAACGCTCTTATGGATATGTATAAAGAAATGCAGGCAGAACTGAATCAGAAACAGGGAAAAGAGCCTATGAAGCCTAAAAAAGCTCCAAAGCCCAAGGCGGTGACTCCTGTGGAAGAGACAGACAAGATGTATTGTCCGGAGTGCGGAGAACCTCTGGTATTTGAAGAGGGCTGCAATATCTGCAAGAGCTGCGGATGGAGCAAATGCCATTAAGAGAAAACAGCAGCTCTGAAATCCTGGAGGAAGGCAGAGCAGTATGATATAGGAAAAGGCGGCCGCTGAAGAAATCTTACCATGAAGATTTTGAACAGCGGCTGCCTTTTTGATCATAGAGAAAACTATAAAAGGAGGAGAAAAATGCGGCTGGAAAAGATACAGAAAGTTTTGAAAGAAAAAAAATTCCCATATACCTATACAGAAGAAGACGGCTGCGGCAGTATTGATTTTGAATACCGGGGAGTGGTCTATCATGTGTGGGAATTTCAGGATCAGGACCAGTGGGGCGCGGAGACCAATGTACGGACCGTAGGACGCCATGAAGACATCCTGGGGGATTATGAGGAAGAGATCATAAAACTGATCAGTGGCTGGAATTAAGAGCTGGAAGAGGTACAAACTGATGAAGGAAAACAAATATGATGATCCGGTGTTTTTTCAGAAATACAGTGAAATGAACCGGTCGAAATACGGTCTTCAGGGCGCCGGAGAGTGGCAGGAATTCCAGAAAATGATGCCTGATTTTACAGATAAAGAAGTTCTGGATCTGGGCTGCGGCTATGGGTGGCACTGTGCTTACGGGGTACAGAAAGGCGCCGCAAAGGTACTTGGTATAGACCTTTCTGAAAAAATGCTCCGTCAGGCAGAAAAGATCAACAGCCATGAAAAGATCACTTATCAGAGAGCAGCTATGGAAGATCTGGAATTTCCAGACCATTCTTTCGATATTGTCCTCAGTTCCCTGGCTTTTCATTACGTAAAAGACTTTCCTGCCCTTGCAGAGAGGATCAGCAGATGGCTGAGACCGGATGGAACCTTTCTTTTTTCTGTGGAACATCCCGTATTTACCGCATACGGTTCCCAGGACTGGTACTATAATGAAAAAGGAGAGATCCTTCATTTTCCAGTGGATAATTACTATTACGAAGGAAAGCGGGAAGCCGTATTTCTGGGAGAAAAGGTCACAAAATACCACAGGACCCTGACTACCTATGTAAATACACTGCTGAAAAACGGATTTATCCTGGAAAATTTGGTAGAACCGGCTCCTCCGGAAAATATGATGGATCTTCCGGGGATGAAAGATGAGATGCGCCGGCCCATGATGCTGCTGGTCCGGGCGAAAAAATGAATATTGGCGAAAAAATGATATAGAAAAAGCGCTGCCGCATTAATCATATTCTCAATCTTGATTAATGCGACAGCGCCTTTTTGTATGTTATTTGTGATTTAATACCAGCGGACCATTGGGAAATCATTATTGATTCCTTTTGTCAGAAGAATCTGATGGATATCAATGATTCCGTTATGGAAGGTAGCTGCACAGGCGTTCAGATACATATCCCACATACGAAGGAAACGTTCGTCGAACATTTTCCGCTCTTCCTCTATATGTTTGTGGAAATTATCCGCCCAGCACAGAAGGGTCTTGTTGTAATGAAGACGGAGATTTTCCACATCCATGGTATGGAAATTATCCTCAGCCAGACAGGACAGGATCTCCCGGAGGCTTGGAATCGTTCCGCCCGGGAAAATATATTTTTTGATCCAGGGATCTCCGGCATGCTCTTTCAGAGCGCTGATAAAGTGAAGGAGGAATACGCCGCCTTCTTTCAGGACTTTGCTGACACAGTCTACAAAAAGCTGGTAGTTTGGTCTGCCTACATGCTCGATCATACCTACGCTGACAACACGGTCAAAGGTATAGCCGCTTTTTGGAAGATCACGGTAGTCCATGATCTCAGCTGTAAGGTAATCCTGAAGACCTTCCTTTTCAATACGGCGGTTAAATTCCGCGCACTGTTCTTTACTTAAGGTGATGCCTACGCCTTTGATCTTGTATTTTTTTGCTGCTTCAATGAGTAAAAATCCCCAGCCGCAGCCAATATCCAGCAATGTCATACCTTCCTTCAGATTTAATTTCTGAAGGATATAATCTACTTTATTTACCTGAGCCTGATACAGGGTATCATCCGGGTTCTTGAAATAACCGCAGGAATAACTCATGGTTTCGTCCAGCCATAACTTATAGAAATCGTTTCCGATATCGTAGTGAGAAGTTACTTCTTTTTCCTGATTTTTCTTGGAAACAGATGTATGGATCAGTTTTTTCAGGGCAGATTCATTGGTGGAGAATTTCCCCATCTGTCCCAGAAAATGATCAAGGGCATAGTAAAGGTCTCCCTCAATTTCCAGATCTCCGTCCATGTAAGCTTCTCCAAGAGCCAGAGAAGTGCTGGTGAGAAGTTTTGTTTTTGGTATTGGTTTTTTAAAATCTACGGTAAATTCCGGTTCTCCTTCTCCGATAAGATATTCTTTGCCATTTAGTTTTACCTTAAAGGGATAGTCGTCAAATTTCCGCAGAAAGGTGATCATAATATCTTCCAAGTTTCCTACCTCCAGTTAAAAATTTGCTGCGATGCTATGGGAATACTGCATATAAAAACTGCCAATTGTAGCACCATAATTATTTTAATCCTGAAAAAAAACAACTTCAAGGCGCTAATAGACGAAAATTACAGACAATATTTCAGAAATTATTATAAAAGTGACGAATAACAGATCAGGGTCGATGTTTAAAATGACAGACTGTGTATTTACAGAAAAACAAACAAGTGTCTTGTCACATGTAAAAACATGGTGTATAATTCCTGTTAAAATTGTGTTAACAGGAGGGGACAGGGATGGAGTCCGTAAAAGAAGAAATCGAGAAGCTGAAGAAAGAAAAAAGAGCGGTTATACTGGCTCATTATTATGTGCCTGGAGAGGTCCAGGAGATCGCAGATTACATAGGAGATTCTTATTTTCTCAGTAAAAAGGCAAGAGAGACTGAGGCGGAAGTGATCCTTTTTGCAGGAGTATCCTTTATGGGAGAAAGCGCCAAGATCCTGAATCCGGAGCGGATGGTGCTGCTTCCTGATCTCCAGGCGGATTGTCCTATGGCACATATGGCTTCTCCGGAAAAGATACGGGAGATGCGGAACCGATATGAAGATCTGGCGGTGGTCTGCTATATTAATTCGTCCGCCCGGCTGAAAACTTTGTCAGATGTATGTGTGACTTCCTCCAACGCGGTAGATATTGTAAAAAAACTGCCTAATAAAAATATCTTCTTTATACCTGACGGAAATCTGGGGGCTTATGTGGCGGCTCAGGTTCCGGAAAAAAATGTGATCCTTAATGAGGGATACTGCCCGGTACACCGGGAGATCACTCCGGAAGATGTAAATAAGGCCAGACAGGATCATCCTGGAGCTCTCTTGCTGGTCCATCCGGAATGTACAGCAGAAGTGGTAAAAAAGGCAGATTTTGCAGGAAGTACGTCAGAGATCATCCATTTTGCCTGTCAGTCGGAAAAAAAGGAATTTCTCATTGGCACCGAGGAAGGGGTCATGTGGGAGCTAAAGCAGAAATGCCCGGGAAAGGTTTTCTATCCGGTAAAATCGGAACAATGTTGTCCGGGTATGAAAATGGTTACCCTGGAAAAAGTAAGAGACGCACTGAAAGAAGAAAAATATCAGGTAGTCCTGGATGAAGAGACGGCAAAAAAAGCAAGACTGCCTCTGGACAGAATGCTGGAGCTGGGAAAATAGGAGGAGATAAAAATGGAGATAAAAAATACAGATGTGCTGATTGTGGGAACAGGAGCCAGCGGACTTTTTGCAGCTCTCCATATCCCTCAGGATCTCCGTGTACTGATGATCACAAAGGGCCAGGTAAAAGAAAGCGATTCCTTTCTTGCCCAGGGCGGGATCTGCATGCTGAGAGATGAAGATGACTACGACAGCTTTATGGAAGATACTTTAAAGGCAGGCCATTATGAAAACCGCCGGGAATCTGTGGACATTATGATCCGCTCATCCCAGGGTGTGATCCGGGAACTGATGGGATATGGGGTGGATTTTGCCAGAAAAGACGGAAAACTGGATTTTACCAGAGAGGGATGCCATTCCAAGCCAAGGATTCTGTTTCATGAAGACATTACAGGAGAAGAGATTACCAGTAAACTGTTGCAGGCGGTGCAGAATCTTCCTAATGTAGAGATCCTGGAACAGGTTACCATGCTGGATATGATCGAAGAAGAGAATACCTGCCTGGGAATCCTGGCCAGGACAGAAGAAGGGGAGCATCTGGGAATACAGGCGGAGTATACCATATTCGCCACCGGCGGTATCGGAGGTCTGTATCAGCATTCTACCAATTATCCTCATCTCACAGGAGACGCCCTTGCCATAGCCATGCGCCATGGGGTAGAATTAGAACATATTGACTATATCCAGATCCATCCCACTACTCTGTATTCAAAAAAGCCCGGCCGACGGTTCCTGATCTCAGAATCTGTCCGGGGAGAAGGAGCGAAACTCTATAATGCAAAAGGGGAGCGGTTTGCCAATGAGGTACTACCCAGGGATGTGCTGACTGCAAAGATCCGGGAGCAGATGGAAAAGGACGGGAAGCCTTTTGTATGGCTGGATATG
Organism: Candidatus Blautia stercorigallinarum; assembly: GCA_019112785.1. GTDB lineage: Bacteria > Bacillota > Clostridia > Lachnospirales > Lachnospiraceae > Blautia > Blautia stercorigallinarum. The sequence continues at coordinate 86,335 of DXIQ01000063.1, forward strand.
ACAGTTCTGGGAGAAAAGGTCATATTGAATCATTTCCCACACATCTATGAAAGATGTCTGGAGGAGGGCTATGATGTGACAAAGGACTGGATACCGGTAGTGCCTGCCCAGCATTATTTTATGGGAGGGATTCATGTGGACCGTGACAGCAAAACAACCATGGACCGCCTCTATGCGGTGGGAGAGACCAGCTGCAATGGCGTCCACGGCGCCAACCGTCTGGCCAGCAATTCTTTACTGGAGAGTCTGGTATTCGGAGAAAGAGCAGCTTCTTCTATCGTGGAACACTGGGAGAGGGCAAACAGATCAGCAGAGGAATTTTCAAAGCTTCTTCAAAAGACAGAGGCGTGCGTCTGCCGGCAGGAGAAGGATCTTGCAGATACATATAAGCAGGAAGTATTAGGAGAAATTGAAAGGGAGAGACAGGCAAAATGAATGAGATAACCATGAAATTAAATGCGGACCAGCTGATCCGCATGGCTTTGGAGGAAGATATTACCAGCGAAGATATTACTACAAATTCTGTAATGCGGGAAAAGCAGAGGGGAGAAGTCCAGCTTTTATGTAAAGAGACAGGCATCATTGCCGGAATCTGGGTCTTTGAGCGGGTATTTACCCTTTTAGATGAGAATACAGAGACGGAATTTTATGTAAAAGACGGAGATAAAGTAGAAAAAGGACAGCTTTTAGGAATCGTAAGGGGAGATATCCGGGTGCTTCTCTCCGGAGAGCGGACTGCCCTGAATTATCTCCAGAGGATGAGCGGTATTGCCACCTATACCCGCCAGATCGCAGATCTGCTCAAGGGCAGCAAGACAAAACTTCTGGATACCAGGAAGACTACTCCCAACATGCGGATCTTTGAAAAATACGCGGTAAAGACCGGAGGCGGATATAATCACAGATATAACCTTTCCGACGGGATCCTTTTAAAGGATAACCATATCGGAGCAGCTGGAAGTGTGAAAAAAGCCGTGGAAATGGCCAGGGAATACGCTCCCTTTGTAAGAAAGATCGAGGTGGAGACAGAAAATCTGGATATGGTGAAAGAAGCACTGGAGGCAGGAGCGGATATCATCATGCTGGATAATATGACTCCGGAAATGATGAAAGAAGCGGTAGCTCTTATAGACGGCAGAGCTCAGACGGAATGCTCCGGAAATGTGACAAAAGAGAATATCGAGAATCTGGTATCCATAGGCGTAGATTATATTTCCAGCGGCGCTCTGACTCATTCTGCGCCCATTCTGGATCTTTCCTTAAAGAACCTTCATGCAGTGGACTGATCACCAAACAGATATAGGATATTTCTATAGGCCTTGTTTTATGATAAATGAGAGAAATGAATATAAATATTCACTTGGCTCTCTGCTTTATGGTATACTAGCCGCAGAGCGGCTAGTATCGTCGGCAGTCGCCAAATGAATATAAATATTCGCTTGGCTCTCTGCTTTATGGTATAATAGAGGCAGAAAAACCAGGCATCGGAAGAGTTTTGGAAGGGATATTTAAACAGCGGAGGAGATGGCAGTGCAGATGGCAGGAGAAGAGCGGAGACAGGAAATCTTAAAATACATAGAAGAAAGCAAGAAGCCGGTATCCGGACAAAAGCTGGCGGAAATATTTCATGTGAGCAGACAGGTGATCGTCCAGGATATCGCTCTGCTGAGAGCTGGAGACAGAGAGATCCTCTCCACCAACAGAGGTTATGTATACAAAGACGAAAAAAAAGCTGTCAGGATCTTCCGGGTCTTCCATACAGATGAACAGATCGAGGAAGAACTGAATATCATCGTAGACTGGGGCGGCAGGGCGGCAGATGTTTTCGTAGAGCATGAGGTTTATGGAGAACTTCGTGCCGCTCTGAATATCAGCTCCCGGATGCAGGTACGGAAATTCCTGGAAGAGATCCGAAGCGGTAAATCCCGTCCACTGACCAGCCTTACCTCAGGACATCACTGTCATACTGTTTATGCGGACAGTGAGGAAATCCTGGACAGGATCGAGGAAAACCTGAAAGAGGCTGGAATCTTATCTGCATAATGCCTGGCAGTTTTATTCTGTAGGAAAGTCCTTCGGACTGACCTATGGATTTTCTGGATGCAGAGAAAGGAGAAGGCTTATGGGAAAAAGGGTGATTACGATCAGCCGGGAATTCGGCAGCGGAGGAAGAACTATCGGAAAGAAAACGGCAAAACGTCTGGGAATTCCTTACTATGATAAGGAACTGATCCGAAAGATCGCAGAAGAAACAGGCTTTTGTCAGGAGTTTGTCGCGAAGCAGGGAGAGGAAGCTTCCAGTTCCAACTGGTTTTTTTATAATCTTTCCCAGGGACAGGCTTTAGGACCTAACGGAATGTCTATGTCAGATTATCTCTGGTCGGTCCAGTACAAGATCATCAGGGAACTGGCGGAAAAAGAGCCTTGTGTGATCGTTGGAAGATGCGGCGATTATGTGTTGGAAGACAGGGATGATTGTCTTCACGTATTTATCCACGCACCTTTGGAATTTAAGAAAGAAAGGATCCTCCGCCTCTATGGAGAGCGGAAAGAAAAACCGGAGAAACGTCTGGAAGAAAAAGACAAGAAAAGAAAACTTTACTATCAGCACTATACCGGAAGAGACTGGGGAATGGCAAAAAACTATCATCTTTGTCTGGACAGCAGTCTTATAGGTGTTGAAAATTGCGTGGACATTATAGAAAGACTGGCGAAAGGACTTTAAGAAATTTATGAGCGATATAATGATCAGAATGGCAAAACCTGAGGAAGCCGGGATACTGGCAGAAATTGAAGGAATCTGCTTTCCTCCTCTGGAGGCAGCTTCACCGGAGCAGGTAGCGGAGAGAATGAAAGCTTTTCCGGAAAATTTTGTGGCGGCAGAGGCAGATGGAAAGCCTGTAGGTTTCATTAATGGAGGAACTACAGACAGACCATATCTTCCAGATGAAATGTACCATGATGTAAGCCTTCATATTCCGGAGGGAGATTACCAGACGGTTTTCGGACTGAATGTGTTGCCGGATTACCGGCACCGGGGAATTGCAGGAAAGCTGGTAGACTATTTTGTTGAACTGGCCCGAAAGCGGGGAAAGAAAGGCGTGGTCCTTACCTGTAAGGCTCATCTCATTGGATTCTATGAAAATCATGGATTCCAATGTTTCGGAGAGGCGGACTCCTCCCACGGAGGGGCCAAATGGTATGATATGAGAAATATATTCTGAAAAAGCGAAAGGGTAAATCTGAGCCGTTGCAGGGAAAGCGCCTTGCATCGGCTCTTTGTGAAAGAAGCAAAAATGTAAAAGCTGTAGATACTACAGGAGCCGGGGATTCTTATATGGGCAGCTTTATTTACAGTTACTGCCTGAAGGGAAAAGGGCTGGAGGAATCTATGAGATTTGCCTCTGCCTGTGCCGCTCATACATGTACCGGACTGGGAGCCAGATTTTCGCCGAAGCTGGAGGAGGTTGCAGATGAACTTAGATAAAAAAAGCAGGATCAGGGGCGCCCTTATAGGAGCGGCCTACGGGGATGCTTTCGGTATGCCCTCTGAGACATGGACTCCGGAAAAAATAAAGGAGAAATTCGGTTATATAGATGATTTTCTTCCGGGGGATGAGGATAATGAAATTTCCAGAGGTTTCCGGCCGGGAGAGGTAACAGACGATACCATCAATATGATCTTTGTTATCGAAATGCTGGCAGAAACAGGCGGAGAAGTCCGTCCGGAAATCTTTATACAGAAACTGAGAAAATGGACCGGGGAACAGGAAAAGTCAAAATCCGTTATCGGTCCAAGTACAGCGGCGGCCTTTGCAAAGCTGGATCAGGGAGTACCTATGGAGATTACAGGGAGAAACGGGGTTACCAACGGAGGGGCTATGAAGATCCTTCCTGTAGGGCTTTTGTATGGAGACAAAGATATGGAAGTATTAGCGGAACAGGTGCAGAAGCTGTGTATGCCTACCCATAATACTTCCTGCGCCATTTCCGCTGCCTGTGCCGTGGCGGCAGCGGCTGGAAAGGCATTGCAGGGAGAAGAAAGTCTGGAAAAGATACTGGCCTATGGGGCAGAAGGAGCAAAGGCAGGAGAGTCAAGAGGATATAAAGTCTGCAGTCCTTCTGTAGCAAGGAGGATCCGTCTGGCTGCCAAAATTGCCGGCCAGGAGAAAAAGCCGGCAGAAATCCTGAAAGACCTGTATGAGATCATAGGCACCGGACTGGCTTCTGCAGAAAGTATACCGGCAGCTCTGGGAATCCTGGCTCTTGGCAGAGGAAATCCGGTTTTATGTGCCAGATACGGGGCAAATATAGGAGGAGATACAGATACTATAGGGGCCATGGCCTGCGGGATCTGCGGCGCATATATGGGAGACGGGATTTTTGACGAACAGGAGATCCGGCTTCTGGAAAAAGTAAACGGGATCAACTTTGATCAGCTGACAGATATGCTTCTTTCATTGAAATCCTGCTAAAGATATGTTACTCTCTTTATTGCAATCTATTTACAACAGAAAGCAGGACAAGAAAAATGCGTTATAAAAAACCAAAGTATTATCCGGATTTCCAATGTATTGCCGGCAGCTGTCCGGACACCTGCTGCGCCGGGTGGCAGATCGTGATCGATGAGGAATCTCTGGAAAAGTACAGCAATATAAATAGTGATTTCGGCACCAGGCTTTTAAATTCTATTGACTGGTATCAGGGAATTTTTGAACAATATAACAGACGCTGCAGCTTTTTAAATGAGGAAAATCTCTGCGATATCTATCAGGAGCTGGGGCCTGAAGCCCTTTGTCAGACCTGCCGTCAGTACCCAAGACATGTGGAAGAGTTTGAAGATCTGAGGGAATATTCTCTTTCTCTTTCCTGTCCGGAAGCAGCCAGGATCATGCTGTCTGTAAAGGAGAAGACGGAATTTGAAGAGACAGAGGATTTGGTGGAAGAGAACGAGGAAGATTATCAGGATTTTGATCTTCTGCTTTTTGACCGTCTGGAGGAAGCCAGAGAACTTATTTTTACTGTGATCCAGAACCGGTCTCTGGATCTGGGCAAAAGAATGGCGGTCCTGCTCCTGTTTTCCTTTGAAATACAGGAAGCTCTGGACAGAGGGGAACTGTTTGAACTGGAACTGGAAGCGTGTCTGGAAGATATCCTGAAGAGAGAAGAAAAAGGAAGTTTTAAGGCAAGATTCCGGAATATGAAAGCTATGGCCGACGACCTGAAAAAACTGGAGGTCCTCCGGGAAGACTGGGGAAAAGAGCTTGAAAATCTCCAGGCACAGCTTTATGATAGAGATGAAGAAACCTACGCTAAGATCCGGAAAAGTTTTGGTGAAATCCTGCATAAATCAGGAAAAGAACAGGATTGGGATATCTGGGGAGAACAGATCCTGGTTTTCTTTGTCTATACCTATTTCTGCGGAGCAGTCTATGACGATATGATCTATACGAAGGCAGTCCTGTCGGTATTTTCTCTGCTCTGGATCCGGGAGATCCTTCTGGAGCGATGGTATATCCGGGGAGAAGATCCCAAACTGGAGACTGTCTGCCGGGCTGCCTGGGAGTATGCCAGAGAGATTGAACATTCCGATGAAAACCTGAATCTGCTGGAAGAGATCTTTGACGGATCTGCCTTATACAAGCCGGAGAATTTTCTGCCGGGACTGACAATATAGGAAAGGGGTAAGACCATGAGTGAAGCAAAAGAAAAACCATATTGGGAAGGAAAGAAATATTCCTTTTTCTGCCACAAAGAATGTGAGTATTTTCCCTGTCATAAAACCAATGACCCGGAGAATTTTAACTGCCTGTTCTGCTATTGTCCTTTGTATGCTCTGGGGGATCGGTGCGGAGGAAATTTTAAGTACACAGAAAAAGGAGTCAAGGACTGTACAAACTGCCTCCTTCCCCATAAAAGAAAGAATTTCGGTTATATCATGAGCAAATATAATGAGATCATGGAACTGGCAAAGGAAAACCGGGAAAAGTGATTCCTGACATATCATTCATGTGGCAGCTCCTTTGGCGGAAACCATCTTTACAGGCTGCTCCTGTTTTTGATAAGTGAGATGATCCGGGAAAGATCCTCACATACATAATCACAGAATGGAAGCAGGTCTTCTGTGTAAGGAGTCAGATCAGGCACCATACAGGAAACGCCTCCGGCAGCTCTCGCGGCTTTCAGACCATTGATACTGTCCTCTACGATCAGACAGTTTTCAGGAGCCACTTGAAGAGCCTGAGCAGCTTTCAGAAAAATATCCGGTTCCGGCTTGCAGGCTGCTACTTCATCCCCGCATACGGAAGCTGTGATATAGGAAGTGATCCCGGCCAGTTCCCAGTAGTGGGAGGCCGTGCTCCGCCTGGTGGAAGTGGCTACGGCTACGGGGATGTTTTCCTTTTTTAAGAAATTCAGCAGTTCTTTCAGGCCTTTCTTTTCCGGAACAGAGTGCTGATCGATATATTCCTTTACATACCGGCTGCGGATCCGGCGGCCCTGATCGTAATCTACTTTACCATCGTACCACTTCTGAAAAAGAGCGGCGCTTCTGTCCCTGGAGCTTCCTCTCATCTGGCGGAGCTGTTCCTCGGTGATGGTAAATCCCATTTCTCTTCCTGCTTTCATCCATCCTTCTTTCATCAGTCTTTCTGTGTCAAAAAGAACACCGTCCATATCAAAGATAACTGCTTCTATGCTCATAAAATTTTTCCTTTCTGAAAAACAAAATTCTGGTAATATTTTCAGGGGTATTTTATCATGGTCCCGGAGGAAAGTCTATTCCTGAAAAAAGAAGTGACGGAAAAGATAGAACATGATAAAATACCTGAGTGAGAAGTAAACAGAAAAAATACGATTTGGAGAATAGGAATGAAGATTATTATATCGCCGGCCAAAAAGATGAACCGGAAAGAAGAGGAACTCTCTGAGATTACCCGTCCGGTATTTTATGAGGAGGCCTGCCAGTTAAGAGAAGAACTGAAGAAAATAGATTTTGGAGATCTGAAAGCGTTATGGAACTGTAATGAAAAGATCGCAGAAGAAAATCAGGAACGTCTCCGCCGTTTTGCCATGGATCAGAATCTGACAGGGGCGGTGCTGGCCTATGAAGGGATACAGTATCAGTATATGGCGCCCCAGGTTTTTACAGAAAGCCAGTGGGAATATGTAAAAGCACACCTTCGGATCCTTTCCGGTCTTTATGGGATCCTGCGGCCCCAGGACGGGGTGATCCCATACCGTCTGGAAATGCAGGCCAGACTGAAGGCGGGAGATTGTAAAAATTTATATGAATTCTGGGGAGACCGGCTTTACCGGGAGCTGACAAAAGATGACCGGGTGATCCTGAATCTTGCTTCCAAAGAGTATAGTAAAGCCATAGAAAAATATCTGGAGAAGGATGTCCGGTATATTACCTGTATTTTCGGAGAGGAGATCCAGGGCAGGATAAAGGTAAAGGCTACAAAGGCCAAAATGGCCAGAGGAGAAATGGTCCGGTGGCTTTCCGCAAACCAGATTGAAGAAGCGGACGAGGTGAAAAATTTTCATGGATTAGATTACGGATACAGGGAAGAATATTCTTCAGACACAGAATTTGTCTTTCTGGAAAGAAAGAGGGATAAGGAGGAAACCTGTTGAAAAAAGAAGAGGAAATAAAAGAGATCATTGAATACTATGCAGGACAGAAAGAGCCCGGGGCCCAGGAAAATCTTACCGCCATGCTCCGGGAGATCCAGGAGACGGAAGGATGGATACCTTCAGAAGCCTGCCAGATGGCAGCAGAGAGGCTTGGCGTAAAGGAAAGCGTGTTGAACTGTATCATAAAGCTGTATCCCAGCCTGAAAGCAGCCCCTTATGTCCATGAAATCCTTCTGTGTACCGGAGAGCGCTGCCAAAGGAAAGATAGTCTGGAGATCCTGGAAGCTGTTAAGAAAAAGCTTCAGACAGACAGGGACGGTCTGTCCCGGGATAAACGGATCCTCCTGACTACCAGGAATTGTCTGAAGAAGTGCAGGACTTCTCCTAATATCTATGTGGATGGTGTCCATTATCCGAATATGACAAAAGAAAAAGTATTAAAACTGACAGAAAGTCTGATACAGGAGTGAGAAAATGAAATATCAAGGAGTACTATTTGACTTAGACGGAACACTGACAGCTTCGGGAGAGGGAATCACCAAGTCAGTTCAGTATGCCCTGAAAAAAATGGGAAGGCCGGATCTGGGAAAAGACCGGAAAAAGCTGGAGGTTTTCGTAGGTCCGCCTCTTCTGGAACAGTTTATGGACTATGCCGGGTTCAGCGAAGAAGAGGCCGCAGAAGCTGTAAAGTATTACCGTGAAAGATATAATGTTACGGGAATTTTTGAAAATCAGCCTTATCCGGGGATAAAAGAGCTCCTGGAAGGCCTGAAAGAGAAAGGGATCACCCTGGCGGTGGCTTCTTCCAAACCAGATCAAATGGTCAAGATCGTTCTGGATCATTTTCAGCTGGATACATATTTTGATGTGATCATGGGCAGCGATATTAACCGGCCTAAGATGACAAAGGCTGAAGTGATCCTCCAGGTCCTGGAAAAAATGAATTGTCTGGATGAGCGGGAGCAGGTGATCATGGTGGGAGACCGGCATTATGATGTTCTCGGGGCAAAAGAAGCCGGGCTTTCCTGTATCGGTGTTACCTATGGATATGGAACGAAAGAAGAACTTTTAAGAGCAGGCGTCGTAAAGACTGCGGATAATACCAGGGAGCTGGGAAAACTCCTGGGTCTGTAAAAGGTTTATGTAAAGGTTCGCCCTTTGTACAGGGAGGATATTTACAGACGGTATATTTCAGAAAAAAAGGGGCTGTCGCATTAGTCATATTTCAGGAATATTTATACATTTTATGCGAATTTGTCGAGCATAGCTTTGAGACTATAGGCTCAAAGGGTTGCAGACTGAGCAATAAAATGTATAAATATTCTCGATTTTGATTAATGCGACAGCCCCTTATCTGTTCTGTCAGAGAATGTTAAACGTTATCCTGGACAGGAGCAGGAAATCCTTATGAGGAAGCTTTCTGGACAGGAGCCACCTGTGCCAGGATAATAGCTCCGAACATCAGCAGACAGCCCAGGATCTCTCTTGGAGTAAGTGACTGTCCAAGAATGATCCAGCCGGCCAGTACGGAAACCACAGACTCCAGACTGAGGATCAGAGAGGTGATAGTAGGATCCGTCCCTTTCTGTCCGATGATCTGCAGAGTATAGGCAACGCCGCTGGAGAACACTCCTGCGTAGACGATGGGCAGCCAGGCGGACAGGATATCTGAAACAGCCGGCTTTTCAAAAAGAAACATCAGTATACAGGACAGCAGGCCGCAGACAAAAAACTGTATACAGGACAGCTTTACGCCGCTGACTTTATCTGTAAAGTGGTCGATGACCAGGATATGGAGGGCAAAGCACAAGGAACAGACCAGCATCAGAAAATCTCCCTGTCCCAGATGGAAGCTTCCCTTCATACACAGCAGATAGAGGCCTATAATGGCTATGACTACGCTGATCCAGATCTGAAAGGATACCCGTTTTTTAAGAAAGATCCCCAGGATAGGTACAAGGATAATATATAAAGCTGTGATAAATCCGGCCTTTGCCACGGTAGTATACTGGATCCCTACCTGCTGAAGGGTGGTGGAGAGAAACAGCATGATACCGCAGAGGAGCCCTCCGGTGATCATATCTCCTGGGCGGTCTACGGCGGTTCCTTTTGACGGATCCTCATCTTTAACGGTCTTCTTTTTCTGTCCGAAGAGGAATACGCAGGGGACCAGGACAATGCCGCCCAGTAAAGAACGGACGGCATTGAAGGTATAGGGACCGATGTAATCCATAGCCACGCTCTGGGCCACAAAGGCTACGCCCCATATAAGTGCTGTTAAAAACAGCAGGATAAAATTCTTTGAATGTTTTGCTGACATAACTATAGTCTCCAAATGGTGTGATAGATTTTATATACAGGAAACCGGACCTGGGATTTGGACCGGTTTCCTGAAAATACTTTTACTCCAGCATCTGATGATATTCCTGGAGAGATTTCAGAGGAGAGGCCTCTTTGTTCAGCACCGCATGGATGCCTTTGGCGCTGGCCAGAGCAGCGGACATGGTGGTGATATAAGGGATCCGTTTGTTGATGGCTGTTTTCCTCAGATAGGAATCATCATACTTGCTCTGTTTTCCTGCCGGCGTATTGACAATCAGATCGATCTGTCCGTTTACCATGGCGTCATAGATATTGGGACGGCCTTCCTGAAGTTTTTTCATTGCCTTGCAGGGCACGCCGTGTTCATTAAAGTAGCCGGCGCAGCCTTCTGTGGACACGATCTCAAAGCCCAGTTCATGAAGCTGTTTTGCCACTTCCAGAGCCTCAGGCCGGTCTTTCTTATTCACGCTGACAAGAGCGGTTCCTTCCAGGGGCAGTTTGGCGCCTGCAGCCTCCTCGGCTTTATAATAAGCCATGCCGAAGGTCTCCCCGAGACCAAGAACTTCTCCGGTAGAACGCATTTCCGGTCCCAGGAGAGGATCTACCTCTGGGAACATGTTAAATGGGAAGACGGCTTCCTTTACCCCGTAGTAAGGATGATCTTTTTCCTCATATTTGGTCACATCCGGACGGGTGCCGGTAAGTTCATAGGTCATCAGTTTTGTTGCGATATTTGCCATGTTGATGTTGCAGACCTTGGATACCAGAGGCACGGTACGGGAGGCCCTGGGGTTCGCTTCCAGAACGTAAACCTTTCCTTCGCAGATGGCATACTGCATATTCATCAGTCCCACAACACCCATTTCACAGGCTATGGCCGTAGTATATTTCCGGATCAGGTCCTTGTGTTCTTCGGAAATCTCCACAGAAGGGATCACACAGGCGGAATCTCCGGAGTGGATGCCGGCCTGTTCAATATGCTGCATAACCGTAGGAACAAAGGCGTGGGAGCCGTCAGAAATAGCGTCTGTCTCGCATTCCAGGGCGTTCTGAAGAAACTTGTCCATAAGGATCGGGCGCTCCGGCGTTACGTTGATGGCCGCAGCCATATAGTCTTTGAGCATATCATCATCATAAACGACTTCCATGCCTCTTCCGCCTAAAACGTAGGAAGGACGCACCATCATAGGATATCCGATCCGATGGGCGATCTCCAGGGCTTCTTCGATGTTGACAGCCATGCCCGATTCCGGCATAGGAATATCCAGCTTCTGCATCATAGCGTTGAACTGGTCGCGGTCTTCTGCCATATCAATAACTGCAGGAGAAGTACCAAGGATATGAGCGCCCCGTTTTTCCAGTTCTGCGGCAATATTCAGAGGAGTCTGGCCGCCAAACTGGACGATGATGCCCAGAGGCTTCTCCTTGTTATAGATGGACATAACGTCTTCTACAGTAAGAGGTTCAAAGTAAAGTTTGTCAGAAGTATCATAGTCTGTAGATACCGTCTCCGGATTGCAGTTTACCATGATAGTTTCAAATCCCAGTTCTCTTAAGGTAAAGGCCGCATGAACGCAGCAGTAGTCAAATTCGATACCCTGTCCGATACGGTTGGGGCCGCCGCCCAGGACCATGACTTTGCGCCCATCTGAAACAGAGGCTTTATCTTCTCCGATATAAGTAGAGTAGTAGTAGGCAGCAGGCTCTTTTACAGCGCTTACAGGAACGGCATCCCACCGCTGGGAAAGTCCCAGGGATTCTCTTCTCTTAAACAGCTCCCATTCGTCTGTATGGAGGATCTGAGCCAGATACCGGTCAGAAAAGCCGTCTTTTTTAGCCTGGATCAGGAGATCATCAGGCAGTTCCTTATCCTGATATTTCAGGATCTCTTCTTCCAGATCCACCAGTTCTTTCATCTGTTCCAGGAACCACATCTTAATATGGGTCATGTCGTGGAGTTTCTCTAAAGAAGCCCCTTTGCGGATCGCTTCGTAAAGCAGGAACTGACGCTCGCTGGTAGGTTCCGCCAGTCTCCGGTACAGTTCTTCCAGAGAAAGACTGTTAAAGTCAGAGGCAAAGCCCAGGCCGTAGCGGCCTTTTTCCAGAGAACGGATAGCTTTCTGCAAAGCTTCTTTGTAATTCTTACCGATGGACATAACCTCGCCTACGGCTTTCATCTGGGTTCCCAGTTTATCCTGGGAGCCTTTAAATTTCTCAAATGCCCACCGGGCAAACTTGATAACCACATAATCTCCGGATGGTTTGTATTTCTCCAGAGTTCCTTCCTTCCAGTAGGGGATCTCGTCCAGAGTCAGTCCCGCGGCCAGAAGGGCGGATACATAGGCGATAGGGAAGCCTGTGGCCTTGCTGGCAAGAGCAGAGGAACGGGAGGTCCTGGGATTGATCTCAATGATAATAATACGGCCGGTCTTGGGATCATGGGCAAACTGTACGTTGGTACCCCCGATAACGCCGATGGATTCTACAATGGCGTGGGCCTGTTTTTCCAGCTCATCCTGGACTTCCTGGGAGATCGTCAGCATAGGAGCGGCACAGAAGGAATCTCCCGTATGTACTCCCATGGGATCGATGTTTTCAATAAAACATACAGAAATCTTCTGCCCCTTTGCGTCACGGACAACTTCTACTTCCAGTTCTTCCCAGCCGATGACAGATTCTTCGATGAGGATCTGGTTTACCATAGAAGCGGCGATGCCTCTGGCGGCAACCTTCCGAAGTTCTTCTTCGTTATAGACAATTCCTCCTCCGGTTCCGCCCATGGTATAGGCAGGACGGATAACACAGGGATATCCCAGTTCTCCGGCGATCTTTACAGCCTCTTCCACGGAATAGGCCGGGGCGCTTTTTGCCATTTCGATCCCCAGCTTGTTCATAGTATTTTTAAACTCAATACGGTCCTCACCCCGGCTGATAGCGTCTACCTGGACACCGATTACTTCTACATGATATTTATCCAGCACCCCTGCATGATACAGCTCCTCACAGAGATTCAGTCCCGACTGTCCTCCCAGGTTAGGGAGAAGAGCATCCGGCCGTTCCTTTGCGATGATCTCTGTGAGACGGTCTACATTCAGCGGCTCGATGTAAGTTACATCAGCGGTAGAAGGATCCGTCATAATAGTGGCCGGATTGGAATTTACCAGGACGATCTCATAGCCAAGGCTTTTTAAAGCCTTGCAGGCCTGGGTACCGGAATAGTCAAATTCACAGGCCTGTCCGATGATAATAGGTCCGGAACCAATGATTAAAACTTTGTGGATATCATTTCTCTTTGGCATAAAAACCTCCCAAATATAAAATTTTTGTAAAACATCTCCATAGTCCAAGTATACCATAGTGACAGAAGGTGAAGCAATAAAAGAAGAGATAAAAATCAACCCGGGAGGTTTTCCTTTACCCTGACAGAATTTTCTGCTATACTGGCCTCAAATCTAATAATTTTCCGACAAAATTTAGTAATTGTTGGGAAAAGTATACCAAGGAGGACAGTTATGATCGAGGTGAAAAATCTGACCAAGTACTATAAAGGCAGCCATGGGGCAGCGGTAAAAGACGCTTCTCTTACCGCCATGCCGGGAGAGATCACCGTACTTTTAGGGCCTAATGGGGCGGGAAAGTCTACTACTATCAAAAGTATTGTAAATCTTCTCAGCTATAAAGGAGAGATCCTGATCTGCGGATATCCCAATAACAGCCTGGAGGCAAAGAAGCAGTTCGGCTATATTCCGGAAGTGCCGGTGCTCTATGATCTTCTTACAGTAGATGAGAGTATAGAATTTATCGGAAAAGCCTACCGGCTGGATAACTATAAAGAGACAGGAGATAAGTATCTGGAACTGTTCCAGCTGACGCAGCAGAGGCATAAACTGGCAAAAGAACTGAGTAAAGGTATGAAACAGAAGCTGAGTATGATCCTGGCCCTGCTGATCCAGCCCAAAGCCCTTCTGGTAGACGAACCTATGGTGGGCCTGGATCCTGCTAGTATTGAAGAAGTCCTGAACCTTCTGGTAGAACTGAAAAACCAGGGAACCTCTATCCTGGTCAGCACTCATATCATTGATGTGGTCAATGAGGTCTGGGACTGTGCCTATATCATGAATCGCGGGGAGATCATCCGCCGGATACACCGGGGAGAAGAGGGCAGTGAAACACTGAAACAGATTTTCTTTGAAGCTACAGCGGAGGAAGAATAGATGAAATCATTGTTATATTTGTCTTTTTTAAAAGTGAAAGGAACTGTACGTAATCAGTTCCGGACTCCGGCCTCTGCGCTGATCACTATTTTTCTCATCCTTCTTTATGGCGGGCTGGTGATCATGGCTTTTGTCACATCTTCAGATAATCCGGCGGCTGAGGGAACGGTAGACACCAATACCGCCGTTCTGATCGGGATCGGCATGACTGCTATTTTTGCCTTTACAGTAATGCTTAATAAGAGAAAGGCACTGGTATACGACACAGACGCCTACTATCTTTTTGCAGGCCCCTACACCAGAAAACAGGTAAACGGCTATATCCTGTTCCAGTCTCTCAGGCAGGGCGTGCTGTACGGCCTTTTGGGATGTTATATGATCGCTATGTTTTCCATGGCCGGATATTTTACCATTCCTTATTTTCTGGTATGCTTTGTGGATCTGACGCTGATGCTGGTCTTTTTCCTTCTCCTTACAGATTATATTTATATGTGGGGGCTGGTGAATGAAAAGTATAAAAAGTGGAATTACCTGCCTGTGGCAGTGGTGGTGATCTGTACGGCCCTGGTATTTTTCTGGGCAGTCCATCGGTCCGGCTATGATCTGAAAAATGGTTTCCTGCTGTTTGCAGCCAGCCGGGAATTCTATCTGGTCCCCTTTTTTGGCTGGACCAAGTGGGCTATCGACAGTTTCCTTCAGGGGCAGTATCTTTATACCCTGGGCGGAACGATTCTTCTTCTTGCATGCTGTCTGATCGTTGTGGTATTCTTTTTAAGATTTGACAAAGACATTACGGAGCAGGCAGTGGCAGACGCGGAGGAGGCAAGTGCTTTTCTGAGAAGAGCAAAGGCCAACGGAGGACGGGCCAGGATCGAGGATGGAAAAGTGAAAAGGGTGAAAGGGGAATTTGCTCCCGGAGCAAAAGCAGTCCTATCCAAGAACCTGCTGATCATGCGGAAAACAGGAAATTTCCTGAGAAAACAGGATGTAGCTATCATTGTTTTTTATTTTGTGATCAGTCTGATCGTCCTTCCGGATAACGTCTTTTATATGTTCTGCTATATGATGATCATCTGGCTGTTTACCCTGATCCAGGATTCGGATCTTCTCCGGGATCTGAACAACTATCAGATCTACCTGATCCCGGACAGTCCTTTAAAGAAACTGGTATATGCCATGATCCCCGCTTATCTGAAGATCGGGATCATTATGAGCGTTTCTGTGATATTCGCCGGTATCTTTACCAGAATGGCGCCTCTGGATATCCTTCAGTATCTGGTCATGCTTCTGGGATACAGTCTGATCTTTGTTGCCGGAACGGTGCTTTCTGTAAGGATCTTAAGGAGCAGAGCCAATGTAATGCTGGAATCTTTCCTGCGTATGCTGATCATTGTGGCTGCGGCGGTTCCTTCTCTGGTCATTGGACTGGTTATTGTCCTTCTTACCGGTATGTACCGCAGCCCCGCTCTGATGATGGGTGTCTTTACCGTTGTCAGCCTTGTGATGAATATTCTTGTTTCCATGGTGATCATAATCGCCTGCCAGGGCATGATGAACGGAAGAGAAGTATAGAAGAAAAGAGGAAGAGAACATGTTAAATTCAAAAGATGAGATCAGGATCAGTCAGGCCATTGTACATATTATGGATCCAGGACTGGGGATGCCGGTGCTTTCGGATGCGGTACTGGATCTGGGGCCGGATCTGGCAGATTTTCTGAAAGCTCACATTTACCGGATCGATACCAGTGATGATGTGAAAAATTGCAGCTTTCTGGAGGATTCTCCGATATTTCCTTTGGCAGAAGAGTGGGATGCAGAAAAATTTGTTGAGGTTTCCCAGAAGATCGCCGGACAGCTTTATACGATCATGAGCCAGAATATTGACATCCCCGGGGCGGATCTGCTGGTGGCGGAATATACCGTGGAAAAGCACAGATACCTGGCTCTTTTGAAAATGAACTATAAAACTTCCTATACCCATCTGACCAACTCGGACCCCTGGGGGAATAATAACGATATCATCCAGCAGAAAGCCATTCTCCCGGGAGAGACCCAGAAGCTTTCCGAGGCAGCCCTGATCGATCTGGACGCCCCTGAGTATGTGCGGCTGGTGGAGAAAAAATATGAGGTCAACGGGGTAAAGACCAATTATTTTTCCAAACTGTTTTTAAAATGCTCCGGCGCCCTTTCGTCGAAGTCCAAGCTTTCCATTGTCAGCAAAGCGGTGGCTGATGTACAGAAAAAATATTTTAATGAGTCGGAGCAGTTTGAGGTCCAGATGGAGACCAAGAGTATTTTGAACCGGGAGTTTACGGAACAGGGAGGCTTTCAGATTCCGGAAGTGGTGGATAAGATCTTTAAGGATCATCCCGATATGAAAGAAGAAGTCCAGGAAAAACTGGAAAAATATCATCTCAATGAAGCTGCGGTGGAGCCTCAGAACCCTGCAACCACCAGAAAATATATGACCCAGCGGCTGTTGACAGATACCGGGATCGAGCTGAAGATCCCCATGGAAGAATATAATAATAAAGACCGGATCGAATTTATCACCAACTCTGACGGGACTATTTCTCTTCTGATAAAAAACATCGGAAGTATTGAAAGCCGGTAAAGAACCATGGTATACTAGCCGCAGGACGGCTAGTGTGCTGTATCATTCGCTTTCAGCATAATAACGACGAATGAACTTCTCATTCTGCAAGGCGGAGGAATGAGGCGTAGCGGTGGCTACGCCGATTGACGACAACGCCGCAGATGGAAGTTCAGGCAAGTTATTATGCGAAATGTGAGTGATACAGCACACTAGTATCGCTGGCGGTCGCCAAATGAACATAAATGCTCGCTTGGCTCCCCGCTTTGCGGTATAATATCTTCCGTCTAAAAATGTAAAAGAGGTAAAGAAAAATGGAAAGAGAAAGATTTTCTTCCCGGATCGGTTTCATCCTGATCTCTGCAGGGTGCGCTATAGGTCTGGGAAATGTCTGGCGTTTCCCCTACATTACAGGAAAGTACGGCGGAGCGGCTTTCGTGCTGATCTATCTGTTCTTCCTGATCGTTATGGGACTTCCTATCATGGTCATGGAATTTGCTGTGGGACGTGCCAGTCAGAAAAGTATTGCCCTGTCTTTTAATGTCCTGGAAAAGAAAGGGGCCAAATGGCATCTCTACCGTTATGTGGGGATCGCGGGAAATTTCCTGCTGATGATGTTCTATACGACTATTGGCGGATGGATGCTGATTTATTTCTTTAAAATGCTGAAAGGGGATTTTGTAGGGCTGGACGCAGAAGGTGTCAGCCAGGTTTACGCGAATCTGACCACAGATCTTCCTACTATGCTGATCTGGATGTTGATCATTGTAGTCTTAGGATTCCTGGTCTGCTCTATGGGGCTTCAGAGCGGTGTGGAAAGGATCAACAAGATCATGATGGTGGTGCTTTTCCTGCTGATGGTGGTGCTGGCAGTAAATTCCAGTCTTCTGCCGGGAGCTACAGAGGGACTGAAGTTTTATCTTCTTCCGGATTTCGGAAAGCTGACAGACTACCCCATTTCTGAAGTTATATTCGCAGCTATGGGACAGGCTTTCTTTACACTGAGCTGCGGGATCGGAGCTTTAGCTATCTTCGGAAGCTATATCGGCAAAGAGAGAAAGCTTACAGGAGAAGCCATAAATATTCTGGTGCTGGATACCTGTGTGGCGCTTATCGCAGGCCTGATCATTTTCCCTGCCTGCTCTGCCTACGGCATTGATCCCGGCGAGGGACCAGGCCTGGTATTCGTCACCCTGCCAAATGTATTTAATCATATGGCGGGAGGAAGGATCTGGGGAGCCATGTTCTTCCTGTTTATGACTTTCGCCGCGCTGACCACTATTATCGCTGTATTCCAGAATATCATCTCCTGCGCCACAGACCTGTGGGGATGGAGCTTAAAGAAAGCCACGGTCATTAATGGGATCGCGATCGCAGTTCTTTCCCTGCCCTGTATCTTCGGGCTGACGATCTGGAGTGATTTTACTATCCTGGGCAAGAACATCATGGATTTTGAGGACTTCCTGGTGAGTAACAATATCCTGCCTTTAGGTTCTCTGATCTATCTGCTGTTCTGTGTGACCAGATACGGCTGGGGCTGGGATAACTTTATAAAAGAAGCAAATACGGGGAAAGGTATTAGCTTCCCGAAAAAGCTGAAAGTTTATTTTACTTTTATCCTGCCGATCATTATTTTGTATATCTTTTTCCAGGGATACTGGAGTCTGTTCCAGACCCTGTAAAAACTAAGAAGGACTGCTGCCCTGAGGACAAGATCCGGGGGCGGCGGTCCTTTTGCTTCAGAGTTTTTGAATTTTAGAAATATTTCTTGAAATTGTACACTTTTCCCGGTATACTAAAGAAAAGCGTCAGATATTGCATTAGTATGTAATGCAGCAGGACACTAAAGTAAGATAAAGGAGCTTGAATAATGAAGAGAATATTACTGAAATTAAGCGGAGAAGCTCTTGCGGGACCGAAAAAAACCGGCTTTGACGAAGATACGGTAATGGAAGTGGCAAAGCAGGTAAAGGTTCTGGTAGAAGAAGGTATCCAGGTAGGAATCGTTATCGGAGGAGGCAATTTCTGGAGAGGACGGACCAGTGAGAATATTGACCGTACCAAAGCGGATCAGATCGGGATGCTTGCTACCGTTATGAATTGTATTTATGTTTCAGAAATTTTTCGCGCCGCAGGTATGAAGACCAGTGTGCTCACACCTTTTGAATGCGGTTCTTTTACAAAGCTTTTTTCAAAAGACCGGGCCAACAAATATTTTGAGCGGAATATGGTGGTATTTATGGCTGGCGGAACAGGACACCCCTATTTCTCCACTGATACCGCTACGGTGCTCAGGGCCATTGAGATCGAGGCAGACACCATCTTCCTGGCAAAGGCGGTAGACGGTGTTTATGACAGCGATCCTAAACTGAATCCCGACGCAAAGAAATATGATGAGATCAGTATCCAGGAAGTGATCGACAAAAAGCTGGCGGTTATGGATATGACTGCTTCCATTATGTGTATGGAGAATAAGATGCCTATGCTGGTATTTGGCCTCAATGAAGAGAACAGTATCGTAAATACCGCTCATGGCAGATTCACCGGTACAAAAGTACTGGTATAGGAAAATCCTTCCGAAAAGGAAGAAGAGATAGAAACAGGAGGAAATATTTATGGCAACAGATGAAAGAATCCAAAAATATGAAAACAAGATGCAGAAAACCCTGGACGGTCTGGTAAAAGAATATTCTACCATCCGTGCAGGAAGAGCCAATCCGCATATTTTAGATAAAATTACCGTAGACTATTATGGAAGTCCCACACCTCTTCAGCAGGTGGCAAATATTATGGTGCCGGAAGCCAGAATGATCCAGATCCAGCCCTGGGAATCTTCTATGATCAAAGAGATCCAGAAAGCGATCCTGGCTTCTGATCTGGGCTTAAATCCCAATAACGACGGAAAAGTGATCCGTCTGGTACTGCCGGAACTTACAGAGGAAAGAAGAAAAGAACTGGTCAAGGACGTAAAGAAAAAAGGAGAGGCTGCAAAAGTAGCTGTCCGCAATGTCCGCAGAGATGCCAATGATTCCTTTAAAAAGCTGGCAAAACAGGATGTATCTGAAGATGAGATCAAAGAACTGGAGGATAAGATCCAGAAGTCTACAGATAAATATGTAAAAGAAATCGATAAAGCAGTGGAAGAAAAATCCAAAGAGATCATGACTGTATAAAAACAGTAGAAGGGGCACATACAAAATATAGGTATTGTGCCTCTTTTATGCGTAGGAGGAGAGAATTATGGTAGTTCCCAGACATGTGGCCATTATTCTGGATGGAAACGGACGCTGGGCCAAAGCTAAGGGTATGCCCAGGACTTACGGACATGTAAAAGGCTGTGATAATCTGGAAAAGATCTGCACAGTGGCGAAGGAATTAGGGATCAAGTATCTGACTGTATACGCTTTTTCCACAGAGAACTGGAAACGGTCCAGGGAAGAGGTAGACGGTCTGATGAAGCTGTTCCGGAATTATATGAAGAAGTGCATTAAAATTTCCCGGGATAATAAGATGCGGGTGCGGGTCATCGGGGATCCCCGGGCCTTTGACCAGGATCTTCAGGATAGGATCCGGGAACTGGAGGAATATTCCAGTCAGTTTGATGAGCTTCACTTTCAGATCGCTCTGAACTATGGAAGCAGAGATGAGATCACAAGAGCAGTCCGTCATATGGCGGAAGATGTGAAAAAGGGCACCCTGTCACCGGAGGATATTACGGAGGATACCATTTCCGGTTATCTGGATACCAGAGGACTGCCGGATCCGGATCTGCTGATCCGTACCAGCGGGGAGGAGCGGCTGTCTAATTTCCTTATGTGGCAGCTGGCCTATACAGAATTTTATTTTACAGATGTGGCATGGCCGGATTTTGACAAGGCAGAATTTGTGAAAGCTATTGAAAAATACAATAAGAGAGACCGCAGATACGGCGGTGTAAAGGAGGACTAAGATGTTCTGGACAAGGCTTTTCAGCGGTATCATTCTGGTGATCATTGCAGCTGCTTCTATTGCAGCAGGAAGCGCGGTACTCTTTACGGTGCTGCTGGCGGTTTCCATTATTGGTATGAACGAGCTTTACCGGGCCATGGGCGTCCATCAGAAGGGATTCGGTCCTCTGGAGATCGCAGGATACATTGGCGCAGCGGGATATTATCTTACCCTTTTGTGGGACCAGAGCGAAGAGGTTTCTCTGGTGATCCTGCTCTTTGCGCTGGTATTACTTATGTGTGTCTATGTATTTACCTATCCCAAATATCAGGCAGAACAGATCATGGCTGCCATGTTTGGAATCCTCTATGTGGCGGTGATGCTGTCCTATATATACAAGACCAGAAATCTGGACGGAGGCGTCTGGCTGGTGGTGCTGATCTTCTTAAGCTCCTGGGGCAGCGATACCTGCGCTTACTGCGTAGGACGCCTTATAGGAAAACACAAGATGGCTCCGGTACTGAGCCCTAAGAAATCCATAGAGGGAGCTGTAGGTGGCGTGGCGGGAGCTGCTCT
Organism: Candidatus Blautia stercorigallinarum; assembly: GCA_019112785.1. Classification (GTDB taxonomy): domain Bacteria; phylum Bacillota; class Clostridia; order Lachnospirales; family Lachnospiraceae; genus Blautia; species Blautia stercorigallinarum. Next base: position 107,605 of record DXIQ01000063.1, read on the forward strand.
TTTGGGAGCTGTTTACGCCCTGATCATCGCGGGGGTAAATCCTGCTCAGGGACATACGCCCTGGATGTACGCTCTGATCTGCGCCGTGGGAGCGCTGATCTCTATGGTAGGAGACCTGGCCGCCTCTGCTATAAAGAGAAATAAAGGCATAAAAGATTACGGAACGCTGATCCCCGGCCACGGCGGTATCCTGGACCGGTTTGACAGCGTGATCTTTACCGCACCGTTTATTTACTTTCTGGCTAATGTACTGATATGATGTTGAGAGGAACAGGAACCAGGCGGATCCTGGACTTAGGAGCCTGGTATCCTGTTATAAAGGGGATAAAATTATGACAAAGATCGCAGTACTGGGTTCCACCGGTTCTATCGGAACCCAGACTTTAGATATTGTAAGCAAGAATAAAGATCTTCAGGTAGTAGGCCTGGCTGCCGGGAGAAATATTGATCTGCTGGAGCGGCAGATCCGCACCTTCCGGCCAAAACTTGCAGCAGTAGGAGACCCGGCTCTGGCAAAGGAGCTGGAGGTCCGGGTGAAAGATACAGGTTGTAAAGTAGCAGGGGGCATGGAGGGCCTGATCCGGGTGGCAGTCATGGAGGAGGCAGAAATCCTTGTGACGGCTATTGTGGGTATGATCGGCATTCGGCCTACTATTGAGGCAATCTGCGCGGGAAAAGACATTGCTCTGGCCAATAAAGAGACCTTGGTAACTGCCGGACATATTATCATGCCTCTGGCAGAAGAAAAAGGGGTGAAAATTTATCCGGTGGACAGCGAGCACAGCGCTATTTACCAGTGCCTTCACGGTGAAAAGTCCGGAAGTATCCAGAAACTTCTGATCACCGCTTCCGGAGGGCCTTTCCGGGGAAAGAAACGGGAAGATCTGGAGCATGTCCGGGTGGAAGATGCCCTGAAACATCCCAACTGGGCTATGGGGCATAAGATCACCATTGATTCCGCTACTCTGGTAAATAAGGGCCTGGAAGTTATGGAGGCAAAATGGCTTTTCGGGGTGGATCTGGATCAGATCCAGGTAGTAGTCCAGCCTCAGAGTGTGATCCACTCTATGGTAGAGTTTGTGGACGGCAGTGTTATGGCTCAGCTTGGCAGTCCGGATATGCGCCTTCCCATTCAGTATGCCCTGTACCGGGGAGAGAGAAGATTTCTGGATGATGAAAGACTGGATTTTTCAAAATTAGGCTCTATTACCTTCGAAGCGCCGGATACAGAAACCTTTAAAGGACTGCCTCTGGCTATGGAGGCTTCCAGAGCAGGGGGATCTATGCCTACGGTATTTAATGCGGCCAATGAAAAAGCTGTTGCTCTGTTTCTGGACCGGAAGATCTCTTTCCTGGATATTTACAGGATTATTGAAGAAGCTATGGAAAGACATCAGGTGATCCCAGATCCGGGAATAGAAGAAATCCTGGAGATCGAACAGGATATTTACAGATGGATCGAAGGCAGGTGGTAAATTGAGCATTATTATTGCAATCTTGGTATTTTCTGTGATCATTATCTTCCATGAGCTGGGACATTTTCTTCTGGCAAAGAGGAATGGCATTGCAGTTACAGAATTTTCTCTGGGTATGGGACCAAGGCTTCTTTCTAAAGTCATAGGGGAGACCCGGTATTCTTTAAAGCTGTTTCCCATCGGAGGTTCCTGTATGATGGTGGGAGAGGATGATGATGACGACAGCCAGGGATCTTTTAACAGGGCTTCTGTCTGGGCAAGGATCTCTGTGGTAGCGGCAGGGCCGATCTTTAATTTTATTCTGGCCTTCATTTTTGCCATGATCATTACCAGTGTTATCGGTTATGATCCCTCTACGATCCTTCAGGTTGAGGAAGGGTCTCCGGCCCAGAAAGCCGGACTTCAGGAGGGAGATGTGATCACAGAGTTTCAGGGCAGGCATATTTCCATTGGAAGAGATCTGGAACTGTATATGACCCTTCACGGGCTTCAGGATGAAAATGTGACCCTGACCTATGAGCGGGACGGGGAGGAACATGAGATTTCTTATACTGCAGACAGCCAGACCAGTTATCTGCTGGGATTCTATTATTCAACAGAAGGAGAACCGGAGGTCACTCAGGTCATGCTGGACGGGTCTATGATGGAGGCCGGAGTCCAGGCAGGGGATATCATCCGGGAGATCAATGGAGTAAAGATCAGCACCGGCCAGGATATACAGGACTATATTGCCGCCAATCCGTTAGACGGTTCGGAGATCACCCTGGGCATAGAGCGAAATGGAGATATCCGGCAGATTTCCGTAACACCAAAGATGACGAAGCAGGTAGATTCGGGATTTGTCTATAATCTTTACCGGGAAAAGACGAATTTCCCGGGTGTGATCAAATACAGCGCCGTAGAGGTGCGGTACTGGATCACCAGCACCATTGAAAGTCTGGTTATGCTGGTGAAAGGCCAGTTCACGGTCAACGATCTGTCAGGCCCTGTGGGGATCATCAACGTGATCGGGGACTCCTATGAAGAGGCAAAGACGGAAGGAACGGTTATGGTATGGATGCAGATGCTCTACTGGGCTATCCTCCTTTCCGCCAATCTGGGTGTGATGAACCTTCTGCCGATCCCTGCACTGGACGGGGGAAGGCTTGTTTTCCTCATCATCGAGGCCATACGCAGAAAGAAGATCAACCCTAATGTAGAGGGAATGATACACTTTGCAGGGTTTGTTCTACTGATGGTTTTGATGGTCTTTGTTATGTTTAATGATATCCGCAGAATCTAAAATTTTTGTAAAATATTCACAGAAAATGTTTGAGAAATCTGTCGGAAATGTGAATTGACGTATTCCGGTGCCGTCCTTTATAATAACCCTATAATTTAAAGACCGGATATAGAAGATAGTGTGTAACTGAAAAGGCATAAGCTATCTGTTTTTGAGTATGCAAAATACTCAGACAGAAAAGTTTATGCCTTCTTTTTTTACCCATCCTTCCCCATGTCCGGAACGAAAGGAGAAAAAAATGAAGGACAAAATTTTTGGCGTACTTCAGAGAGTGGGCAGAAGTTTTATGCTTCCTATCGCTATTCTTCCTGTGGCAGGACTTCTGCTGGGAATCGGAAGCTCACTGACTAACGCAACAACCATTGAAACTTACGGACTGGAGGGGATTTTAGGCGACGGAACCCTTCTGAATGCTCTGCTGACCATTATGAGCCAGGCAGGAAATGTGATTTTTGACAATCTGCCTCTCATCTTTGCAGTAGGAGTAGCTATCGGTATGGCGAAGAAGGAAAAGGAGGTAGCGGCTCTGGCGGCTATGATCTCTTTCTTTGTTATGCATACCACCATTTCTGCAGTACTCCAGGTGCAGGGACAGATCCTTGAGGACGGTTCTCTTGCCTCTACTGTACTGCCTGGAACCATTGCGGAAGTCTGCGGTATCCCCACTTTACAGATGGGTGTTTTCGGAGGTATTATCGTAGGACTGGGTGTGGCGGCTCTTCATAACCGTTTTTACAAGATTCAGCTTCCAAACGCCCTTTCCTTTTTCGGCGGTTCCAGATTTGTGCCTATCATTTCCACAGTGGTTTACCTTCTCGTGGGAATTGCCATGTATTTTGTATGGCCGGTGGTACAGAACGGGATCTACGCGCTAGGCGGCCTGGTTACAGGAACCGGCTACGTGGGAACGCTTATCTTCGGTATCATTAAGAGAGCCCTGATCCCCTTTGGACTCCATCATGTATTTTATCTTCCATTCTGGCAGACTGCTGTGGGCGGTACCATGGAAGTGGCAGGACAGCTGGTCCAGGGAGGCCAGAATATTTTCTTCGCTCAGCTGGCAGATCCTTCCACAGTTCACTTCAGCGCAGATGCCACCAGGTATTTTTCCGGAGAATTTATCTTTATGATCTTCGGACTTCCGGGAGCGGCTCTTGCCATGTACCGCTGTGCAAAACCTGAGAAGAAAAAACAGGCAGGAGGCCTCCTTCTCTCCGCAGCCTTAACCTGTATGTTGACAGGAATCACAGAGCCTCTGGAATTTTCTTTCCTGTTTGTGGCTCCCATCCTTTTTGTAGTCCAGGTGATCCTGGCAGGTGCGGCCTACATGATCGCCCATATTTTGAACATTGCCGTAGGTCTTACATTTTCCGGAGGTTTTATCGATCTGTTTATCTTCGGTATTTTACAGGGAAATGGCAAGACCGACTGGATCCGGATCATACCGGTGGGAATCATTTACTTTATTCTGTACTTTGTGATCTTTTCTTTCCTGATCAAGAAACTGGATCTGAAGACTCCGGGAAGAGAGGATACGGAGGAGACAAAACTTTACACAAAAGCGGATTATAAAGCCAGACAGGAGGGGGGCAGTCAGAATTTTGAAAAGGCTGTGAACCCGGAAGATGAGAAGAGCATGCTGATCACCAGAGGTCTGGGAGGAAAGAAAAATATTTCCGACGTGGACTGCTGCGCGACCAGACTGAGATGTACAGTCGTAGACCCGGAAAAGGTAAAAGACGCTGTACTGAAACAGACAGGGCCTTCCGGCATTATCAAAAAAGGCCAGGGTATCCAGATCATCTATGGCCCTTCTGTGTCTGTGATCAAGTCCAATCTGGAAGAATATCTGGCAAGCGCACCGGCGGAAGAAGAAAACTGGGAAGAAGCAGAAGCGGCAGTACCGGAAGAAATGGTTACTCAGTCCTCAGAGAAAGAAGCAAGCCCGGAAAAGGAACCGGCGAAGAAGCAGGGATCTGGAAGAATCCTGTACTCGCCTTTTAAAGGAAGAGCGGCTTCGATCACAGAGGCTCCTGATGAAGCTTTTGCGGAAAAAATGATGGGAGACGGCTATGTGGTATTCCCAAGTGAAGGGGTTGTATATGCTCCGGAAGACTGTGAGATCAGCTTTGTATTCCCATCCAAACATGCCCTGGGACTGCGGACAGAAGACGGTCTGGAATATCTCCTTCATATCGGTGTAGATACGGTAAAATTAGAAGGAAAAGGATTTGAAGTCTTTGTCCAGGAAAATGACAAAGTGAAAAAGGGTGACAAACTCATGGAGTTTGATATAAAATATATAAAAGAACATGCAAAATCTGAAGCCTGCATAGGCGTCTTTACCAGCCTGGAAGAGGGACAGGAGATCGTAATGAAGGCAGAGGGGGAGATTGAAGCTTTAGAGGAGATCGCGGAGATCGCAGGATTTTAGCAGATGGACATGCCAGCATGTCCCCTTGGCTCGCCGCCTGCGGGAATAAATGGCACTGCACTCCGGCCTGTAATGCATGAGAAAGAAAAGGAAAAGGAGCTGCATGGAATGTTTCGGATCATAAAAGCACTGAATAATAACAGTATTCTCGTATTAAGCAACGAGACAAAAAGAGAATATATACTGATGGGCAACGGCATAGGATTTGGTAAAATGCCCGGACAGCAGATAGAGTCCATGAAAGGAGCCAAGGTCTATTCCCTGGTGACCAGAAAGAAGAAACAATCTGCCCTGAAGGCGGTAAATGCTATTGATCCGGTGTATCTGGAAATTTCCGGCGAGATCATCGATCTGGCAGAAGAGGAGTTTTCTCAGGTAAACCGGGACATTCTTCTGGCTATGGCGGATCATATCGCCCTGGCAGCCAAGCGGGCAAAAGAAAACATGCAGTTTCCTAATCCTTTTACCAGAGATATCCAGATGCTTTTTTCCAGAGAGTTTCAGGTAGCTTTAAAGGGACGGGAGGTCATCCGGGCAAAGACCGGCTATGTGATCTCTGATGACGAGGCAGGACTGATCGCCCTTCATATCCATGCGGGACTTTCTGATGAGATGGTTTCAGAAACCCTGGAAGCCACCAGGATTATCGAAGAGTGCATTGCCATTATTGAAGAACACTTTCAGACGAAGATCCCGAAAGATTCCCTGGCTTATGCCCGTATGATGAGCCATCTTTACTATATGGCGGCCAGGGCCAGAAAAGACGAGCCTTTGAAGGTAGATATGAACGATTATATCTATGAAAAATATCCCCAAACGGCAAAGGCATCGGAACTGGTCTGCGCCCATATGGGAAAAGAGATGAAGAAAGAGATCCGGAAAGAAGAGATCGGATTTCTGGGGATCCATATCCAGAGGATATTGAGTGAATAAAAATTCAGAGTTGTTAAAATTATTCTTGAAATTTACAAAAAAAGTGCTATACTAAAAACATGCAGATATAGTTCATTGGTAGAACGTCAGCTTCCCAAGCTGAAGAGGCGGGTTCGATTCCCGTTATCTGCTTGTTTTTATGTCTGTATAAAAAATGAATTTATTCCTGCGGGCAACGAGCCAAGCGGACATGCTGGCATGTCCATTTGGCGACTGCCGCAAGGGTCTAATACCCCGATGCTTGCATCGCTGCTAGTTTGATGCCCCGTATGCTTGCATCGGGGTCTTTGACTTTGAAGGGCAGAGGAAAACGCTTAACGAATTAGTATTTCCCCTGCTCTTTTCTAAATCTACCAGGGGTACCTTCCTTTTTTGGCATAAGGAAGCAGTTTACCATCAAATTTGATGATAACACGATGATTGCCATCCTCGTCTTCTGTCACGTCTACATCCAGTCCGAAATCAATAGCACTCATAATTGCATTTCCACCCTGTTCATGAATGATATCTTTAATAGCGGGTCCGTAGGTGTCGATTACTTCATGGAGCCGATACAGGATAGGATCTGTATTGCCTTTGTAAGGATGAGAATCTAAAAAAGCTGTTTTATCTGGTGAAATTCCCAGAGCCTCGGCCAGTTTCTTACAGTATTCTTCAGGAACATATTGTTGCCCTTCAAAGGCTGAAGCCAGCCATACTTTGTTTACACCAATCTTCTGAGCAAGCTCTTCATAACTGAGACCGAAAGCTTTTTTTGCCTTTTTTAGTTCTTCTAATTCATGAGAGTTCTGAAGACGGGTTAAATATTCTGCATTGTTCATTGGTGTCATAAGAGATCCCTCCTTATCAAAAACTTATATATATGTAAAAACGAAAAAAAGGGGCTATCGGCTAATGCCGATTTTGGCCCCTTGGTAGAAAAGCAAGAGACTATTCCGTAAAATCCAGGCTTTTATAAATTCATAGCTCTTTATGGAATAGTCTCTTTCCTTTTCTTCACTTTATTTTTGGGCGCAAAAACCCCTTCTCTGAATACTTTGGAAGTGCTCCCTTTG
>DXIQ01000009.1 GCA_019112785.1 Candidatus Blautia stercorigallinarum
AGGGAGCGGACCGGGAACAGCTGATCCTGGAGGACCGGTCTGCCAGCACCAGTCAGAATATTGCATTTACCCGGAATCTTCTGAGAGAAATAACAGAAAGGGAAGAGGGCACAGAAGGGATAGCACGGCGCCTGAAGGTGGGAATTGTCACCAACGGCTTTCACCTGTACCGGAGTATGGCCATAGCCCGGAAGAAAACAGACTGGCAGGTCTATGGGATCGGAGCCAAAAGCAATGCTTTTCTCCTGCCCAATTATCTGTTCCGGGAATTTTTCTGCGTTATAAAAGATAAACTGATGGGAAATCTGTGAGCTATTAAAGGAGGAATCAAAATGCTTTACCCAAAGATGAACAGCGCAAGAACCGTTTTAGCCCTGTCCGGTATCTGGAATTTCAGATTGGACAACGGAAAAGGATTTGAAGAGGGCTGGATGAACCGGCCTTTTGAGGAATGGGAGACTATGGCTGTGCCTGCTTCCTATAATGACCAGAAAGTGGGAACTGCTTTCCGGGATCATTATGGCTGGGTCTTTTACCAGAAGACTTTTCAGGTGCCTTCCCTGCTTCTGTCTCAGCGGATCCTGCTCCATTTCGGTTCAGTGACCCACTATGCGAAAGTCTATTTAAATGGAGAACTGATCGCCGAACATAAAGGCGGTTTCCTGCCCTTTGAGAGGGAGATACAGGATCTGGTCAAGGAGGGAGATAATCTTCTCTGTGTGGCGGTAGACAATAAAGTGGATTTTTCCACTCTTCCTGTAGGAAATGAATCTGCCCAGGCTATGTTCGGAAGCGAGATCCCGGATTTTGACAGTGTGAGAAAGACAAAGCTGGCGCCTCAGAATTATCCCAATTTTGACTTTTTCAATTATGCAGGTATCCACCGTCCGGTGAAGATCTACACCACTCCCGGAGAATATATCCAGGATATTATTCTGGTCACTGATGTCCAGGGAGAGGAAGGCCGGGTCTCCTATGAAATTTCCTGTTATGGACAGGGAACGCCCAAGATAGAGATCGTAGATGAAGAAGGGAAGATCGTAGCCGAAGGCTGCGGAGAAAAAGGAACCCTGGTGATCAAGAAAGTAAAGTTGTGGCAGCCGGGAAAGGCTTATCTGTATACCGCAAAGGTAACTTTCAAAGAAGACCGGTATGAGGAAACCTTTGGGGTAAGGACTGTTGAGGTAAAAGGAGATCAGTTCCTGATCAACGGCAGACCTTTTTATTTCAAAGGCTGCGGCAAGCATGAGGACAGCGAGAATCACGGACGGGGACTGGATGAAGTGCTGAATGTGAAGGATATTTCTCTGATGAAATGGCTGGGAGCCAATTCTTTTAGGACTTCCCATTATCCTTATTCAGAAGAAATGCTGGATCTGTGTGACCGGGAGGGTATCGTAGTTATCGATGAGACTCCTGCAGTAGGGCTGAATTTCCCTGACATTCCCCAGGATTGGTATAAGGACCTGAGCCGTACCAAAGAACATCATGAAGAAGTGATCCGGGATCTGATCAGCAGGGATAAAAATCACCCTTGCGTGGTGATGTGGTCCATTGCCAATGAGCCGGACACAGCAGCAAGGGCTCAGAGCGCCTATGATTATTTTATGCCGCTGTATCATCTGGCCCATGCCTGCGATCCTCAGGACCGGCCGGTGACTCTGGTAGTCTGCAACAACGACTACACCAAAGACCTGGTAGCTCCTGCCATGGACGTAATCTGTATGAACCGGTACTACGGCTGGTACATTTTCGGCGGAAATCTGGACGCTGCCAGACAGGCCATGGAATATGAGATGGACTACTGGAAGAGCAAGAATAAGCCGGTGATCATTACGGAATACGGGGCAGATACAGTAGCGGGACTTCACGGTGCTACCCCTAACATGTTTACCGAAGAATATCAGGTAGATTATTACGAGACCATGAACAAGATCCTGGACAGCTGTCCTTTTGTAAGAGGAGAGCATGTGTGGAATTTTGCAGATTTCGCTACTATCCAGGGAGTCATGCGGGTAGATGGAAATAAAAAGGGCCTTCTTACCAGAGACAGAAGGCCAAAGCTTGCCGCCCACTATTTCCGGAACCGGTGGAAGAACATCCCGGATTTTAACTACAAACAGGAGTAAGTTTTAATTCAGTTTCCGAAACTGAAGAGGAGTCACTCCTGCAGTCCGTTTAAACATAGTGATAAAATGGCTGACGCTGGAGAATCCCGTAAGCCTGGCAATATCCTGTATTTTTAAGTGAGGGTCTGTGATGAGCAGGCCCTTTGCTTTATTGATCCGGAAAGAAGTCAGGTATTCATAAGTGGAACATCCCAGGAAACGCTCAAAAAGCCGTGCCAGGTACTGGGGGGTGATATAGACCAGACGGCTGAGATCTTCTACGGTAAGTTCCAGACTGTAATTATTTTCGATTTCTTTCATAACCGGTTCTACATATCTTTTATACAATTCTTCCTTTTTCAGATCGTGAGTGTAACCCCCTTCTACAAATTCCAGAAGAAGATCATAGCAGCACCTGGACAGGGCTTTTTCGTCTGTGGGAGGATTCTCGTATTGACGGACTGCCGATCCTATGAGACCGGAGATCCGTTCTCCCTGGGACTTATCTGTAAAGATAAAAGGACGCCCTCCGGTCATTTTGCCGATACTGTCTTCTATAGTACCGGTGAAGGCGGCAAAACAGGTCCGCCAGTCCGGGCATGTGCTTTCATAAAAATGCCCCAGAAAAGGGGAGATCAGAACTCCCTCTCCCGGATTTAAAATATAAGATTTTCCCTGGATCCGGATCTCTCCCTGTCCGGATTCGGTCTGAAGATAATGAAAAAGAGGATAGCCTTTTGGGCGCCGTATAGGGTCCTGGGGCCAGTTGTTTCCGATAGAATCAAAAGCCAGAGGCTGTCTTACCGGAGTACTGCGGAAAAAAATGGGCATGATCATCACCTGTTTCAAAATATGATATTTTTTAGTTTAACATATTATACATTCTTCTGTCTATCCCTGGTATGATGAGGATAATGAAAGTCCAAAAAGTATAAGTAAAAAGGAGAAGCAGATCATGAGCGGAAAGTTTAAAAGAATTTTATACGGAGGAGACTATAACCCCAACCAGTGGCCGAAAGAAATCTGGAAGGAAGATATGGCATATTTTAAAGACGCCAGGATCAACAGCGCTACCATCAATGTTTTTTCTTGGGCCAGACTCCAGCCTTCAGAAGAAGTCTATGATTTTTCACAGCTGGATGAGATCGTGGATATGCTGAGCCGGGAGGGATATGACATCATTATGGCTACCTCTACCGGGGCTATGCCTGCCTGGATGGTGACCAGATATCCGGAAACAGCCAGAACCGATTATTATGGCAGACATCATAAATTCGGACAGCGACACAATGCCTGCCCCAATTCTCTGGTGTATCAGAAATATGCAGGGGCGCTGGCAGGGAAACTGGCCCAGCGTTATGGAAACAATCCCCATATCGTCTGCTGGCATGTAAATAATGAGTACGGCGGAGAATGCTACTGCGAAAACTGCGAGAAAGCTTTCCGGGTATGGCTGCGGAAGAAATACAAAACACTGGACGCCCTGAACGAAGCCTGGAACATGGAATTCTGGGGACATACTATCTATGACTGGGATGAGATCGTCCTTCCAAATGCATTAAGCGAGGGACTGGGAGAAGAGAAAACCGCTTTTGCGGGGATTTCTATTGATTACCGGAGATTTAACTCCGACAGTATCCTGGAAAATTATAAAATGGAACGGGACGCCATCCGCCGGTATGATAAGGACACCCCTATTACCACCAATCTTATGGAAATCTATAAGGGACTGGATTATTTTAAATGGGCAAAGGAAATGGATATTGTATCCTGGGACAATTATCCCCGGTACAACGCTCCCTGGAGCTATACAGCCCTGTGCCATGATCTGATGCGAGGTCTGAAGGGAGAGCCTTTTATGCTTATGGAGCAGACCCCCAGCCAGCAGAACTGGCAGAAGTATAATGCCCTGAAACGTCCGGGACAGATGCGGGCCCAGAGTTATCAGACTATGGCTCATGGAGCGGATACGATCCTTTTCTTCCAGCTCCGCAGAAGCGTAGGAGCCAGCGAGAAGTTCCACGGCGCGGTGATCGCTCATTCCGGGACTACCAATACCAGAGTGTTCCGGGAGGTCAGCCAGCTGGGCGCGGAACTGGAGAAACTGGGAGACAAGACGCTGGGTTCTGTGAACCAGGCCCAGGTGGGACTGATTTTTGACTGGGATAATTTCTGGTCTCTGGAATACACCAGCGGCCCTACGGAAGATCTGAAATACGTAGATCACATTCATCAGTATTATAAATATTTTTATGACAGAAATATTGGCGTGGACATTGTTCCCTGGGACGGAGATTTCTCCAAGTATAAGATCCTTGCGGCGCCGGTCCTTTACATGGTAAAGGAAGGTATGAAGGAAGCTCTGGAAGCCTATGTGGCCCAGGGAGGGATCCTGATCACCACCTATATGAGCGGACTGGTAGGCCAGTCAGACAATGTATATCTGGGAGGCTATCCCGGACCATTAAGAGAGATGGCCGGAGTATGGGTAGAAGAGATCGACGCACTGGCGCCGGAACAGAAAAATCAGGTACTCTTTGCCGACGGCACAAAAGCAGACTGCGGACTGCTCTGTGACCTTATGCACCTGGAAGGAGCCCAGAGCCTGGGAACTTATGAAAGAGATTTCTATAAAGGAATGCCTGCGGTTACCAGAAATACCTATGGAAAAGGAGCTGTGTATTATGTGGGGACCAGACTGGAAGAAGAGGGACTTTATAAGGTTATGGATATGGCGGCAGAGGAAGGAAAGGTAACTTCCCTGTCCACAGAGCCTACAGGTCTGGAGATCACCTGCAGAAAAGGAGAAAACAGCAGCTTTTACTTCCTCATCAATTTCAAAGACCAGCCGGAGAAGATCCCGGAAGCCTTTGTCGGAAACACAGATCTTCTTACCGGAAAAGTCATTGAGCCGGGAGAGATGATGGAAAAATACGAGGTGCGGCTGGTAGAAAAAGCCTAGTACAGCATACCAGTTTACAATATTTTCCAAAAATCAGTTGAGGCCAAAAGCGTATCGTAATATAATGATACCAGGGTCCAAAGGTCTGCACACGCATGAGCTTGCTCATAAGTGGGTGTAGGACCTTGGGACCCGCCCCGATATGAGCATGAAAGTGGGATGAATATCCCACGATATGCGAATATTGGGGAGGATTGTGGAAGTGCGCAGCACGTAGCAATCCGCAGGTATCATAGTTGGGGGCTTTTGCCCCCCAACATCATATAATAACACCAGGGTCCAAAGGTCTGCACACGTATGAGCTTGTTCATAAGTGGGTGTAGGACCCTGGGACCCGCTGAAATATGAATTTTTGGAAAGGTATGGAGATAAAGTGATCTATCATAATATTCTTGAGGCAATGGGAAATACTCCTCTGATCCGTCTGAACCGGATGACAGAGGAAGGCAGCGCGCAGATCCTTGTGAAATTTGAAGGACTGAATGTAGGCGGTTCTATTAAAACCAGGACCGCCTATAACATGATAAAAGACGCGGAAGAAAAAGGACTTATAAAAGAGGATACCATTATTGTGGAACCTACCAGCGGCAACCAGGGGATCGGCCTGGCCCTGGTGGGGGCTGTCCGGGGCTATAAGACCAGGATCATCATGCCGGATTCGGTAAGTGAAGAGCGGAGAAAGCTGATGAAACATTATGGGGCGGAAGTGGTCCTGATCCATGACGGGGGAAATATCGGGGAATGTATAGAGGAATGTCTGAATACGGCCCTGAGGATGGCCAAGGAGGATCCAAGGGTCTTTGTGCCCCAGCAGTTTGAAAATCCGGCCAATCCGGCCGTTCACAGAAATCAGACTGCAGTGGAGATCCTGGAACAGGCAGACTGTCCCATTGATGGTTTTTGTTCCGGTATCGGAACGGGAGGGACTATCACCGGGATCGGCGAGGTGCTGAAGGAGAAAAATCCTGATATGGAGATCTGGGCAGTAGAGCCGGAGCATGCGGCGATCCTTTCGGGAGGTTCCATCGGTACTCATCTGCAGATGGGGATCGGCGATGGTCTGATCCCGGAAATCCTGAACACCGGGATCTATGATGATATCTGCATTATTACCGATGACGAGGCCATCCAGACTTCCAGAGATCTGGCTTCAAAGGAAGGGATCATGTGCGGCATCTCCTCAGGAACAAACGTGGCGGCGGCCATAAAGCTTGCCAGAAAGCTGGGAGAAGGAAAAACTGTAGTGACCATTCTTCCGGATACTGCAGAACGTTATTTCTCTACCCCGCTGTTTGATGAATAAGAGATTGGAATCTTCCTGAAAAAAGAAGGTTGACAAACCTCAAAAGTGGGATATAATATGGAAAAAGAAAGACAACACGTTGAAGAGAAGAGTAGGATGTGAAAGGTCCCAGAGAGGAAGGCATATGCTGGAAGCCTTCTGTCACGGAAGCATTTGAAAACTACCTCTGAGTGGCCCTAATCCGGCCCGGTGATCCCGTTATCGTCAAATGAAGTGGTTCCGGCAGTATGCCGGTTCAAATAGGGTGGAACCGCGAGAATCAATACCTCGTCCCTTTTGCCGAAAGGCAGAAGGGACGAGATTTTTTATTCCCGCGGGCAACGAGCCAAGCGGACATGCTGGCATGTCCATTTGGCGACTGCCCTATAAAATAAAAGGGGATGTCGTATTAGTCATATTTCAGGAATATTTATATATTTTATGCGAATTTGTCGAGCATAGCTTTGAGACTATAGGCTCAAAGCGGCGCAGACTGAGCAATAAAATGTATAAATATTCTCGATTTTGATTAATGCGACATCCCCAGAAAGCAAAGATAGAAATGAAAAATCAGCAGGAGGAATGAAATCATGAAGATTACTTTAAAAGATGGTTCTGTGAAAGAATACGCAGAAGCAAAATCTGTTATCGAGATTGCTGCAGATATCAGCGAAGGGCTGGCAAGAGCAGCTACAGCGGGAGAGATCGACGGGGAGATCGTGGATCTGAGAACACCGGTGGACAAAGACTGCAATTTAAATATTCTTACATTCAATGATGAAAAAGGAAAAGGCGCTTTCCGTCATACAGCTTCCCATATCATGGCTCAGGCCATTAAGAGACTGTATCCGGAGACAAAACTGGCTATCGGACCTTCTGTGGCAGACGGTTTCTACTATGACGTAGACAGAGATACTCCATTTACTGCAGAAGATCTGGAAAAAATTGAAAAAGAAATGAAAAAGATCGTAAAGGAAAATCTTCCTCTTGTAAGATCTGAAAAGCCCAGAAACGAGGCAATCGAATATTTTAAAGAAAAAGACGAACCCTATAAGGTAGAGCTTATCGAGGATCTGCCGGAAGACGCAGTGATCAGTTTCTATACCCAGGGTGAATTTACAGATCTGTGCGCAGGTCCTCATCTGATGAGCACAAAATATGTAAAAGCTTTTAAGCTCACCAGCCTGGCAGGAGCCTACTGGAGAGGAAATGAAAAGAACAAAATGCTCCAGAGGATCTACGGAACTGCTTTTCCAAAGAAGGCAGAACTGGAAGAATACCTTCACATGCTGGAAGAGGCCAAAAAACGTGACCACAGAAAACTGGGCAAAGAGCTGGGCCTGTTTATGATGAGAGAAGAAGGACCTGGATTCCCATTCTTCCTGCCAAACGGCATGGTGCTGAAGAATCAGCTCCTGGACTTCTGGCGTGAGATCCACCGGAAAGCCGGATATGTGGAAATCTCCACTCCTATTATGTTAAGCCGTCATCTGTGGGAGACTTCCGGACACTGGGATCACTACAAAGAAAACATGTATACAACGGTTATCGACGGGGAAGATTTCGCTATCAAGCCAATGAATTGCCCCGGCGGTATTCTGGTTTACCAGTCAGAGCCCCGTTCCTACCGTGATCTTCCTATCCGTATGGGTGAGCTGGGAATCGTACACCGCCATGAAAAATCCGGACAGATGCACGGACTTATGCGTGTGCGCTGCTTTACCCAGGATGATGCCCACATTTTCATGACGCCGGAACAGATCAAAGACGAGATCAAAGGGGTGGCGGATCTGATCGACAGCGTTTACAAATTATTTGGATTTAAGTACCATGTGGAGCTTTCTACAAGACCGGAAGACAGTATGGGAAGCGATGAAGACTGGGATATGGCTACAGATGCCTTAAGAGGAGCTCTGGATGACCTGGGCCTTCCTTATGTTGTAAATGAGGGAGACGGAGCTTTCTACGGACCGAAGATCGACTTCCATCTGGAAGATTCCATCGGAAGAACCTGGCAGTGCGGTACCATCCAGCTTGACTTCCAGCTTCCTCTCCGCTTTAATCTGGAATATACAGGAGCAGACGGAGAGAAACACAGACCGATCATGATCCACCGTGTAGTATTCGGTTCCATCGAAAGATTTATCGGTATCCTGATCGAGCATTTCGCAGGAGCCTTCCCAACCTGGCTGGCTCCGGTACAGGTAAAGGTACTGCCGATTTCTGACAAACATCTGGAATACGGACAGAAAGTCCTGGAAAAACTCAGCGAAGCAGGAATCCGGGCAGAAATCGATACAAGAGCTGAAAAGATCGGATATAAGATCCGTGAAGCTCAGATGAAGAAGATCCCTTATATGCTGGTAGTAGGTGCAAAAGAGGAAGAAGAAGAGAAAGTTTCTGTAAGAAGCCGGTTCCAGGGTGATGAAGGACAGAAAGGCCTGGAGGAATTTATCGAAGACATCTTAAAAGAAATCGCTTCCAAAGAAATCCGTAAGGTAGAACAGGAAGAAAAATAGAATTTCCCCTGATGTATAAGAATTGAGAAAATGGCGCATATTATCTCTGGAAGATCAAATTTAAGGAGGTAATATGTATGCCATTATTAAGCTGTACAGCAAGAACCTGTCTGTATAATAAGAATGAGTACTGTTCTAAGGGAGATATCCAGGTAGACGGACCACAAGCCCAGAAAGCAGATGAAACCTGCTGCAGGAGTTTTGTGGAGAAAAAGGAAGGCGCCATGAACAGCATGGATACAGGCACAGCCTGTCAGACTATCCAGGTGTCCTGCAAAGCCTGCGAGTGTACCTACAATGACAGCGAAAAATGCGATGCCGCAAAGATCACCATCGCAGGTACAAACGCCTGCAGATGTGATGAGACCATGTGCGGAAGCTTTTATAAAAAGTAAAAAAATGTAAAGAAGAAAACAGCCCCGGAAATACTCCGTCCCCAAGGGAACCGGAGAACATTCCGGGACTGTTTTTTCATGGAACGGGCAGCCTGGAAGATGCTGCCTATTCTTGTTTACAGCGGAGGCGTCTGGGAACCTAAATGGGAAGAAGGATCCTCGGGATTTTCTGCTTTCCTGGTAATAAGCTCCCGGTATTTGGTGGGGGTCATTCCCTTAGCCTTTTTAAACAGTTTTGTAAAATAAGTCAGATCAGGGATCCCGCACATGATGGCGATATCCTGTATGGAATCTACCTGAGTATTCAGCAGATACACAGCTCTGTCGATACGTTTGTTGTTCACATAAGCAGTCAGTGTAGAGCCTGTCTCCTTTTTAAACATAGCAGACAGATAGCTGCTGTTTAAGGAAAAGATAGAAGACAGATGTTTTAATGTCAGATCAGAAGCAAGATTCAGGGCAATATAATTCAGAACTTTCTGGATGATGGGAGAGAACCCTTTGGTAGAATAAGTCTTTACCAGAAAACAGTATTTCCTTACCATTTCTCTGCGGAGAGGGTCCACCTGGGAAAGAGAAGTCAGATTCTCAATCTTTGCAGCCATTTTGCTGGACAGGTCGTCCAGATAAATGGGATGGACTTTTCCTCGCTGGGCTGCCTTGCGGAATAAAGTATTTCCGATGATCAGATAATTTTTCTGATCCCTGAGAGTATCCGGTATGCGCTGCTCCAGATCGGACAGATAAGCGGGACGGTACAGATGCTGTTCTGCAGCTTCGTAATCACCCCGGGAAATACATTCCATCAGTTCTTCTTCGTTTTCGTAGCGGCTTTCCATACTCTTGATGGTATTGGCGCTGGGTTCCGGCTCCATAATATCATCAAAATGAAAATCAAAGGTATTCTGATTCTTTAAATAAAGGATCTCATAAGAATCCGCGCCGAAAATCCGGTTTGCCAGACATTTTATGTAAGTTGCCAGAGTAACCTTGCTCTGTACCTTGGGAAGGGTGGAAAAATACTGCTTCACATAGGTGTGATATTTGCCTGAGATCTTCAGCTGTTCACAGAGATTCATAATGAATTCTACTGTAGGAGGCTCACAGAGAAAAGGCCCTGCCAGCAGGATCCTTCCCTGATCCAGGGGAAGCAGCAGATAATTGCAGGTGAATAAGTCTTCTCCAAAAATGATCTTTGTTTTATCTCCGTAGAGGGAGTTGAAATCTAAAAAGGTTTCCTGAAGCAGAAAATCAGATTTCCCCGTTAAAGTTTTCCGGAGCCCCAGATCGAACTGGTCATCCCACTGCAGGGGAAGAGAAAGTTCGTGGATAGGAATCCTCAGTTCACTGAACAGTTCCTCAGTGAAATCTATCAGAATATTCGACATATACATATCTCCATTGGTATTATTTTTATTTATTATAGTATAATTTTTATGCGATTTCAACCCACACAAAAATTATACCGAAAAATATAAAAAAAGTCTTAACGTTTTTATGAAAAATTAATATATAATATACAACAAGGACTTACATATGTAATGTAGAAGGAGGTAATTTTAATGAGTAACACTACGAACAAGGTCAGGCCTTTTGGCATGAGAGACAAGATCGGTTACATGTTCGGCGATTTCGGTAATGACTTTACCTTCATCCTCTCCTCAACATTCCTGATGAAATTCTATACAGACGTTATGGGAGTTTCCGCAGGTATTGTTGGTCTGATGATGATGGTGGCCAGGATCGTGGATGCTTTTACCGATGTAACCATGGGTCAGATCGCTGACCGCAGCCGTCCTACGGCAAAGGGAAAATTCCTTCCCTGGATCAGAAGGATGTGCGGACCTGTAGCTCTGGCTTCATTCCTGATGTACGCGGTATGGTTTAAAGACATGCCGATGGGATTCAAGATCGTATGGATGTTTGCCACCTATCTGTTATGGGGAAGTATCTGCTATACAGGTATCAACATTCCTTATGGTTCCATGGCTTCCGCTATTTCTCCTGAAGCAAGAGACCGTTCTGAACTGTCCAGCTGGAGAACTATCGGCGCAACACTGGCAAGTATGATCATCGGTGTCGTACTTCCTATGATCGTTTACTACACAGATGAAGCAGGAAATACAGTTATTTCCGGTACCAATATGGCTATCGCAGGTGCTATCTGCTCTATCGGTGCTGTTGTCTGCTACCTGATCTGCTACAACCTGACAATTGAACGTGTACAGATCGAGAAAAAAGAAGAAAAATTCAGTCTCATTGAACTGGTGAAGACTCTGTTTTCCAGCCGTGCCCTGATTGGTATCGTACTGGCAGCTCTGCTTCTTCTTTTAGCACAGCTTACTCTGGGCGGCATGGGACAGTACATCTTCCCTAACTATTTTGGAAGCAAAGAGGGCGTATCCATTTCCGGTTTCTGCGGAAATATCCTGATCCTGGTGCTGGCATTCTTTGTTCCATCACTGGCTGCCAAGTTTGGTAAGAAAGAGCTTTCCGCTTTCGGCGGACTCTTAGGAGCAGCATTTTTCTTTATCGCATTTATCCTGCATACAGACAACCTGTATCTGTTCCTGGTTCTGTATACTATCGGATATCTGGGAATCGCTTTCTTTAACATCAACTGCTGGGCTATGATCACAGACGTTATTGACGACGCTGAGGTAAGACAGGGAGAAAGATCAGACGGTACTTTCTACTCCGTATATTCTTTCGCACGTAAATTAGGACAGGCTGCTTCCTCAGGACTTACCGGCGGACTTCTGACAATGATCGGATATACCACAGCTACAGCTTTTGATACAGAAGTTGTAAACGGAATCTACGATATTGCTTGTATCGTTCCTGCAGCAGGATTCCTGCTGATGGCTCTTGCTCTGATCTTTGTATATCCTCTGGGCAAGAAGAAAGTTGACCAGAACATTGCAACTCTGAAAGCAAGAAGAGAAGGAAAGAAATAAGAAAATATAGTATCTATAAATAACAGATGTCACAGATAAGTGATGTACAGTGCCGGCAGAGGAAACTTTACCGGCACTGTTTGTACAATAAGTAATCCCGGCAAGGGTAGGTCATGCTTGCATGAGCGGGCATTTGCCGGGAAAAATATCATTCAGACTCAGCTCTGAAAAAAGGAGGAATTTTATGTTATACCCGATTTTGACACCATCCAGATTATTAAGCGACTTAAGCGGCGTATGGGATTTCAAACTGGACAATGGAGAAGGCTTTGACCAGGAATGGTACAAGGCTCCTCTGGAAGATCCTATGACCATGCCGGTGCCGGCTTCCTATAATGACCTGAAAGAGGGAATCGATTTCAGAGATCATTACGGCTGGGTATTCTATCAGAGAAAGATTTCCATGCCTTCCTTTGTAAAGACCCAGAGAGTCATGCTCCGCTGTGCGGCCGTGACTCATTATGCAAAGATCTACCTGAACGGCGAACTGATCTGTGAACACAAAGGCGGATTCCTTCCTTTCGAAGTAGAGATCACAGACAAGCTTCAGGATGGCGACAACCTTCTGACCATTGCAGTGAATAATGTCATCGACTACACCACTCTTCCTATTGGCGGAAAATCCAATATGATGAACGGTATGGGAGGCTTCGGTTCTTCCAGCTCTGCAAAGCCTCAGAATAATCCTAACTTCGATTTCTTCAACTACTGCGGAATCACAAGACCGGTCAAGATCTACACTACGCCAAAGGACTATATCGAGGATATCTCTCTGGTTCCGGAAGTGACCGGCACTACTGCAAGAGTTTCCTACAAGGTAGATACTGTGGGAACAGGAGACTGCAAGGTAGAAGTATTTGATAAAGAAGGAAACCTGGTAGCACAGTCTCAGGGAACCCAGGGCGTTCTGGAAATCGAGAATGTTCACCTGTGGCAGCCTTTGAAAGCATACCTTTATGATGTGAAAGTGACCTTCGGGGAAGATGTTTACACACTGCCTTACGGTGTAAGAACAGTAAGAGTAGAGGGGACCAGGTTCCTGATCAATGAGAGACCGTTCTATTTCAAAGGCTATGGAAGACATGAAGATACCTTCCCTAACGGAAGAGGCATGAACCTGCCGATGAACACCAAGGATATGTCCCTGATGAAATGGCAGGGGGCCAACAGCTTCCGTACCAGCCATTATCCATACAGCGAGGAAATGATGCGCCTGTGTGATGAAGAAGGATTTGTAGTCATTGATGAGACCACTGCTGTAGGCGTAAACCTGGATTTCGGCGGCGGTGCAAACTTTAACGGACAGAAGGTCAGCACCTTTGATAAAGAACACGGGGTACAGACCCAGGAACATCATAAAGACGTGATCCGTGACCTGATCTCCAGAGACAAGAACCATGCCTGCGTGGTTATGTGGAGTATTGCCAATGAGCCGGATTCCTACAGCGAAGGAGCTTATGAATATTTCGCTCCTCTCTATGAACTGGCAAGAGAGCTGGATCCTCAGAAACGTCCCTGCACACTGATCAGCGTGCAGATGGCTCCGCCGGAAAAAGACTGCTCCGCAAAACTCAGCGATGTGATCTGCCTGAACCGTTACTATGGATGGTACTTCGGCGGACCGGATCTGGAGCTGCCGGAACAGGCCCTCAGGAAAGAACTGGACTACTGGAAGACTCTGGGCAAACCGGTGATCTTTACAGAGTACGGCGCAGACACAGTTATGGGTATGCATGACACCACACCGGTAATGTATACAGAAGAATTCCAGGTAGAATATTACAAGATGAATAACAGAGTCTTTGACGACTATGACTTTGTAGTAGGGGAACAGGTATGGAACTTCGCGGACTTCGCTACCAGCCAGAGCCTGCTGAGAGTCCAGGGAAATAAGAAGGGAATCTTTACAAGAGACAGAAAGCCGAAACTAGTGGCACACTACTTCAGAGACAGATGGCATAAGATCCCGGACTTTGAATATAAAAAATAAAACTGTACTTAATTAAATGAAGACTATAAGGAGCTGTCGCATTAGTCATATTCTCGATTTTGATTAATGCGACAGCTCCGTTTTTTGTGTTTTTATCCTTTAATACCGGATTGTGCCACCCCTTCGATAAACTGTTTCTGAAACAGGAAGAACATAACCACCAGAGGGATCACCGCAAGAACAGCTCCTGCCATCTGCATGGGATATTCCGTGGTGTACTGCCCCTGAAGTGTGGACAGAGCCGGTCCCAGAGTCATTTTATCCATAGATGTATTTACGATCAAAGGCCACATGAAATCGTTCCATGCAAACTTGATGGTAAAGATTGCCAATGATGCGATTCCCGGTTTTACCAGTGGCAGCATGATCTGCCCGAAGACACGGAATCTTCCGCATCCGTCTACGATCGCCGCTTCTTCCAGTTCGACCGGCAGAGACATGAAAAACTGCCGCATAAGGAATGTACCGAAGGCGCTGAACAGATTCGGCAGAAACAGAGCCGGAAGAGTATCCAAAAGCCCCATTTTCTGGATGATCTGATACTGGGGGATCAGGAAAATCTGTCCCGGCACCATCAGCACAGAGAGTACCAGGATGAAAATCGCGTTTTTAAAAGGAAAGTCAATCCTGGCAAAGGCATAGCCTGCCATAGAGCAGAAAATAATCTGTGCCACTGTAGTGATTAGCGTGGACAGGATAGTGTTCAGATAGACCCGTCCAAAAGGTATCGCAGAAGACATGATCGTCGTATAGGCATCTGTCACAAATTTTTCCGGAAAAACAGTAGGAGGGATCCTCATGGATTCTCCTGTGGTCTTAAAGGATGTAAAGATCATCCATAAGAAAGGGAATACGACTACTATTATTCCGGCCAGAAGGATCAGGTGTACGATCAGATGATTCCAATATAATTTTTTCCTTTCATTCCTTGTCCCTCCTATTCATAATTTACCCATTTTTTCTGCCCGATCATCTGCAGGATGGTCACCAGCATGATAACACAGAAGATCAGAATAGATATAGCCGCTGCGTAACCCTTATAACCATAATCAAAGGCTGTACGGTAAAAGAGCATGGTGACGGTCTCAGTAGCCTCGTAAGCCGGGTTGGTTTTTCCGATCATCATGTAAACCGTATCGAATACCTGGAAGCCGCTGATAATGGAGGTGATCATTACAAAGAAAATCGTCGGTGTCAGCAGCGGAACAGTGATTTTCAGGAATAGGGTGATAGGCCCTGCCCCGTCTACTTTTGCTGCTTCATAATAGCTTTTGTTGATTCCCTGCATACCGGCGAGAAGAATGATCATATTATAGCCCACTGTCATCCAAAGTCCTACGATCATGATCATAAAAAGAGCTGTCTTAGGATCTGTGAGCCAGTTATGGCCTTTGCCTCCCAGAGCTGTTATGGAACTGTTTAAAATTCCCATCTGTTCATTAAACATCCATTTCCATACCATGGCTACCGCGGCAGACATGGTAATAGAAGGAAGAAAATACAGTGTCCTGTATATGGATTTGAATTTTATCTTTGCATTCAGGAGAGCTGCAAGGATAAGCGACAGGATCAGTCCCACAGGAACCGTCACGATCACATATTTCAGTGTGTTTCCAAAAGATCTCCATACTTCACTGTCAGCAAGGAGCTGTTTGTAATTATCCAGTCCTACAAATGTGGACATATTAAATTTGTTTACATCATTGAAGCTGAACCAGATATTTTGTATAAAAGGCCAGATATAGAAGAGGATCAGCCCGATGGTAAGAGGCGCGATCAAAATATATGCCGCTATCCAGTCTTTTTTCTGCCTTGGGGACGCCTTATGTTTCGGCGTCCCTTTTTTTATTTTTTTTTCACCCATTTTCCTTCACCTGTTTTTTATCGGTAGCGTCAGTTTCTGATTATTTTGCCAGAAGAGCGTCTGCCTCTTCTTTCAGACTTGTGCAGGCGTCTGCCAGAGACATTTCTCCTGTGTAAGCCTTTGTAATCCAGGTTGACTCCAGATCGTACAGTTCGGCCGCCTTGCTGCATACAGGAAGAGGATATGCTTCATCTGCATGATTTGTATAAGCTGCCAGATTGTAGCTTTCATTTGCCTGTGCAAAATACTGCTGGGCATCGGTTCTCGCAGAAATTACCACGCCTGTCTCTCCCTGGATTTTTTGTGCTTCTTCGCTTCCCAGCCAGATTGCGAAGTCTGTAGCTGCATCTTTGTTTTTAGATCCCTCATATACCGCGTAGCCAAGACCGTTGATACAGTTATCTTCTACGCCGTTAAAGGTAGGAATCTCCACACAGTCGATCTTGTCTTTTATAGTGTCATTGGACACATACTCAGGAACCATATAAGAACCTGCAAAGTTCATGGCGATCTGCTCACCTTCAAACATAGCGTCTGCCGAAGTTTCTGCCAGAGAAGAAGCGCTTGGTGAAAGTCCCTGATCGATCATATCGATCCAGCACTGGATACCTTCCTGGGTCTTGGGATCTTCATACCCTGTCTCTGTGGCGTCTTCATTCAGGATCCATCCTCCGTTGGCAAATACGGTCTGATAATACCAGGTCTGGAAGTCAACCGGGCAGGCAAAAGGATAAACGCCATCCGGCAGTTTGTCCTTCAGTTCTGTAGCCATAGCTACCAGATCATCATAGGACATATCGTCGGTTGGATAGGCAACTCCTGCCTGGTCGAAGAGATCTTTATTGTACCAGAGAGCGTTGGTGTCAAAGTCTTTTGGAACTGCATAGTTCTTTCCGTCCCGTACATAGTTGTTTACCAGTGTCTCAGAATAGCTGTCATTGATATCGGATTCCTCAACGGCAGAGGTCAGGTCAGCCAGGATGCCTCCCTCCACATAAGAATCCAGATGAAGAACATTGATCCAGAATACATCCGGAGCTGTTCCGCCGCCTGCGGCCGCCTCCAGCTTGGTCCAGTATTCTCCACCTTTATAAGGGGTAAGCTGAATGGAGATAGATACGTCTGGATTTTCTTTTTCATAGGCCTCCACCAGTGATTCCATAGCCGGTCTCTGTTTTTCATCCCAGATCCCAAAGCTTAACTCTGTCTTTCCGTCCCCGCTTTTTGAGCTGCTTCCTGAGCCGCCGCATCCTGCCAGCATACTGGCTCCTAAAATTGCTGTCATACCCAGCGCTGCCATTTTTTTCATGTTTTTCATCATAATTCTCTCTCCCTTTCTTTTCTTTTTTTATGAAAACGGATATCCAAAAGGATTCCGATTTACATACTTACTGTATTTTTCCTGTTCTTACATCTTCCAGACAAATGGGTTTTCCTCCTTCTTTTCTGGAAATTTCTGCTGCCAGAGCACAATAATGGCTTTCCAGAGACTGATCCAGAGATGTGATAGATGGACTGGGTTTTGCATTTCCCAGAAGGATATCTAAGAATTCCTCTACCATAGTCAGATCTCCGCCCCCATGACCGCTGAAATCATCGGACAGGGAGGCTGCCGGTATTCTGTCAGTCTGTACTTTAGGACCGAAAATACTGGTTTCAATAAAATCTTCTTCCAGATCTAATCCGCCCATAGTCACTTTCATCTCTCCTTTTGTTCCGCAGAACTGGGCATGTCTGGCAAAATCAGCCGTATGTCCGTTCATGGAAAAGCTCATGGTAGAACCGTCTGTCATATTCAGATTCACTACCTGATGATCCACCACATCATTGTCACAGTGATATACACATCTTCCGTAGGGGCCTTCCCGCAATGCTTTCTCTACTGATTCCGGTGTGGGGATTTCTGTTACAATATTTAAAGGCCATCCTGTATGACCGGTCCTGGCGCCGATCCTTTCATCATCCAGGTAAATGCGTTCGGCATTGTAAGGACAGGTAGCGCTCTCCGGACAGCCCTCCAGACATCTCAGAGGACTTCCCGCCGGCGCGTTTTCTTCTTTGAATAAATAAGTGCTTCCGTAAGAGGTCAGAGATTCACAGGTTTTTCCTGCCAGCCATAAATACAGATCCATATCATGACAACATTTCTGGAGGATCATCGGACTGGACAGTTCTGCATTTCTCCAGTTCCCCCTTACAAAACTATGTGCCATATGGTACCATCCCACATTTTCCGAGGCATTGATAGAAACAATATCTCCCAGAACTCCGGAATCCAGAATTTCTTTCACTTTTCGGAAAACCGGCGTGTACCGCAGTACATGACAGACCACTACCATTTTTCCACATTCTCTGGCTACTTTAGATAATTCCCGGCATTCTTCCAGTTCCGGGGAGATTGGCTTTTCCAGAAGAAGATGGTATCCTTTCCGCAGGGCCGGTATTGCCTGTTTTACATGCTGACGGTCCTGGGTGGTGATAAACATCACATCCGCCAGTTTATCCTCTTTCAGCATGTCCTCGGCACTGGCATAACACCGCTCTTTCGGTATATGATAGCGTTCTGCTACCATCGCTACTTTCTGAGGATTGATGTCTGCAATGGCAGTAATTTCCATTTTTTCCGGAAATAATTCCGCCGCTTTCGCATAAGTGTCTTTTCCACGGCTTCCCAGCCCTGCTAAAGCCACCTTGATTTTTCTGTTCATCTGTCGTTCCTCCTTTTTTGTGTTAAAACGCTGCTTTTTTAAAGTAATCTTAAAAAAAAAAAAACAGACATAGACACTTTTCGTGCATATGCCTGCTTTGGCCTCACTATGATGTCTTTATTCAGTTTTCCTGTTAAAGATCTGCCAGGTCTGGGTGTTAAAATCAACCTGAACACGGGTTCCATCTGCAAACCCGGTTTCCTGGACTTTATAATCTGCAGTCAGTATTCTATGATAAAGCATTTCACTGTAAGCGGTCTGCTTTTGAAGATCGGATACGACCCGGCACCTTTCTATGAGTTCTTCCGGCTTTTCTTCGGTTTCTGTATGAAAAGATCCGTCTGTATTGGGATAAGCCCCCTCCCGGATCAGGTATGGCGCTCCTCCGTTTAAAAGAGCATACAACATATAATCTTCTCCTGTATATACTTTATCCATCATCCAGGGCTGGATGATGCAGTCATGATAAACCAGATTAAACAGCGGCACAGGAATCCCTTCTTTCGGAGTGCCTGGTTTTTTCAGCATAAAATCGTATGGCGCATAATGACAGAGCACCAGACTGGCTGCTGCCCAGTCGCTGACTTCCTCTGAACTAGGGAGGATCCCCTGTGCCAGCAGATACCGGAAGCACTGTTCCCGGTAACCGTAACACTCTCTTCTGGTCATCCGATGCTCCGGGTTGGCACATTCATCGCCTTCGTTGCAGGTAAATACATCTAGATAGGCACAGTCCAGAGATATTCCCTGACGGCTGATCTCAGTGAAGTTCCTTTTTACATAAAAGGGCGCCTGAGAAGCACACAGATAGGCCTGGGGGCCTCCCGCCCATCTTCTATGACCGGGGATCGTGCCGTCCGGCATCCTGCAGGCATAATTTTCATCAAAACTTGGCGCTGCCCGGTAATAATCCCGATATTGGTCATGGATACCGAAAAGATAACCGGCTTCATGCAGGGTATCTGCCAGATCCTTCATTCCTTCCCAGCCTCCGGCTTCTTTACAGGCAGGCAGGTAATCCGGGTGCTGATTGTCATAACCTGGCTGTGCCCATCCGTCTAAATGAAGATACAGTTTTTCTACTCCCAGGTTTTTTAATTCACGGATCAGTTCCGCCCTTTCTTTGAAGGATACCAGGCGGTTGTTTTTTTCCGGCGCCTGGGAATCGTAAAACTCTGAATCCGGCTGTACCACGGTCTTAATCCCTGTATGTACAAAGGCGCAGCCGACCAGATTGTCCACAGAAGGAACCGCTGCGGCTTTCTCTTTCAGTGTCCGGAATTTTCCTGTTTCCTTTACATACTGCCGGTATATTTTGCACAGCCGGTTATAGTCGCAGTCTGCCTCAAAAGTGTAGCGCAGCACTCTGCGGTAATCCATCTTTCCCAGACTGGGGAGAAAATAGGCACCTACATGGGTATAAGGGCCTTTTGCCGGATGTACCGCATAATAGCCTGCGTCCCAAGGGGTTTCGCATATAGCGATATAACCGTCTTTTTCTTTTACCTGGCCAAACCAGGGCATATAGCCTCCCGCTGTTTCAAACATTCCGTCAAAAGAAATAGATGAAAGCGCTGTATCCCAGGTATTGGGAATCAATAGCCCCTGTTGTCTGGTAAGAAGAGTGTACCAGGAATCTTTTGGCTTATCGAATTCCATAGGCCCCGGCCAGAATACCTTTTCCACATGTAGATCCTTTTCCTCCAGAGGAATCCATTCAAAGTACACATCCTCCGTGGATCCTTCTATCCACATTAAAGTTTCAAAAGCATAAGAAAAAGTTCTGCCCTCTTTGATCCAGCCTTGGTAGTAACTGCGGATCCCCTGTCCCGTTCCGTTGCGATAGGCTTCATGGGAAATCCGGCAGGCATCCCGGAATAAGAATTCTCCTTCCCGGCACACCAATCTGGCCCGAAAATCTTCTGACCAGTTCCAATAGGCATTTCCTTTTTTTATTAAGACTAAATTCTTTTTTTCGTTAAACTCCAGCAGCGTTTGCCCTGTTTCTACTTTTATACTCATATGCCACCCTGCTTTATCTATGATTTTCACATTATAACCGTTTTGGACGGACAAATGTTGTCATATCGAATACATTTCTTGCGTTATTTTTCCTTTTTTGCTAAACTTAACCCCAGGGGTATGGTTAGGAGGAATATTTTATGACTTACATAAAAACAAAATTGAAAAAAGATATTGTCGTGGACTCCATTATTACGATCCATTATTTTGAGTATATGAAGGACTTTGTTTTTCACGGAGAATCTCATGATTTCTGGGAATTTCTTTACGTGGACAAAGGCAGCGTCCTGGTGCGTGCCGGTGATGATCAGTTCCGTCTGGATACCGGCGATATTATTTTTCATGAACCTAATGAGTTCCATGCCATCCGTTCTGTGGGAAATGTCTCGCCAAATCTGGTCGTTATGTCCTTTACCTCTGCTTCACCTGCCATGGATTTGTTCCGCCGGAAATATTTTGCCCTGACTATGGAAGAACGCACACTTATATCTGCTATCCTGAATGCAGCCCGTGAAGCATTTTCCACGCCTTTACATATTCCTTCTATAGAACAAGTAAAGATGAACGAACGGGCTCCCTTTGGCGCTCAGCAGTTTGTCCAGCTTTATCTGGAGCTTTTTCTTTTGACTGTTGCCAGACAGCTTTCTTTTCGCAATTCCAGATCTGCAGATACCGGCCAGAGGCAGGTACTAACGGCCGGCTGCCAGGATCACAAAAACCAGTATGTCCAGGAGATTATTTCTTATATGCAGTTTCATATCTGTGAGCAGCTTACTTTAGACCAGCTTTGTGAGCATTTTTCTCTGAGCCGTTCTGCTCTCCAGAAACTTTTTCATCATGAAATGGGATGCGGTCCCATGAAATATTTTAACTTTCTGAAAATAGACCGTTCAAAAGAAATGATCCGGGATGGAAACCGGAATTTTACAGAAATTGCAGGCTTTTTATCTTACAGCTCTTTGTCATATTTTTCCAAGCAGTTTAAAAAGGCCACCGGTATGTCTCCTATGGAATACGCTACGTCTGTAAAAGGTATCAGCAATGCCCTGCGGGGAGATTCTGAAAAAAAATAGAAACCTTATTATTGGTCTTTGTTTTTATATTTCTCGATAAGCACATATAAGCATATCAAATTTTTCTTTTGAAAAATCCCTGACATTTTCAGATACAACCCCGGCATCCGGATAGGTAAAGCGGCGGCCGTCGGGGAACATTCCTGAAGGAAGAAGAATTATTCATAAAAATCATCTGTAATCAATCTGATATCATGCTAAGAATATCCGGCTTGTAAGGTATTCTTTGATACATGTTTTTTGTCTTTTGTGTATACCGGATTTACTTTTTCCGGTATAATGCCTATAGTAAGAATACAGCAGGGGAGACAAAGAAAATGTACAAAATTGCAGTCTGCGATGATGAAGAAAAGATCCTGGAAAAGACCAAAAGGCTGATCCGGGAATGGAATCCGGAGGTAGAGGTAAGAGGTTTTTCCTCAGGAAAGGAACTGATGGAAAACTATGAACCTTACGAAGCCATTTTTCTGGACATTGATATGCCCGGTATGAATGGGATTGAGACCGGGAAAGCCATCCGCCGTATAGATAAGGGTACTAAGATCGTATACCTGACCGCCTATCGGGATTATGTGGCCGGCGCTTTTGGAGTCCATGCTTTTCAATACCTTTTAAAGCCGATCAGCGAAAAAAAGATGGGGAAGGTGCTGGAGGAGATCTTTTCTTATAGAAATATCCGGGAAAAACAGGTGATCCTGGATTTTAAAACTGTGGAGGGGCTTACCTGTCTGGCGGCAGAGAATATATATTTCTTTGAATATGAAAATCGGAGGATCCGGATCGTTGCCAAAGATGGGGAATATCATCTGGTAGAACGCATAGGAAATATTGCAAAGCGCATGGAGCCTTTTGGATTTTCTATGCCCCATCAGAGTTTTGTAGTAAATATGTTTCATGTGAAGAATGTCAGAGGACAGCAGATCCTTTTGGATAATGGGATGGAAATTCCCCTGTCTCAGAAAAAATTAAAGACCTGGAAACAAGAACTGACAGTCTATCTGTCACAGAGACTTGAAGGGAGGTAGGAACAAGGCGCGATGCTGGCGGCGGATCTATTTTTTACTCTGTTCGGAGTGATCTCTTATACAGGATGCAGCATCTGGTTTCTCTATGCAGTGCCCAGGAACAGAGAATCTTTCCGGTGGTTTCGTTGGGCAGCCTGGGGAATCTATACAGCTTTATCTATTATCCTGCCAACCCTGTGGCTGAATGACGCTATTACCATGCCGGTAATGGCGGCCAGTTATCTGGCGATCATCTGGATATTTTATCATAGGAGCAGGACCTGGCTTTTATATGGATTGATTTTCTATATGGTGATCTATGGGGCTCAGGCCATGGGAATTTATCTCACAGTGGAGCTGACTAAACTATTTCAGATGGATATTCATACTTTCAGTTATGCAATGTCAGTTTTGAAAGGGACGTTTATGGCGGCAGCTACCTTTTTCATGAGGTTCCTGGTACAGAAACGTCAGGCTTCGGATCAGAAAAATCTGCGGATACGGGGAATGATCCTGGTACCGGTTTTCAGCATGATTCTCCTTTTTCTGTATTGTATTTCCGGCAATGGATTTTTTCAGAAATACGGATACGGTTGGGTGATCTTATGCAGTGTTCTTTTACTAATCATTAATTTTTACTGTCTATATGTGTGGTATGATCTGGCAGAGAACAGGGAACTGAAACACCGGCTGGAAATGATCCGAAAGCAGAATGAGATAACCCATCAGTATTATGAAGATATGGAAAAGAATTATGAAGATTCCAGGAAGATCATCCATGATATCCGGAACCATCTGAACATTTTGGAACAGTCGGTGCAGGAGAAGAACAGTTCCTATTTTCAAGATGTCCACGGTATGCTGAATTCTCTGGGAATGAAATTTTATACCAGTAACCGGATATTAAATATTGTTCTAAATGACAAGCTGAAAAGGCTAGATCCGGAACAGGTGGAATGTAACCTGGGAGAAGCAGCACTGGATTTTCTGGCCGATGCGGATGTTACTACAATTTTTGCCAATCTCCTGGACAATGCCCTGGAAGCCGGAGAAGGAAAAGAAGGGTTCTGGCTGAAAATCAGGGGAGATAAAATACAGGATTTTACTGTGGTGAAGATATGGAATCCTTCCGATGGAGAATATCAGCCAGGGATTTCAGGAAAAAAAGGTCATGAAGGCCTTGGTCTTGAGAATGTAAAGCAGGCAGTAGAAAAATATCAGGGTAATCTGAGCGTGGAACAAAAAGACGGGATCTTCTGCGTTACAGCAGTATTCCCCGGAAATTCCTGACAGCAGGAATTTTCTGCTTACGGGATGCTAAATTATAATATAATCTGAAAAAAGAGAGGAAAGAAAGATGAGATTTTCAGAAACAGAAAAGAAACAACTGATCATTTTCGCAGCAGTGGCCTATGGGATCACATATGTCCTGGGCCTGCTGATGTGGTATGGAAACAGCACAGGCGCAGACCTGAGCGCCTTTCCCAATGCCCAGATGCTTTATCCGGCGGCGGGAGTTATGCTGGCTTATCTGCTTACCAGGCGGGGAGACAGGAATGTGCCCAGGATCTTTTATGTGACTTTCCTTGTGATCACAGTCCTCATGATCCTCTGTGCCCTGGCTTCTGTATTTATGCCTCAGAGCATACAGGCGGGACAGATGGAAATGTCGGTATGGATGATACTGGTCCAGGTGGTACTGATCCTGGGAAGTATTGTATTCTGGATCACCCTTCTGGTGTCAGGAAAAGAAAGAAGGGAAGCCTGGGGACTTCGGTGGAGGAACTGGAAAAAATCGGTTTTATGTATGCTTTTGTTCTTTGGGCTTTACAGTCTCCGCATGGGAATTTCCTATGCCCTGGGAGGACAGATAGGAGAATTTGCCCGGTTGTGGACCCAGCCTTCTACCTGGCTCTATCTGGTTACACTGATCGTGAATTTCTTCCTGGTAGTGGCAGCCTTTTTCGGTGAGGAATATGGCTGGCGGTATTATCTCCAGCCTTTGTGCCAGAGAAGATTTGGACTGAGAAAAGGGGTTCTGCTCCTGGGTGTGATCTGGGGACTGTGGCACCTGCCTCTGGACTTCTTTTATTACACTACACCGGATATGGGGTTGATCTATCTGCTGTCCCAGATCGTTACCTGCGTCTTTATGGGAATCTTCCTGGCGTATGTCTATATGAAGACCAGGAACATCTGGGTAGCGGTGGCTGTCCACTATATGAACAATAATCTGATCCCTATGTTTGCAGGGGATTATTCTGCAGATGTGCTTCAGGGCCAGACCATTTACTGGAGCGACCTTCTGGTCTCCCTGATCCTGAATCTGGTGATCTTCGGCTGGTTCCTTTTCCTGAAACCTTTCCGGAGTAAAGAGGCGGATTAAGAAGCTTTCAGCCTCAGGAAAGAAATGAAACATTCCGGCAGACCGGTGTGAAAATATTTGCGAGAAAAAGGACTTTCCTTTGAGACTGGTTATTAAAGGGTCTCGGGAAAAGTCCTTTTCATATTTTATCCTATTTTATACGGCGATCCAGCCCATGGTTTCGGAAACCGCGAAGATCAGGATCAGAACCAGGAAGATAGGGGCTACCCATTTCAGCATGATCCGATAGAATTTTTTGATCTTAAATGGACCATTGATCTCCACTTCATCTTCGATGACCTTAGGACCGATAAAATGTCCGATGCTGACGCAGGTCAGGATGGCCACAATAGGCATGAGCACACTGTTGCTGATGAAATCGAAGAAATCCAGCAGTCCCAGACCGATGATCTGGATAAAGCTTAATGGTCCGAAGCCCAGAGAGACGATAGCCCCCAGGATCAGCACATAAAGGGTTACCAGCAGGGTAGCCTTTTTTCTTTCCCAGCCGAATTTATCCCTCAGGATGGAAACGGCGGTCTCCATCAGTGAGATGGAAGAGGTCAGCGCCGCGAAAAGCACCAGAAGGAAAAATACCGCTCCGATCACACTGCCGAAAGCCATGTCGTTAAATACCTTAGGCAGGGTGATAAACATCAGAGAAGGCCCTTTGCTCAGAGCAGCTTCATCTCCTCCTGAGAAAACGAATACAGAAGGCACGATCATCAGACCGGCCAGAAAAGCTACAGCTGTGTCAAAGACCTCGATCTGCCGTACAGAACCTTCCAGGCTGCTGTCT
This sequence comes from Candidatus Blautia stercorigallinarum, assembly GCA_019112785.1. GTDB lineage: Bacteria > Bacillota > Clostridia > Lachnospirales > Lachnospiraceae > Blautia > Blautia stercorigallinarum. Next base: position 26,049 of record DXIQ01000009.1, read on the forward strand.
TTTTTCATATAAGATCCGTAAGTGATCATAATTCCCATGGCAAGGGACATAGAATAGAAAAGCTGCCCCATGGCCGCCAGGACCGTAGTAGCGGAAAACTTGGAAAAGTCAGGAAGAAAATAATATTTTACTCCTTCCAAAGCGCCGGGTCTTGTCACACAGAAAGCACAGATCCCTACGATCATCACAATGAGCAGAGGCATCATGAACCGGCTGGCTTTTTCGATGCCTTTATCAACCCCCATGATAACCACTACAGCGGTAAGCAGTACATAGATGACAAACCATACCACCGGGGAAACTGTCTGGCTGGTAAAGGCGGCAAAGTATTCGTCCCCGGAAGCGGCCCCTCCCTCACCGGTGAGAAAAGTGGCGAAATACTTGATCACCCATCCTCCGATCACACAGTAATAAGGTGTGATGATAAAAGGAACGGTGCAGGCCAGATTGCCTACAAAACCGAAGCGCTTATCCAGGGAACGGAAAGCTCCGATAGCGCTTAACCGGGTCTTTCTCCCGATGGCAATTTCCGTGATCATCAGAGTAAAGCCGAAAGTGACTGCCAGGACCAGGTAGACCAGCAGGAAGATTCCCCCTCCGTATTTGGCTGCCAGGTATGGAAAACGCCAGATGTTTCCAAGACCTACCGCTGATCCGGCAGCGGCCAGGACGAATCCCATTTTGTTTGTAAAAGATCCTCTTTTTTGTTCCATATAAATCTCCTCTTTTAGTTTTATGTAAAATCCATTATGCCATTGAATATAGGGAAATACAAGGAGTTTTTAAAGAAAAAGTACTTGACTTTGTATTCAGGCTGTGCTATAGTACAAAAGTCTGAAGAAGAAAAAGAAAGCAGAGTATCCACTCTCACCTTAGCACAAATGAGTGACTAATGGTTTATAGAATGCAATGAAGCGCACAGCGTTTTCTTATGGAGATTTTGGGTGGATAGTGTTTTGCTATCCGCTTTTCTTTTGCTCTGTAGATTCTTATTCATGACCATGAAAGCCTGAGGGCTTGATTGTTCTTTTCTAAAGGTTCAGAGGGCCAAGGGGGCCGAGAGTGTTTTATCAATATTATGGAGGTGCACGACAATTAGCGATTTAATGATCAACGAACAAATCAGAGACAAGGAAGTACGTCTTATCGGAGCGGATGGACAGCAGTTAGGGATCATGTCCGCCAGAGAAGCCCAGAAACACGCAGTGGAAGCCGGACTGGATCTGGTAAAGATTGCTCCCACAGCAAAGCCGCCGGTTTGTAAAATTATTGATTATGGCAAGTATAAGTACGAATTAGCCAGAAAAGAGAAAGAAGCTAAGAAGAAACAGAAAACCATAGAGATCAAAGAAGTGCGTTTATCCCCCAATATTGAGGAAAACGATTTAAAGACTAAGGTCAACAACGCCAGAAAATTCCTGCAGAAAGGAAATAAAGTGAAGGTGACTCTGCGTTTCCGGGGAAGGGAAATGGCACATATGCAGAGCAGCAAGCACATCCTGGATGAGTTTGCTCAGGTTCTGTCTGATATTGCGGTGATCGAGAAAGCGCCGAAGGTAGAAGGCAGAAGCATGACTATGTTTTTGACAGAAAAACGTTAATAAGAAAAAGAGTTTAAGGAGGACATAAACATGCCAAAAATGAAAACAACTAAAGCTGCTGCAAAGCGCTTCAAAACAACAGGAACAGGTAAATTAAAAAGAAATAAAGCTTACAAGAGCCATATCTTAACAAAGAAATCTCAGAAGAGAAAAAGAAATCTCAGAAAAGCAACTATCACAGATGCTACAAATGTAAAGAACATGAAGAAGATCCTGCCTTACATGTAATCTGTGCGGTTGAGAAAGTTTCATTGAACAAAGGTATCTTTTAATATAGGAGGAAATTAAGAATGGCAAGAATTAAAGGCGGATTAAACGCTAAGAAGAAACATAACAGAGTATTAAAAATGGCTAAGGGCTACAGAGGAGCCCGTTCCAAACAGTATAGAGTAGCAAAACAGTCTGTAATGAGAGCTCTGGC
>DXIQ01000064.1 GCA_019112785.1 Candidatus Blautia stercorigallinarum
CAGAGTACACGACTTGTCACGGAGGGTGCTCTGGAACCCTTTTTCTTTCTGTATACTGATGACAGTATACAGGGCAATCCAGAGACATGCAAGCAAAGCAACGTAATGCTAAACTATGAGGTCAAAAACAATAGAGAAAGTGCAGGCAGCACTGTCGTATCTGAAGCAAAAGAAGCGGGAACTGACCGTGCAGCAGCACCGCATGATCAAGTGGCAGATCCTTGCCGGTGACGAGGACGGTGTGATCCGTGGCATTGACTGGGGAGTGAATAGGAAGACCGTCAGCGAGAAAGGATACAGGAGCCGTTGGCGGAAAGCACGGGCTGTTTACCTGCAGTCCCATCCCCTTTGTGTGAGGCGCCTTGCCAAAGGTCGTTATGTGAAGGCAACGGTTGTGGATCATATCATTCCCAATCGGGGAGAGCAGAAATTATTCTGGGATCGGGACAATTGGCAGGCTCTTTGTAAATCCTGCCATGATTCCAAAACGATGGCAGAGGACAGATACGAGGAAGTTCACTACCCGGAGGGGAGGTCAAAATCTCTGTGACCTGCCCCTAAAAAGACCGGAGCCCCCTCAAACAGAATGTTCATTTGCCAAAAAGTTAAATTTTAGGCTGGGAAACTTATTTACAAAGGTGGATTTTCCGGCTTTTTCTTTTGAAACCATTTAGCAAAAGGATATGAAGCAGCTGGGGCTGTCCATCCGGGATCTGGATCTGCTGACCATCGGAATGGTGAATGATATGTATGTGGAAAGCCGGAACGATGAGCATAAATATGCGGTGGTGGCTACGCAGGAGGATTTTGACAAGTTTTGAGTGCTTTTACTGGATCGTGAGGCCGTCTTAAATGCGGTAGCGGGTAATATCTTTCCAGTTTGCAGGGAATCCCATTATATCCAAAAGGGAAGATTCGCTGATCTGTCCGCTGTTTTTTATGTACTTATTGATAATACCGATTAATGTACGTTTAAATTCCAGAAAGTCCTGTTTGGGGAGCAGGTAACGGAAAGCGATGACCAGACCGAACAGATCCCGTTTTCCAGAAAGATACTGATTCCCTTTTTTTGGTATATTCAGTTTCTGATGAAGCATTGTATCTGGAAAATCAATCTGGGTCCGGAAAGAATAAAGACGCTCGTTATGTGCGCATACGTTCCGGAACAGGGTAAGAATTTTCAGATAACGTTCCAGGTTCTTTTCATTAACGCCTGGAAAATCTTTGCTGATACCGCTTTGCAGTTGGAAGGGAAGCAAGGCGTAAAACCTGGAAATCTGTCCATAAGTCAGGGTGTTGGTCAGCACCCATAGAGGGACGTTATGGTAAACCTTCCGTTGGTGGACAACATAATTATGTTCCGTATTTTTATTTGCCTGGTAGGATAAGATCTGGATCAGGCGGGTGATATCAGCAGCATTCTTTTTTGTATGATTATAATTCCCAGGAGTGAGGTATGCGGTCTGCTGTTCGCCATGGAGACTGCAAAAATGGTAGGAAACAAGCTGCCGGATTTTACATTCTATTTCACACAAATATTTGAAAACAAGCTCACGCAGGGAAAGATCAAACCGGTACAGGGCATAGATATCCTCAAAAGAAGTATTGTTCTGGTAAATGCGGGTCATGGGATTGATGAACGGTGTTTTGTATCCTCCGATCAAGGAAAAATATCCGATATTTTTTAGGATTTCTTTTGCGGCTGCCCGGTCATGAATTTGAAGTTTTTTTTCGTTCTGCAGTTTATCAAGCTGCTGGTCGTATGTAAGAAACGGTTTTGACAAAGATTTCCCCTCTTCCTGTTTTCAAAATAAAAAAAGGAGGGCCCGCAGGTCCTCCCCCGGTCTCAGTCCTCACGAGTATCTGAAACCTGATCACTAAGACAGAGTCTAGCACGGATCCACTCAAAAGTCAATGTCTTTTAGCAAATCCGGCGGCTTTGTCCTTTGATTATTGTATTCGAAGAAAAAAGAAAATATGCAAAGATTCCGCCCGGAGTAATCCGGGTTTTTCTATATTCATTTTCAGGAGGTAGTGATACATGGCAAGCCGGATCAAGGGCATTACAGTGGAGATCGTCGGCGATACCAGCGGACTGGAAAAATCGCTTGCCGTAGTGAACAATTGCATAATTCGGACTTTAAACACCTCGAATTCGAGGAGGTTAAAAAGCGGGCGGGGGCAAATGCCTACGGTGGGTATCGCAGAGATAGATGAAAAAGACTCTGATTGCAACCAGAAGAGTTACATGCAAAATTGCTACATAATATAATAAATGTGATATAAGCGCCAAAATTAGAAAAGAAGGTACATCCTTTGTTCTCTTAGAACATAAAAAATGTAATCAGATGGGAGTGTGAACAAATAGCGGAAGATAAGAACAGGCCAGATCAAAGCCAGGGGGAAATTGAGGTTTCAACCTGTCGGAATTTCCGACAGGTTGAATGGAGGGGAAACGGCAGGTAACAAGAGCGCTGCCTTTCTACAATCTGGATATGATCATTTCTCCCGGTTATAGGGTAAAATCCTTGATTTCTACACAATTCCGCAGATGGGCCACGGAACGTCTGAAGGACTATATGATCAAGGGTTTCACAATGGATGATGAGCGCCTAAAAAAATAGGCGGCGGCAACTATTGGCGTGAGTTGCTGGAACGGATTCGGAAGATTTTTCTACGGCAAAAGATATTGGAATTGCCAAGAATTTTTAACAGATCTCTCCTTCACTATTTCAACTCTGCCCCATCACTAAACGCATTTCCAACCTTTTCTCCCAGCTTCAGATAAGAGTTGTTCACCGGGTCAAAGGTGATGGGCTGGAGCAGTGCCGGAGAGATTTTCCCATTTTTATCCAGAATCTTTTCGTCTGCGCTGACGTTGACGATATTTCCGATGATGTCTCCGTCTTCAGTGATCTTAACCAGCTTACACTCCAGGGTCATTGGAAATTCCTCGATCAGGGGAGCGTCCACAAATTCACTTCTTACAGTATGGAGGCCGGCTTTTTCCAGTTTGGCAGGTTCTTTATTTCCGGAGACGATTCCTACATAATCTGCTTCTTTTACATGAGCAGCGTCTGCGAAACTTACAGTGAAGGCCTGGCGGGTTTTAATATTGGCTGTGGTCTTGTGGCCTGCGCTGAGGCAGATACATACTTGGTTGGTATCATAAATCCCTCCCCAGGCAGCGTTCATAGCATTGGCAGAGCCGTCTTCATTATATGTGCCGATGATCAGCACCGGCAGAGGATACATCCAGGATTGTTTTCCAAAGTTTTTTCTCATTATAAATATCTCCTTTCCCGTTTTTGGGGTTTTTAAGTATCCAAAGAGTCCCTTTTTTGAAAGGTTATATATGTATTTCGGAACCCTCCATTATTATATACCTTTTGAAAAAGTTAGAAAAGTGTATATATGTCTCGTCATAGTTTTGGATAAGCTTATATAATAAAAGTGCAGACTGATGGAGAAACCAAAAATCTTCCCATACGGTTATGATCTGGTATGAGAGACTTTACATTACTAAAGAATTTATAAACAAGTATAAAATAAGTGATAAAGTCACTGACAAACTGTCAGAAATCTGGTAAAATGCACTCAGTAGCTTGAAAACAAAGATTTCAGGAGGGCGTGATTATGATGAAAATGTTATTTTATATGTTTATAAATACCAGCGTAGGAGAAGAGGTAAAACGGATCTTAAATGATCTGTTTCCGGGACTGATCAAAGAACCTAAAAGAGTGCCGGTGAGGGTGCCGGTGCCCCAGCCGGAAAATGGCAGACGGAGAGATCCAAGATACAGGTAAGACACAAAAAGAGCAGCGGAAATGGAACCGCTGCTTTTCTTTTGACCATATTTCATAAAATAAGAATAATGTGGGCCGTTTCTTATAAGAAACGGCCCACAAAAGTATTTAGATAATAAAAAAAGCGCGAGACGGGACTCGAACCCGCGGCCTCGACCTTGGCAAGGTCGCGCTCCACCAACTGAGCCACTCGCGCATAAGCGGGTGATGGGAATCGAACCCACATATCCAGCTTGGAAGGCTGG
>DXIQ01000065.1 GCA_019112785.1 Candidatus Blautia stercorigallinarum
ATATGCAGTTTCCTTCCACGGAAATCTTTGCGGATCTCAAAATGATCCCAGTCCTTCGGAACAGAAGGGGAGATCCGGATACCCTCCAGATCGGGACGGAGTCCTAAAATACCTTCTACACATCCGACCATTACCGTTGAAGCGGTGCCTGTGAGCCAGTGGACATGAGAACGGCCAAAGTGGCTGCTGGCCCGGCCTTCTGTAAACTGACCATAGCAGTAAGGCTCCAGACGGCGGATCTCTGCCTGATCATTCTGAGCAGCAGGTGCATTTTCCAGGAAATATTCAAATGCCCGTTCTCCGTGTCCCTTCAGAGCTTCTGCCAGGATCAGCCATCCCTGAGACTGAGAAAAGATACCGGCATTTTCTTTTACACCCTGATTATAGATAACTGCCAGAGCGCCGTCGAAGGCATGAGCGTGATAAGGAGGATCCATAAGGATGGCTCCGTATTGGGTATTGAGACGTTTATGGACATTTTCCATGATAAGATCTCCCTGGTCTTCGGTAGCCAGACCGCTGATCACTGCCCAGCTCTGAGGATTCAGCCAGAAGTTAGCCTCCGGATCTTCGGCGGCGCCGATCCGGTCTCCGGATTCGGTATATCCCCGGATAAAGCGGTCTTCATCCCAGCACAGAGCCTGGATCTTTTCTCCCATGTTTTTCTGAGTCTCTTCCAGAAAACGGAGATACTGGTCATCTTTTTTATGAAGAGCAAATTTCTTCATTAATGTTAGTGCATAGTAGAACTGCAGGGCAACAAAAGAAGACTCTCCCTGAGCGCCCAGACGGAGACAGTCATTCCAGTCTGCATACAATCCTGCCGGCATGCCATGAGGTCCCAGATGATCCAAGGAGAACTGGATCGCCCGTTTCAGATGTTCATAGACACTGCCCTCCTCTTTATTGGCAAAGGGGATGACTTCATCCAGAAAGCCGGTATTTCCTGTCTCGGAAATATATTTATAGACTGTAGGGAACAGCCAAAGGGCATCGTCTGCCCGGTATGCGGGATGTCCCGTAGCCTGTACATAGGAAGGATCGTCAGGAGTATCTTCATGTCCCGGGTTATGGGTGAACTTTACAAGAGGAAGTCCTCCCCCGTTGTTTACCTGGGCAGACAGCATGAAACGTATTTTTTCAGCCGCCATCTCCGGGGAAAGATGGATGATCCCCTGGATATCCTGCACTGTGTCACGGTAGCCGTATCCGTTGCGCAGACCGCAGTAGATGAAAGAGGCAGCCCGGGACCAGATGAAGGTTATGAAGCAGTTATAGGCATTCCAGGTATTGATCATAGTGTTAAAGGCAGGACTCGGAGTCTTTACCTGGAGATGATCCAGTCTGCCGTTCCAGTCTGCTTTCAGCGTTTCAACCTCCTGGAGGATCTGTTCCTGTGGATTTTTGTAGGAAGCCAGAATTTCTGCACACTTTTCAGAGGAATCCATTCCCAGGACAAAGAGGATGGTTTTGGATTCTCCCGGCTGTAACGTCACGATGCAGGAGAGAGCGCCGCAGGAGTTTTCGTTATAACTGGTAACATTTCCCAGATCTCCGGACACTATACCCTGGGGATTTCCATATCCGTGATATTTTCCAAGGAAAACATCCTTGTCTCCGCAGTAGGAAGAAACGTTTTCCCCTGCCAGACCGAAAAACCGTTCTGTGACATTTTTTTCATCTACAAGCCTGTCCTCCGGCTGGGCATCCAGGTTTCCGTGTATCTGTTGGATAATGGAATTATTCCGGAACAGGGTCCTGGTTATAAAAAGAGAGTACTGAAGATTGACCTGATCCTGCTCGTAATTGCTGTGATTGGTAAATTCTCCGTATCCGGATAAAGTAAGTTCCCGGGACTCAGAAGACTCATTGGTCACTGTAAGCCCCCATACTTCATAGGTTTTTCCAAGAGGAACATAATAGAGAGCTTCGGAACGGATCCCGGCATAGGAAGCAGTCATTTTTGTATAGCCCAGACCATGACGGCACTGGCTGTCATATCTGTCCAGATCTTTTCCTACCGGCTGCCAGGAAGCAGACCAGTAATCCTTTGACTGGTTATCCCGGATATAGAGGTATCGTCCCGGCTGATCGAAATTATTGAATACATATCGGAGGATCCTTCCATTAGCGCCCGATTTGGCGAAACTGTATCCTCCTGCATTGTTGGAGATGATAGCTCCATATTCAGGAGAACCCAGATAATTCACCCAGGGAGCCGGGGTATCCGGCCGTTCAATTACATATTCTCGGTTTTTATCATCAAAATATCCGTATTTCATTATGAATACCTGCCTTTCAATTTCTATTTAAATAAGTTTTATAGTGACAGAATGCAACCCATCTCCAAGACTATCCAGTGTTTTTTGGGAGAGAACCCCATAAGAATTATCAACAACAGGAAGTTCCCTGCCTTCACAGACAGCGGAAGCAAGGGTATAGTTACCATAGTCTTTTCTGTCTGCATTCTCGAAGATGACATCTAAAGTTCTATTGGCAAAAGAGATCCGGATGGAAGCTTTTCCCTGGCTGTCAAATTGCTCTGCCAGAAGTTTGGGAGCGATGATAAGATCCCCGCCTTCTCCCCGGACGCCGAAGACCTGTGTGACCATGGTCAGCATATACCAGCTGGCGGCTCCTGTAAGATAGTGGTACATGCCCCGGCCATCTGAACGGAAATATTCGGGAATCCCAGGATAGATCCGGCTGGTGTTAAAATCCAGAGCTGTATCAGACAGAGATTTCAGGACTTTCCAGCCTTCCTTTGCATAGCCACGGCGATATAAGGCATTTCCATACATGACAGCCATATGAGAGAATACAGCTCCGTTTTCCTTTTCCCCATAGGCAAATCCAAACATCCGGCCAAGGTCAAATTTTAATTCATGGAAATATGTATTCAGCCGGTATCCTCCGATTTCCTTTTCATATAAGTAATGATCGGCGCTTTTTATAATGCTTCTGATCTGAGGGTCCTCGGCTACTTTTCCCATAATGGCGAAAACCTGCCCTGTAAGCATCATTCGTACCTGGTCTTCCAGGATACCTTCTACAGCCTGGCCGTGATTGTCATAGTAACTGTTGAACCAGCCTTCTCCCTGGCCGGCCTGGATCCATTCCTGTTTCCGGATGTGCCCGGACAGCCATTGGGCTTTGTGCTCAAGATTTTCAGCAAGAGACAGGAGAGAAAATGTTTTTCGTCTGCCGCTGACATGATGGCGGCACAGGGAAGTAAAGCGGGCCAGGACCTGCTGCTTCTCGCTGATATTATCGTAAAGTTCTTTATCATCCTTAAGTAAAACTTCCAGCTCTTCCAACAGGTCTGTGGTTTTGACAGATCCGGTGTCTGCTAAAGCACGGATCAGCTCAGCCAGTTCCCGGAGATTCCCAGCATAGGCACAGGTGAAAGCTACACTTTCTCCTCTTTCTGATGCCATGTCTAAGGCGTCATTCCAGTCTGCTCCCCGGAGCCGGCAGATATTGTGTTCTCCCACCTCATAAAAAGCGGTGAGCTGCTGGATCAGCAGATGCTCCAGGATACTTCCGGTGTAGATCTGTTCCTGGCCGGTCATTTGAAGGTTTCCCTGGCTTTCTGTCCAGAGGGTATCCAGCTCGGTCCCTCTCCGGGCCTGTCCGTCTTTAAAATAAGGAACCTGCCTTGTGAGAATCCGGATATCTCCCGTCTGATCAATATAAAGCTTGGTGGTCATCTGCGGCCAGAGACCATGGTCCATCCATACACGGGCGATCCCGTTTCGGTCTGCGATAAAGTTTCCGTCTCCGGCTCCTATGATGGTAGCGTTAGTGCCGTCAATGCGGACCCCGGAGAAATTTTTCTCAATCATCATTCCTACGTCTTTAGGATCCATTAACAGAAGAGAGAGGCAGTCCTGCCACAGATCCCGCCATCCCCGGCCCCCTCTTCCATAATCATGGTGAGGAAGGAAAGAACAGCCGAAGAGGCGGCGGAGAAATGGCTGAAAACATACCCATTTCATATAATTGTCAAAATCCCTGTCTCCTGTATGGAAGCCCACATTTACCTTTTTCTGCCAGTAAGCTTTTGTTTCTTCCAGGAGAGCTTCTGTTTTATCAGCAGTATTGCATTTTTCAAAGAGCTGATCTATTTCCTCTTCCTGATCTGCAATGCCAAGCATAAGAATATAGCTGGCCTTTTCTCCGGGATCCAGGATTAATGCGGGGAAACGGAAAGCGCCCATGGCCTCCCGTCCGTCGATCCTTGTAAATGGGGGACAGCCGGGGGCCCCTTCATAGACAGCCCGGGGATGGGTGAAACTGCCGCCTTCGCCCAGGAAAGCCTCTGTTGTGGGATAAAAACTTTCAGGTAATTCTCCCTTTCCACTGCAGCCTTTCACATAATAAATTTTGTGATTAGGCTGATGGCCCCGCTCATCAAAGGACATGGTGGGGCATACAAGAATACCGGATTCGTCGGTTCTGATACGGTGGAGAAGAGAGGTTACATGCCGGTGATCCCGTATATTATCAGCGCTGCGTCCGTAAACAGGAATTGCGGCATAGGGAAGCAGCTCTTGCTTTTCTTTGGAAAGATTTTTTACAGTGACATACATGATTTCCCCATTACAGTCCTTTGGAATAAAAGAAGTAACGGTGGACTCTAACTGCAATGATCTGGAAGTTCGTCTTACAGACTGCCACATAAAGCCGGCAGTCAGTTCACTGTTATCCTGGAGAGAAGAAAATTTCTGGTTCTCCTGTTCGCTGGAGACGCCTGCTGCAGAGTAAACGCCGGAATTCTTTACTGCAAACCAGAAATTGCGGCAGGAACGGTTATTATGAAGGTTTTCCGCACTTACCGGTTCCAGAAGAAAGGTATCCTGGTCTATTTTGGAGTCTCCGCCCAGATTGGGAGTAACGGCACTTTTTAATCCGGCTTCTGAGGCCAGGGGAAAATACAGATAACTGATGTTTTCCGGCTGCTGTACAGTAAAAGTGCCTTTGTCATCGATGAAATATAAAGGTTTCAACATTCGATCTCCTTCCTTTTTCAGATTTGTTTAGGGGAATTATATAAGAATTTATTTTCTACAAAAATCAGATATCTGAGAAAAATATCAGAATCATGACATAGAATGTGTTTTTTTGCAAAACCGGTCATGAATCTGACATTTTGTTGAAATTTTTAATATATCCCAAAATGAAAAGCGTCTATAATCTGGTCATGTTCAATGAGAGGGCCATCTCACAGAAAGAATAATGAACAGGAGGTTATATGTAATGAAAAAGAAAGTGGTTGCAATGCTTTTGGCAGGCATTATGGCGGCCGGTGTTCTGGCAGGCTGCGGCGGTTCTTCTGATTCAGGACAGGGAGGATCCGGAAACACAGAAGAAGGAAAGGTTATTAACATCTATACATGGAATGATGAGTTCCGTACCCGTGTAGAGGCAGTTTATCCTGAAGTAGAAGAGACTTCCGCAGACGGAACCGTTACAACATTAAAGGATGGAACGGAAATCCACTGGATCGTAAACCCAAACCAGGACGGTGTGTATCAGCAGAAGCTGGATGAGGCCCTGATGAATCAGGCGGACGCAGCAGCAGATGACAAAGTGGACATCTTCTTATCTGAAACAGACTATGTGTATAAGTACACAGACGCTGAGGCAGATGTGGCAATGCCTCTGACAGACCTGGGAATCGATCCGGAGAAAGATCTGGCAGATCAGTATGAATTCACGAAAGTAACAGCTTCTGACCAGGACGGGGTACAGAGAGGTTCCACCTGGCAGTGCTGTCCGGGACTTCTGGTATACCGCAGAGATATTGCCAAAGATGTATTTGGCACAGATGATCCTGCAGCAGTAGGAGAGAAAGTAAAGGACTGGGATACATTGAAGACTACGGCTGAAGAATTAAAGGCAAAAGGCTACTATACCTTTTCTTCTTATGCAGATACTTTCCGTCTTTATGGAAACAGTATTTCTCAGCCTTGGGTAGCAGAGGGTGAAACAACTCTTAAAGTAGATCCTCAGATCATGGAGTGGGTGGAAACCTCCAAGGAATGGCTGGATGCCGGATATTATGATAAGACGGTAAAAGGCCAGTTTAATGACGACTGGAATAAGGCGATGGGTTCCGCTTCTAAAGTTTTTGCATTCCTTCTTCCGCCTTGGGGAATTGATTTTACTTTAAGTCCTAACTGGGACGGCGAAGCAGGCGCCTGGGCAGTTACCAATCCTCCTCAGGAATATAACTGGGGCGGTTCTTATATCCATGCCTGCACAGGAACAGACAATCCGGAACATGTAAAAGAGATTATCCTGGCGCTCTCAGCAGATAAAGATAATCTCCTGCAGATCTCCAAAGACTATCTGGATTTCACCAACACAAAGAGCGGTATGTCTGAAGCGGCAGAAGATGACGCCAACTTTTCTTCTGAATTCCTTGGAGGACAAAATGCTTATAAATATTATGTGCCGGTAGCAGAAAATATTGAGATTGCTCCTCTTTCTGCTTACGATCAGGGATGTGTGGAACTGATCCAGAATGCTTTCAGCGATTACTTCCAGGGAAATGTTGACTTCGAGAGGGCAAAAGAAAACTTTGAAACTGCAATTAAAGAACGTTACCCGGATATTACAGAAATACAGTGGCCGGAATAAAGGGTAAAGTGCTGCCGTACAGAAGGTGCGGCAGCCTTCTGACAGAAAGGAACGATGTTTTATGAAAAAAAAGAGTAAAAGCATCAGCTATGCAAAATGGGGATATCTTTTTATTCTTCCGTTTTTCGTCTGCTTTTTGATTTTTTCTCTGATTCCGCTGGTAGATACCATCCGGTACAGTTTCTTTGAATACTATCGTTCAGGAATCAAAGAAGTGGGGCCGAATTTCATAGGCCTGGAGAATTATATCAGCCTTCTGAAATCTGATATGTTTAAATATGGAGGAAATACCTTGATCCTGTGGGTGATCGGATTTATTCCCCAGATCGTTATTGCCCTTCTTCTTGCCAGCTGGTTTACAGATATCCGTCTGAAAATCCATGGAAAACAGGCCTTTAAGGTAATTATTTACCTTCCCAACCTGATCATGGCCTCAGCTTTTGCCATGCTGTTCTTTGCCATGTTTTCCACTAACGGACCGATCAATTCTATTTTAACCTCATTGGGATGGATCAAAGAACCTATTGATTTTATGGGATCGGTTTTTGGGACCAGATCTTTGATCGGATTGATGAACTTCCTTATGTGGTTCGGAAATACCACCATTATGCTTATGGCGGCTATCATGGGAATCAGTCCGGATATTTTTGAAGCCTCAGAACTGGATGGCTGCGGCGGTCTGAAAAGATTTTTCTATATCACTCTGCCTCTGATCAGGCCGATCCTGGCTTACACATTGATCACTTCTATCATTGGCGGTCTGCAGATGTTTGATGTACCTCAGATCCTGACTAACGGACAGGGAAATCCGGACAGAACATCTATGACATTGATCATGTTCCTGAACAGCCACTTAAAGAGCAAAAACTATGGTATGGCAGGTGCCCTGTCTGTATACCTGTTTATCATCAGCGGTATTTTGTGCTTTATCGTATATAGGATGACCAATGATTCAGATCCGGACGGATCGAAAGCTGCCGCAAAGAGAAAAGCAAGAGAAGCGAGAAGGAGGAGATAAGTTATGAAATCAAAAGCAGCACAGAGAGCATGGAGCATTTTTGTCCATGTAATTCTTATTGCACTTTCATTTTTGTGCCTGTTTTTCTTCTACATCCTGATCGTCAATGCTACCCGTTCTCATGCTGAGCTTCAGAGAGGATTTTCGGCACTGCCGGGAAAATATTTCCTGGAAAATCTAAAAAATGTTGCTAATGACGGTACATTCCCTATGTTTCAGGGAATTATCAACAGCCTGGTAGTCTCCGCCTGCTCAGCGGCTTTATGTACATATTTTTCTTCATTGACGGCATATGGACTTTATGCCTATGACTTTAAGATGAAGAAAGCCGCTTTTACCTTTATTATGGCGATTCTGGTAATGCCTACCCAGGTAACAGCTATGGGATTTCTGCGGTTGATCACAAATATGGGAATGTATGACTCTCTTCTCCCGTTAATCATACCTTCCATTGCCTCACCGTCAGTATTCTATTTTATGTACAGCTATCTGGAATCTTCCCTGCCTCTTTCGCTGGTGGAAGCGGCAAGAATCGACGGTTCCGGAGAATTCAAAACTTTTAATAAGATCGTCCTTCCGATCATGAAACCGGCTATTGCCGTTCAGGCGATTTTTACTTTTGTGGGATCCTGGAATAATTACTTCGTTCCCGCATTGGTTATCCAGTCAAAGGACAAAATGACAGTTCCTATTTTGATCGCAACCCTTCGTGGAGCGGACTACATGAACTTTGATATGGGAAAAATATACATGATGATCACAGTGGCTATCGTTCCGATCATTCTTGTATATCTGATCTTATCCAAATACATTATCGAAGGTGTAACCTTAGGCGGTGTAAAAGGATAAAGAATTAAAAATATATGAAAAACGCCATAGGACATTCCCCTTATGCTGTATCAGGAAAACTATGGCGTTTTTCTTCTATTACTATTACCAAAAGAGAGAGGAAAACTATGACAGCAGGAAATTGGATACACAGCGGAACCATGGATTATAAGCCTTCAAAGAGAGAAAAGAAACACCGGATGTTGGCGAGAAAAGCTGCGGAAAAAGGAATTGTTCTTCTGAAAAATCAGGGAATCCTTCCTTTATCCCCTTCTTTGCCGGTAGCTCTTCTTGGAAGAGGAGGAGAAAAGACGGTAAAAGGGGGAACCGGCTCCGGAGATGTGAACAACCGGGAAAATATTTCTATTTTCAGGGCCCTGGAAGAGGCCGGGGTGACTATCATTAGTACAGACTGGATCCGGGATTATCATAACCGCTATGAAAATGCAAGACTTACCTGGAAAGAAAAAGTCCTGGAAAATGCAAAAAAGGTAGAAAACCCTTTTGATGCTTATGCAGAAAATCCATTTGTAATGCCGGAAGGACGCAGGATATCTGATAAGGACTTCCAGGGAGCCAAAGCAGTGATCTATGTGATCAGCCGTATTTCCGGAGAAGGGAAGGACCGGCGCAGGGAAAAAGGGGACTATTACCTGAGCCAGAATGAGGAAGGCGACCTTCTTTATCTTCATGAAAAACAGGTTCCCGTAATTCTGATCCTGAATTCCGGAGGGCCTGTGGAACTGACGGATATTCTGGAGAAAGCAGAAAATATCCAGGCTGTTTTGTATATTTCCCAGCTGGGACAGGAAGGGGGCTATGCAGTTGCAGATATCCTTTTGGGTAAGGCGGTGCCGGAAGGCAAGCTGACATCAACCTGGGCGAGAAGATATGAAGACTATCCCTCAGCCCGGACTTTCGGCTATCTGAATGGAGATCTGGAAAAAGATGAATACAAAGAAGGCATTTACATAGGTTACCGGTATTTTGATACCTTTTCTGTACGGCCCTTGTTTCCTTTTGGATATGGACTGTCCTATACTTCTTTTTCCATAGGATTTCGAGGTCTGGAAATCGGAGAAAAAAACATAGAGCTGACCGTTTCTGTAAAGAATACCGGAGAATGCTACAGCGGAAGAGAAGTGGTGCAGGTTTATATCACAGCGCCTCAGAACGGGGAAGGGAAAGAATACAAAAGACTGGCAGGTTTTGCAAAGACCGGACTTCTTCAACCGGGGCAGGAGCAGGAGATCAAGATCCGGATAGAACAGAAGGAGCTGGCCAGCTTTAGGGAAGAATCCCATCAGTGGAGCATTGACAAAGGAAGTTACGGACTTTGGATAGGAAACAGCGGGGCTTCCCTTATATTGGCAGCCAAGATTACTGTGTCTGAGACAAGAGTCATTGAGAATACCCACAGAGTCTGCCCGAAACAGAGGGACTTTTCCGATTTACAGCCTTCTGCAGCCAGTGGCGACGAAATGGATCTATGGAAAGAAGAGAAAAGTGATGTTGTTCCTTCCTACCGGTTTATGCCCATGAAGGAAGAGAAGAAAATTTATGTGGCGCCGCCGGACCAGGATCATCCAGTGGAAGATCTGCTCCCTCTTTTGTATGGAAACATTACCTGGGGAGCCAGCAACCTGGGATCTGCGGGAACCAGAGTGCCGGGCTCTGCAGGAGAAACTACCCGGGCCCTGGAAGAAAAATATGGGCTTCCTTCCATGATCATGGCAGACGGTCCGGCAGG
>DXIQ01000066.1 GCA_019112785.1 Candidatus Blautia stercorigallinarum
CTTTCTCTGGAATGTACTCTGGGATATCTGCGCCGCTGTCAAAACGCCGCTGAGGTTATGGGACCTTTCCTGAAGTGGCTGGAAGAGAACCGGCAGCAGGTAGCAGACAGCATAGGTCCCGCCGCCGGAGAGATCACCAGAAGAGAAGGCATGGAAGGATTCTTCCTCATGGCGGATAACCGCACTCTTCGGGAAGTTCTGGGAAATACAGACCTTTCCCGGGAAGAACAGGAGAAAATGAAAGGGGCTCTGGAGAAAATAGAAAATCCTTTTTAATCCATAGGCTCATCAATCTTGAAACTTCCGGTATCTGCCGGGAGTCTTTCCTGTATATTCCCGGAACGCCTGGATAAAATGGCTTTCACTGGAAAAGCACAAAGCCGCGCTGATCTCGGAAATAGGATGATCGGTGTAAACCAGCATGGACCTGGCTGTTTCCAGTCGTTCTTTCTTTACATAGGCCAAAGGAGTCATTCCTGTTTCCTCCCGGAAGAGATGGGAGAATCTTCCGCTGCTCAGCCCGGAGGCATCAGCCAGCTGGGAGAGGGAGATCTTTTCCTTAATATGGCTGCGGATATAGCCGATGGCTCTGCGGACTGCCTTGGAATAAGGGGGAGACTCCTTTTTATGTTTTACTGCGCTGACGAAATCCCTCAGCGCCCGTGCCCGCAGTCCGTCTATCTGAGAAAGGGCAGTGCATTTTTCAGATGTCTGGATGTAGCTGTCGCTCATGGCGTAAGCCAGATCTTCTTCCACACCTCCGTCCATAGCGGCTCTGGTGATCTGGGTGATGTAGGAAATAAAAATGATCTGGGCCTGGCGGAGAGGGTTGGAACTGAGTTTTCCCGCCTGTCCGGTTTTATCCAGGATTTCCACGCACTTGCGGGCCAGGGCCAGATCCCCCAGGCGCACAGCCTCCAGCATATCTTTTTCATAGCGGTAGGGAGTATGAGGCACAAAAGATTCTCTGGAGGCCAGCAGGATCTGTCTTGTTTTCTTATCTAAAAAATCAAAATTATCCTTTTCAAAAATACTCATAGATCTTCCTCCTGATAACTTTTATTATACTTGAAAAATGGCAGCATTTAAATAATAAAAACAGCAGAAAAGTGATATTTTTTCTATAGGATTTGTGATAGGTTTAAGCCATAAAGAGATTGCAAAGGAGCGATAAAATGAAACGTGACGTAAAAGCGATTGTTAAGGAAATGACCCTGGAAGAAAAGGCCGGTATGTGCTCCGGAAAGGACTTCTGGCATTTAAAAGGGGTAGAAAGACTGGGTATCCCGGAAGTTATGGTCAGCGACGGACCTCACGGACTCAGAAAACAGGCGGCAGAGGCCGATCACCTGGGCCTGAATGAAAGTATTAAAGCAGTGTGCTTCCCTACAGCCTGTGCCACAGCATGCTCATTTGACAGAGACTTGCTGGAGGAAATGGGAGAGAGGATCGGAGATGAATGTCAGGCAGAGGATCTTTCTGTGATCCTGGGGCCTGCTGTGAATATTAAGCGTTCCCCTCTCTGCGGAAGAAATTTTGAGTATTTTTCAGAAGATCCCTATCTGGCTTCTCAGATGGCTGCCTCTCACATCAAAGGGGTACAGTCCAAAAATGTGGGAACTTCCATTAAGCATTTCGCGGCAAACAATCAGGAACACAGAAGAATGTCCTGTTCTTCAGAGGTAGATGAAAGAACTTTAAGAGAAATCTATCTGGCTGCTTTTGAAACTGCTATCAAAGAAGGAAAACCGGATACTGTTATGTGTTCCTATAACCGGATCAACGGAGAATTTGCTTCCGAGAACCACTGGCTTCTCACAGAAGTCCTGAGAGATGAGTGGGGATTTGAAGGATATGTAATGTCCGACTGGGGCGCAGTCAACGACCGTGTGAAAGGCTTAAAGGCAGGTCTGGAACTGGAAATGCCGGGAAGCGGCGGACATACAGACAAAGAGATCGTGGAAGCGGTAAAAAGCGGAGAACTGGAGGAGACAGTTCTGGACAGAGCGGTGGAAAGGATCCTGAACATTGTCTTCAAGTTTGCGGATAACCGCCAGGAAGGTAAATTTGACAAGGAAGAAGATCATAAGCTGGCTGCAAAGATAGAGGCAGAGTCTATGGTGCTACTGAAAAATGAAGGGATTCTTCCTCTTTCTGCTAAGGGAAAGAAGATCGCATTTATCGGAAAATTCGCGGAATCTCCCAGATTCCAGGGAGGCGGAAGCTCACACATCAATTCCTTTAAGATCACCAGTGCTCTGGAAGCTGTAAAAGACGTGGCTCAGGTTACTTATGCCCAGGGCTATGATGTGAAAGAAGACGTAGTTGATCAGGCTATGCTGGATCAGGCAGTCCAGACAGCAAAAGAGGCAGATGTGGCCGTGATCTTTGCAGGACTTCCGGATGCCTTTGAGTCAGAAGGATATGACAGAAGCCATATGAGAATGCCTCAGTGCCAGAACACCCTGATCTCTGAGATCGCAAAGGTACAGGAAAATGTAGTGGTAGTCCTTCACAATGGTTCCCCTGTAGAAATGCCCTGGGCAGACCAGGTAAAAGGAATCCTGGAGGCTTATCTGGGCGGACAGGCCGTAGGACAGGCGGAAGTGGATGTACTTTTCGGAAAAGTGAATCCCAGCGGAAAACTGGCAGAAACCATTCCTTACAAGCTTTCCGACAATCCTTCCTATCTGAACTTCCCGGGAGACGGGCAGACAGTAGAATACAAAGAAGGTGTATTTGTAGGATACCGGTATTACGACACCAAGGAAATGCCTGTGCGCTATCCTTTCGGATATGGACTGAGCTATACTACATTTGAGTACAGCGATCTTCAGCTTTCCGCAGACAGGATCAAAGATACCGATACCTTAAAGGTAACTCTGAAGGTGAAGAACACAGGAGACAGAGCCGGAAAAGAAGTGGTGCAGCTTTATGTGGCTGACAAGACCGGATTCGCCAGCCGTCCTGTAAAAGAGCTGAAAAACTTCGTGAAGGTAGAGCTGCAGCCGCAGGAAGAGAAGACTGTGGAAATGGAACTGGATAAGAGAAGCTTTGCCTGGTACAATACCCAGATCCATGACTGGTATGCAGCTTCCGGAGAATATGAGATCCTGGCGGCCGCTTCTTCCAGAGATATCCGGTTAAAGAAAACCGTATATGTAGAGGGTACTACAGAACTGCCTCTTCATGTACATATGAATACAACCATCGGAGAACTGCTGGAAAATCCAAGGACAAAAGCTGTGATCGAAGGAATGACAGACAGCCTTATCCAGCATATGGGTGGTTCCTCCGATGAGGAAGAAGAAAGTGCAGCTTCCGAGGCCATCAGCAAAGAAATGTCCCTGAAGATGATGGAGAACTCTCCTCTCCGTTCCATGAGAAGCTTTACGGGAATGAGCACAGAAGAGATCCAGGAGCTGATCGTAAAACTTCAGGCAGCGGCAGATAACCGATAAGAATTTTATAGACAGAGAAATATTCCCCGCAGGGGTCTTTGAATTATACAAACGGGAGACCTCTGCGGGGATCTTTGTCTTTATATAGACTTCCAAAATTCACTTTGGTTATTTTGCTTATTTGCAAAACTTCAGGAAATAGTCACATTCATCCTGGTTACACTGTTTTCCATCTTCAGAGCGCATATCGCAGTGGAATACATGGGGCAGGAGATTCTGACTGTCTCCGTAAAAACGGTAGAGGAAGGGCACGTTATGCCTGGTAAGGGCTGAGGCCATGAGCAGTGCCTGCTCCTTAAGAAAATCTCCGGAAGCGGTCATAAGGAAGACCGGAGGAAATTTTTCTGTGACATGGGCGGTTACATTCATAAGGGCCATTTCTTCTTTGGTACCTTTGCCGGGAAGGTAATCTGCCATAAGTTCCAGAGTATGATTATCCGGAGAGGGATGGGCGGCCTCCACCACATAATCTCCGCAGTTAAGAGCCACAGCCTGAGGCACAAAGCCCTGGGGAACCTGGAAGGAATAGTGACCGGCATATTCCGGATTGGTACAGATGGCACAGTAAAGTCCAAGGATATTCCCGCCTGCAGAATCTCCTACAGCGAAAATGTGGCGGGTGTCCAGGTTATATTCAGCTTCATGTTCCAGTACCCAGGAAAAGACCAGGTTGGTATCCTCCAGAGGAGCCGGATATTTAAATTCCGGCGCAAGACGGTAGGTAAAGTTTACAACGGCAAATCCTCTCTCGGCCAGGCTCATACAGTAGTACTGATACCGTTCTTTATCTCCGTATACCCAGCCGCCGCCGTGAATGCTGACGATCACAGGAAGTTTTTCTCCCTCCTTGTTTTTGGGACGGTAAAGGTCCAGAACCTGCCATTTAGGGTCTGTTCCATAGAGAATATCATCATATCGGACAACATCCTCCGGGGTGGTAAGTCCTGCGTCACGGATATCATCCCCCTCTTTAAAACTTTTTCGCACAAAATCACTGACTGCTGACATTTTTCTGCCTCCCTTGATCTGAATCCATATTGCAAAAGGAAACCCTGATGCGACTGCCGCGAGGGTCTAATACTCCGATGCTTGCATCGTTGCTAGTTTGATGCCCCGTATGCTTGCATCGGGGTCTTTGACTTACTAGTTTCTTCCAATATTATACACGCTGCGCACTTTAAGTCCAACAGGTTTTCCTCTTAAGATCTTCACTCTTCTCTCGCCGCCGTTCATATCAAAGTAGTTATCCTCCAGGATCAGGTCTTCCTTTTCATTGAGGATTTCTACACTCTTGGCATAACCGGAAGCCTTTACCACCAGTTCGTTGCCATCCACTTCTACCTGAAGCCGGGGATCCACATAACGGAAGTATTTCGGATAGGAGAAGATCACGGTCCCGGAAGAAAGGACTTCTCCCTTTTCTTCCACCTGATAGCTGACATACTCATCAAAGAGGTCTGCATCTGGAAGGAGCACCTTATCCAGCCAGTAAGCAGAGAGAGGGGCTACCGTGATCTCCTGAGATTCCTCCCGGATCACAGAAGCGTCTGCTTTTCGCAGAGCCCATCTTACGGTAAGATGTTTTTCTTCCATAGTCTCGTTGGCTACGTTTAAACGGATAGATTTTTCAAATTCAAAGTGCTGACGGTTCATATCCGCAGAGGCAGTCATCCAGTTCTGCTCCTCGCAGGAGATCATCACCGGAGCAAAGAAACGTTTTGCATAATAGTGGAGAGCTTTCCACCTTCCGTAATAATCAATGGAGGACCAGGAGGTCACCGGCCAGCAGTCATTTAACTGCCAGTAAACGGCTCCCATACACCTTCCCCGGTTTCTGCGGAAATGTTCCACGCCGTAGCGGATACCATCAGCCTGAAGGAGCTGAGAGGCATATACCAGAGAGGAAAAATCATAGGGATACTTATATGTCTGCTGGAGATAATTCATGATCTTTCCGTTAGCGGCATTGTTTCTCTGATGTTTTTCCATGACATAGGAGAAAATATTCCAGTCCTGAGGATCATCACTGATCCCTTCTTCCACGGTTTTCACAGAAGGAAAGGCCTGGAAGCCGAATTCGGAAAGATAACGGAAACCATATTTCCGGTATTCGGAGAAAGGTTTATTTCCATGCCATACCTGCCAGAAATGTACATCGCCCCGGTTTGGATCCTGAGGCTCGTCAAAGGATCCTCCTGAAGATGGACTGGAGGGCCAGTAGAAGGTCACAGGATCATATTTCCGGAGAACTTTGGGGATGATCCTTTCATACATGAACAGATAATCCCGGACTTCTGAAGGCTTGGAAACCCATTCTCCATCTTTAACAAAAGATTCCATTTCGTTATTTCCGCACCACAGGCCGAGGCTGGCATGATGACGGAGACGTTTGATATTATCGATAAACTCGTGGGTAATATTATCTTCAAATTCGGTTGTCAGCTCATAGACAGAGCAGGCGAACATGAAGTCCTCCCAGACTACCAGACCCAGCTCATCGCAGAGGTCATAAAACTCATCGTCAGGATAGTACCCTCCGCCCCATACACGGATACTGTTGAAATTGGCCAGTTTGGCGTCCTCCAGGAGCCGGCGGCGCTTCTGGGAGCTGATCCTTCCAAGAAGGTGCTCCTCGGGAATGTAGTCTCCTCCCATGGCAAAGTACTTTACTCCGTTTACCATATGAGCGAAGGATTCTCCCCACTGGTCTTTTTCCACAGACATAGTCATGGTGCGCAGGCCGATCCTGCGGCTCCAGCTGTCAATGACCTCTCCTTTGTAAAGAAGATCTACAGTAACCTGGTATAAAGGCTGTTCTCCCAAGCCATTGGGCCACCACAGCCGGGGATCGGAAATTTCTGCAGACTCCGGGCTGTTTTCTAAAGTAAAAGAACCACCCTCAGGATCTGTTATGTGTACCTGATAAACATAGGAAGAGGCTTCTTCTTCAGAGGAAAGCTCCTGAAGGGTCTGCTCTTTTGTCCATTCTTTTGCGCTGTAAAAGGTAGGAGCAAAGTGAAGAGTTACCTTGCCTTCCTGGTGTTCCTGGGTGATATATACGGAGTCAATACGGGCTTTCCGGATGCCGAGAAGAGTCACATCACGGAAGATACCGGCATCCGGCAGATGAGCGCCCCAGTCCCAGCCGTACATATAGTGGGCTTTTCGGATATGGCTGAATCCGTCCCAGGCGTCTTCGCTTCCCCTGGTAGGGCATTTGGCAAAAGCATCAGCAGCAGCTTTCAGGGGAGAGTGTAACACTGCTTCCAGCTTGTTTCCTTCTGATCTCAATATGCCACTTACGGAAAATTCCCAGGTACGGTGCATATTAAAGGTTTGCCCCAGCAGAGTACCGTTTAAATAAATGTCGGCTATCGTATCGATGCCATCAAAGCGGAGAAGTACCTGATCCTGGTCCAAAAGTCCGGGATCCGCATTGAATTCCCGGGTGTAAATAAAGTCATGGTCAATCTCATCACGGACAAGATCTTCATTTCCTTTCCAGTAAGGCTCCGGTATTTTTTTGTTGGCGGCCAGCACCGTATAGACGCTGGTGGGGACGGAAGCAGGGAAGGACTCCTGAGAGTCTGCCCTTCTCAGGGTCCAGTCAGTATTCAGATTTTGTTTGATCATTTGTTATACCTCCTCTATGAATTTAAACTTTTATCCCATGATCACTTTGACTTCTACCTGGTCTTTTTCGGCGGAGAAGGGGATCAGACTGCCTTCCACAGGGGTACCGTCTACAGTCATGGAAGCTATGCCTTTTTCTACATGTGCAGGGTTGGAAACCTGGATATGATAGGTCACTCCCCGGTATTTTCTGGTCACTGTGAAATCTCCGAAATCCGCCGGTATGCAGGGATCTATTTTCAGCCCCTGGAGAGTAGGCTGTATCCCGAGAATATACTGGGAAATATTTACAAAAGTCCAGGCCGCGGTACCGGTAAGCCAGCTGTTCTTAGCCTCGCCGAAATTAGGAGCATCCTTTCCCGCTACCATCTGAGAGTATACATAGGGTTCTGTCCGGTGGATCTCGCTGATATCCTCCAGGAAAGCAGGACAGATCTTCCGGTATACTTCAAAGGCTCTTTC
>DXIQ01000067.1 GCA_019112785.1 Candidatus Blautia stercorigallinarum
CACTGCGGAAATACAACTTCCGGAAAACTGACTTCCTGCACTATGAAATATCAGATGATCATGGCAAGAAATCTTCCGGAAGAAGTTACACAGGGAACTCTGGAAGGAGATATTATTCCAGGTGACGTTACTTTCTACCGTCTCCAGAGCACCTCTGACTGCAAGCTTCGGGCTTACATTGCTCACGGTGAGGTACTTCCTGTGGCAACACAGAGTTTTGGAGGAATCGGTATCTTTGCCATTCCTGAGATGGGACGTTTCTACCGCCACGTACTGGTGGAAAAGAATTATCCACATCACGGAGCCGTTGCTTTCGGACACTACGGAAAAGCATTATATGAAGTATTCAAATATATCGGCGTAGAGGTAGAAGAAATTAACTACAATCAGCCAAAGGGCGTTCTGTATCCTACAGAAAATCCATTTGCATAAAAGCTGACAGGAATCACAGGGGCTGCCGTTTTTGCGGCAGTCCTGTTTAGTAAAGGAGAGAAAACATGTTATATATTGGTGTAGATTTAGGAACTTCTGCCGTTAAGCTGCTGCTGATGGACGGAGAAGGCAAGATCCAGAAGATCGTTTCCAGAGAGTATCCCATCTCGTTCCCCCACCCGGGCTGGTCTGAGCAGAATCCGGAAGACTGGTGGGAGCAGAGTCTGGAAGGAATCAAGGAGCTTACAGCAGAGTGTGATAAAAACCAGGTGGCCGGAATCAGCTTTGGCGGCCAGATGCACGGTCTGGTGATCCTGGATGAAAATGACCAGGTCATCCGTCCGGCTATCCTCTGGAATGACGGAAGAACAGGGAAAGAGACTGATTATTTAAATAATGTCATCGGCAAAGAGAAACTGTCCCAGTATACCGCCAATATTGCTTTTGCAGGCTTTACTGCACCCAAGATTCTCTGGGTAAAAGAAAACGAGCCAGAGAATTTTAAACGGATCAAAAAGATCATGCTGCCAAAAGACTATCTGGCTTACAAGTTATCCGGAACACACAGCTGTGATATGTCCGATGCTTCCGGAATGCTGCTTCTGGATGTAAAGAACCGCTGCTGGTCTAAGGAAATGCTGGAGATCTGCGGAGTCACCCAAGAGCAGATGCCAAAGCTTTTTGAAAGCTATGAAACGGTAGGAACACTGAAACCGGAACTTGCGAAAGAACTGGGAATTCCGGAGAGCTGCAAGATTGTGGCAGGAGCCGGAGATAATGCGGCTGCAGCAGTGGGAACCGGAACTGTTGGAGATGGAATGTGCAACATTTCCCTGGGAACCAGCGGAACCATCTTTATTTCCAGCAGGGAATTCGGGGTAGATCCTCATAATGCCCTTCATGCTTTTGCCCACGCAGACGGCCATTATCACCTGATGGGCTGTATGTTAAGCGCAGCTTCCTGTAATAAATGGTGGATGGACGATATCATCGGAACAAAGGATTACAGCGGAGAACAGGCTAAAATTGAAAAGCTGGGAGAGAACAATGTGTTCTTCCTGCCTTATCTCATGGGAGAACGTTCTCCTCACAACAATCCTAATGCAAGGGGAACCTTTATCGGTCTGACCATGGACAGCACAAGAGCAGATATGACCCAGGCGGTCCTGGAAGGCGTGGCCTTTGCTATCCGTGATTCCTTTGAGGTTGCCAAGTCTCTGGGAATCCAGATTGAGCGGACCAAGATCTGCGGCGGCGGAGCTAAGAGCCCTCTGTGGAAAAAGATGATCGCTAATATCCTGAATATTAAGGTAGATGTGATCGAATCTGAAGAAGGTCCTGCCCTGGGCGGCGCTATGCTGGCGGCAGTAGCAAACGGCGAATTTGCTTCCGTAGAAGAAGCGGCAGCCAAGATCGTAAAAGTTATTGATACCGTGGAACCGGAACCGGAACTGGCTGCAAAATACGAGGAGAGATACCAGAAATTTGTAAAGATCTATCCTGCAGTCAAAGAACTGTTTAACGAGATCATCTGATACAGATAGCGAGAAGCAGCAGAACTGTATTCTTTCAGGAGAAACAGTTCTGCTGCTTTTTGTTCGATAAGCCCGGGAAGCGGCCGCTATGCTTGCATGGGCGGACATTTGCCGGGTAACGGCCTTTGCATTTGGCTTCTTGTGGCGATGGAGAAAATGTATTAAAATAGCTGTGAAGCCGAGATGAGGAAGGCTAATAAAAATGTTTCATCAGAAGGAAAAAACTGCCTGATGAACAAGAAGGAGAACAAATATGAAGTACGTTTTAGACGCTCATACCCATACCATCGCCAGCGGACATGCCTACAGCACCATCCGGGAAATGGCAAAAGCCGCCTCTGAAAAAGGCCTGGAACTTTTGGGTATTACGGAGCATTCCATGAAAATGCCGGGGACCTGCCAGCTTTTTTACTTTGAAAATCTGAAAATGGTTGACCGGAGTATGTACGGGGTAGAGCTTTATATGGGAACCGAACTGAACATCATGGACTATGAAGGCCATGTAGATATGGGCGAGAAGACCCTGGAGAAAATGGACATTGTGATAGCCAGCATGCACATTCCCTGCATCAAGCCGGGAACCAGGGAAGAAAATACCAGTGCTTATCTGGAGATTATGAAAAATCCATATCTGCATATTATCGGGCATCCGGATGATGCCAGGTATGAAGTAGACTATCTTGCCCTGGTACAGTGCGCAAAGGAGCACAGAGTCCTGCTGGAAGTAAATAATAATTCTCTGGATTCCCGGTGCGGCAGACAGGGAGGAGAAGAAAACATCCGGACTATGCTGAAATTATGCATGGAATATCAGGTGCCTGTGATCGTGGACAGCGATGCCCATATGGATTCACTGGTAGGAAGCCACCAGTATGTCCAGAAAATCCTGGAGGAGCTCCAGTTCCCGGAAGAACTGGTGGTGAACAGAAGTGTGGAAGTTTTTAAGAAATATGTCAATAAGGATAAAATTTTATAGAATTTTTATAAATAATGACGAAAAAGGCAAAGTCTGTTCTTTACTTTAAAAATTTACTGTGCTAATATATATGAAAGTGATAGGAGATATAACTGTTAAAGCGTTAATGAGACAGAGTGCTAAACCATTCTGATAAATTTTAACAGTTGTTTTATGTCACGGGTGCGAAATAGATATAAGGAGATATGTGATATGAGCAAAAAGATTCATACAGAAGCAGTGGATTCACTGTTTGACGCAGTACTCAGTCTGAAGAACAGAGAAGAGTGTTATCAGTTTTTTGAGGATGTATGCACAGTAAATGAGATTTTGTCTTTGTCTCAGCGATTTGAAGTGGCTAAGATGTTAAAGGAGAAGAAGACTTATCTGGAAATATCAGAGAAGACGGGGGCTTCTACCGCTACCATCAGCCGTGTAAACAGAAGCTTAAACTATGGAAATGATGGCTATGACATGGTATTTGAGAGAATTTCCAAGGACTCATAAAATTTATTAAGGAAGTAACAAACGCAGTAATAAAAGAGTACGCCCTATGAGCCGGGCGGGAATCTGCCGGATTCCTGCCATTGGCAGATCATAGGGCGTTTTTTGTAAAATCAGAAAAGAATTCTGTGAGAAAATTTATTCCTTTTTCTCCTCCCGGGACATCTGATCAATGAGATTTTCGATCACCTGTTTTTTTACATATACATCAAAACTCAACATACAGATGAAAGCAAATTTGTGGAGAAAATCTTTTTCCTCTTCAGATACATTTTGGAAGGAATCATTAGCCAGGGAAAATTTTCTGGTCACATCTTTTGCAAGGGGCTCGATCTGTTCCAGCTCCAGTTTCATGATCTCTTCGTAAAGTGCAGTAAGATCTATGCTGCCTTCTCCGGGAAAATATTTTTGAGTAATGGGCTCCAGAAGCTTCTGGATATCGCTGATAGACAGGATACTCTTAAAATAGTAGATAAATACCAGCATCAGCATATGTTCTTTGGAGTACTTTTTCTTTACCGGAGGTGGAAGCAGGTCGTTCTTGGCATAGTTGTTGATCATAGTTTTTGTCAGGATCTTATCCTCGCTGTGCCGTTTGGAAGAGCGGAGATGTTCTTCCATAAAGGTTGTTACCTGATCCATATATAAATCAATACCGGGAATTTCTTCCGGCTTAATGTAATCGATCCGGGAGATACTGGACAGTATGCTGTTTAATATGTCTTTTGTGTCTATTGTCATTTTATCACCTCTGCTCTTTATTATATAGTTTTAAAAACCATTTGTAAATGATTTTCTGATTTTGCCATTTTTATATTGCAGCGTTTCACTTTTATGGCTGAATTGTAACTTTATATTGGCATAGGGAAAAAATAATGGTATGATAACAGAAAAGAAAATCAAATCCGGGTAAAACCGGAGAGACGATAGAGGCGCAGGTTTCAGGAGTAGGCTTCTGCACAGGGCGGGGACAGCCGCAGGAGACGAAAGGGGAAACTGCCGAAGGAAGAATATCCGCCCGGGAGTTCTTCCTGGAATGCGGTAGAAGATATCGTATTCTGTCACGAAAAGTGGAGCGCTATCCGTTTCTTTCTCTGAACTTATGTCACGGCAGGACAAAAGCTAAGGAAAAGAATTTATACAGACCATGAGCGTATCCATTTTGGAAAAGCCCATGGTTTTCTTTTTAAAGGGATTCTGCAGGGGCTTGCAGGATAATAAATACAAGAAAGGATAAAATTATGAAAAACAGAAAAAGATTATTTGGAACAGGTCTGATCCTGATCCTGACCCTCATATGGTCAGTGACTGTATTTGCTGCTGAGGGGGATACGGCAACAGAGCCGGCTGTTTATGCCACGATCTGGTCATTATTGCCTCCGGTGGTGGCTATTGTTTTGGCGCTGATCACCAAGGAGGTGTACAGTTCCCTTTTTATCGGTATCCTGGTAGGGGCACTGTTTTACTCAAGTTTCAATTTTGAAGGCACTATGGTGCACATGCTGGAGGATGGATTTATCAGTGTTCTCTCTGATCCCTATAATGTGGGTATCCTGATCTTTCTGGTGATCTTAGGGGCAATGGTCTCTATGATGAACAGTGCAGGAGGCTCTGCCGCTTTCGGAAGATGGGCGGGAGTCCACATTAAGACCAGAATTGGGGCCCAGATCGCAACCATTATCCTGGGAATCCTGATCTTTGTGGATGATTATTTTAACTGCCTTACCGTAGGAAGCGTTATGCGGCCGATTACAGATAAACATAATGTTTCCAAGGCTAAGCTGTCCTATCTGATCGACGCCACGGCGGCGCCGGTATGTATTATAGCACCGGTATCCTCCTGGGCGGCGGCAGTCAGCGGATTTGTGGAAGGAGAAGACGGATTTGCTATTTTTATCCGGGCTATCCCCTACAACTATTATGCTCTGCTGACCATAGTTATGATGTTTGCCATCGTACTGATGAAAGTGGATTTTGGTCCTATGGCGGTCCATGAGGCCAATGCCATGAAGGGCGACATCTATACTTCCGGAAAACGGCTGGATGAAGCTGTTTCTTCCCTGAAGCCAAATCCGAAAGGAAAAGTAATCGACCTGATATTCCCAGTGATCGTCCTGGTGATCTGCTGCATCACCGGCATGATCTATACCGGAGGATTTTTCAGTGGAACAAGTTTTGTAGAATCCTTTTCTCAGAGTGACGCTTCCATAGCCCTTTCCATCGGAAGTCTGATTGCTCTGGTCATCACAGTGATCTTTT
Organism: Candidatus Blautia stercorigallinarum; assembly: GCA_019112785.1. GTDB lineage: Bacteria > Bacillota > Clostridia > Lachnospirales > Lachnospiraceae > Blautia > Blautia stercorigallinarum. Next base: position 5,686 of record DXIQ01000067.1, read on the forward strand.
ACAGCGCAAGAAGAGTCCTGGTGTTCCGCTCCTGTATGGAATGTATACCGGAAGGCTTTAAGGCTATGGTTCCGGCGATTCTGATCCTTACCTTTGCCTGGACTTTAAAGGCTATGACAGACAGTTTGGGAGCGGCAGATTTCGTGGAGATGGCTACAGAATCCGCAGCAGGCAGCCTGATGAATTTCCTGCCGGCTATTGTATTCCTGATCGGATGTTTCCTGGCTTTTGCCACAGGTACCTCCTGGGGAACCTTTGGGATTCTGATCCCTATTGTAGTAAAGGTGTTTGAAAACTCAGATCCGACTTTGATGATCATTTCTATTTCCGCCTGTATGGCAGGAGCTGTCTGCGGAGATCACTGCTCGCCGATTTCCGATACTACCATTATGGCTTCTGCAGGCGCCCAGTGTGATCATGTAAACCATGTATCGACCCAGCTTCCCTATGCGATGCTGGCGGCTGCCATCAGCTTTGTCACATATATTGTGGCGGGCTTTGTGAAAGTGCCCTGGATCCCTCTGCCCATAGGAATCCTCCTTTTGCTGGCCGTCCTTTTCCTGATCAAACAGAGACAGAAATAAACGGGAAGAGAAGAAAATGGCACTGTCTCATTAATCAGAATCAAGAATATTTATACATTTTACTGCTCAGTCTGGGTTGCTTTGAGCCTATTGTTTCAAAGCTATGTTTGACAAATTCGCATAAAATGTATGAATATTCCTGAGGTATGACTAATGAGACAGTGCCATTTCTTTTCCCACAATACGCCCTGCAAGGGACTGCCCTGCTTGTACAAGCAGGTCTTCGATCGGTTGCGATTCATGCCGGACGTATGCCACTGGCATGCAGCACCATTTGCGGGAGATTTTCCGGGCTTGCGTGAGGTCAGTGGGATATGATATAGTATAAGAACTAATGTTTTGTTTTATGGAAAGAGATGGAGGACTTAAATATGAGTATCTATGATACATTAAATACCCAGCAGAGGGAAGCTGTTTTTCATACAGAAGGACCTGTACTGATCCTGGCCGGGGCCGGTTCGGGAAAAACCAGAGTGCTGACCCATAGAATCGCCTACCTTATTGAGGAGAAAGGAGTTAATCCCTGGAATATTATGGCCATTACTTTTACCAATAAGGCGGCGGGGGAAATGCGGGAGAGAGTGGATAAACTGGTAGGCTTTGGAGCAGAAAGCATCTGGGTCTCCACTTTCCATTCAAGCTGTGTGCGGATCCTGAGAAGATACATAGACCGTCTGGGCTTTGATAACAATTTTACCATTTACGATACAGATGACCAGAAAACCGTTATGAAAGAAATCTGTAAGCGGCTGGAAATTGATACAAAGATTACCAAGGAAAGGGCTATTCTGGCAGCTATATCTTCGGCAAAAGATGAACTTGTGGGACCGGAGGAATATGAGCTGAATGTGATGGGAGACTTTTCCAAGAAAAAGATCGCCCTGGCTTATAAAGAATATCAGAAAGAGCTGAAGAAGAACAATGCTCTGGACTTTGACGATCTGATCGTAAAGACAGTGGAGCTTTTCCGCTCCTGCCCGGATGTTCTGGATTATTATCAGGAACGGTTTAAATACATTATGGTGGATGAATACCAGGATACCAATACTGCCCAGTTCAAATTTGTCAGCCTTCTGGCCGATAAATACAAAAACCTCTGCGTAGTAGGAGATGACGACCAGTCTATCTACAAATTCCGGGGGGCTAATATTGGCAATATCCTGGGATATGAGAAGGTCTTTCCTCAGGCTCTGGTGATCAAGCTGGAGCAGAATTACCGTTCTACCCAGAATATCCTTAACGCCGCCAACCAGGTGATCCAGAACAATGTAGGCAGAAAGAGCAAGACACTGTGGACAGAGAATGAAGATGGAGAAAAGATCCATTTCCGCCAGTTTATGAATGCCTACGAAGAAGCAGAGTATATCTGCGGAGAGATCAGCAAAAAGGTACGGGCCCATGAGGCAGAGTATAAAGACTTTGCCATTCTTTACAGAACCAATGCCCAGTCCCGTCTTTTCGAGGAAAAATTTTTGATGGCCAACATCCCCTATAAATTGGTGGGAGGGGTAAACTTCTACGCCAGAAAGGAGATCAAGGATCTGCTGGCCTACCTAAAGACCGTGGACAATGCCAGAGACGACCTGGCGGTCCGAAGGATCATCAATGTGCCTAAAAGAGGCATTGGGGCAACCACCCTTGGAAAAGTCCAGGACTATGCTTCAGAAAGGGGCATGAGCTTTTACGATGCTTTAAGAGAGCCGGAATGTATGGACAAAGTGGGACGGTCTGCCGCTAAGATCCAGCCTTTTGTTACTTTTATCCAGAGCCTGCGGAGTAAAGTGGACTATCTGTCTCCTTCTGCGCTTCTGGAGGACATTATTGAGGAAACAGGATATGTAGACGAGCTGAAAGCCGAGGGTACCGAAGAGGCAGAATCCCGGATCGAAAACATCAATGAGTTGATTACCAAGATCGTATCTTATGAGGAAGAAAACGAAGATCCTACCCTTTCCGGTTTCCTGGAGGAGGTTGCTCTCATCGCTGATATCGATACCGTGGAAGGAGATAACAATCAGGTGCTGCTGATGACCCTTCACAGTGCAAAGGGTCTGGAGTTCCCTTATGTTTTCCTGGCCGGTATGGAGGACGGTATCTTCCCCAGCTATATGACCATAACTGCAGACGATCCTACAGAACTGGAGGAGGAAAGACGTCTCTGCTATGTAGGAATCACAAGAGCCATGAAAGAACTGACTCTCACCTGTGCGCAGCAGAGGATGATCCGCGGAGAGACCCAGTATAATAAAGTTTCCCGCTTTATCCGGGAAATACCCCGGGAGCTGGTGGATCTGGGGAGAGAAGTCCAGGAGAAGAAGCCTATGGATATTCCCCTTCCCACTTCGATGCGCCAGCTGAAACAGGCCTTTAAGCAGCCTGCCTTCATCCCGAAAAAATTCGAGGTAAAACATGCCCAGGGTCTGGATTACGGGGTGGGAGATACTGTAAAACACATTAAATTCGGAACCGGAGTGGTCACAGATATTGCAGAGGGAGGCCGGGATTACGAAGTAAAGGTAAACTTTGACAAAGTGGGAGTAAAAAAGATGTTTGCATCTTTTGCAAAATTAAAGAAAGTTTAAGGCAAAATCAGAGAATTGAAAAAATTCCTTTGGGAAAAAGCGAAGAAAGGATAGTAAAATTCTTATTGGAGTGGTATAATATCTAAAAGACAGAAGCTGTAGGCAGATACAGCAGGTTAGCAATATATTTGCAGCAGAGCTGTAGAAAGAGAGGATGGTGCAGGCTATGAATCGTATTGAGGATTTAATGACAGCATTACAGAAAAGGGAAGAGGAAAGAAATAAGAATACAGTATTATGGGTCCTGGCAATTATTGGTGCAGTAGCAGCGGTTGCAGGCATCGCATATGCAGTTTATCGTTTCTTTACCCCGGATTACCTGGAAGATTTCGAAGAGGATTTCGATGATGACTTTGATGACTACTTCGAAGATGAGGATGAAGAGGACGATAAAGAAGAATAAGAAAGACATAAGGAGCTTCGGGAGACCGGGGCTTCTTTTTCTGTAAAGAGATCTGTGGGGGAAAATCAGAGTTAGAAAGAAAGGAAAAGGGGATTTGAAGAAAGGTGAAATTTATCAGGGAATTATTGAAAAAGTAGATTTTCCAAATAAAGGGAGAGTCTGTCTGGAAGAGGGAAAGGTTACCGTAAAAAACGGGATTCCCGGTCAGACGGTTCGCTTTGTGATCAACAAGAAAAAAGGAAGAAAAGTGGAAGGAAGACTGCTGGAAGTTCTGGAGAAATCTCCAATGGAGACCAGAGAGCCGGTGTGCAGTATCTTTCCTGCCTGCGGCGGCTGCATGTATCAGACCATGCCCTATGAAAAGCAACTGAAAATGAAGGCAGAACAGGTGAAAGAACTAGTGGATGAAGCCATAGTGAAAGGCGGCCAGATTGACGAGGAGGGCAGACCGGATTATCTCTTCCAGGGAATCAAAGGAAGCCCCCAGGAGTTTGCTTACCGGAATAAAATGGAATTTTCTTTTGGAGATGAATATAAAGATGGCCCTCTCTCTCTTGGCCTTCATAAAAAGGGAAGCACTTATGACGTGCTGAATGCTCTGGACTGTAAGCTGGTCCATGAAGATATGACAAAAATCCTTGGCTGTGTCCTGGAATACTGCCGGGAACAGGGCTTTACTTATTATCATAAAATGCAGCATGCCGGATTCTTACGCCACCTTCTCCTCCGGCGGGGGAATACTACGGGAGAAATCCTGGTAAATCTGGTTACTACCAGCCAGGAGGACCCGGATCTTTCAGACCTGATCAGAAGATTGCTGGCTCTTTCCCTGGATGGAAAAATCGTAGGGATCCTTCATATTATTAATGACGGACTTTCCGATATGGTGCGAAGCGATGAGACCAGGCTTTTGTACGGAAAGGACTACTTCTATGAAGAAATCCTGGGTCTGAAGTTTAAGATCACACCATTCTCATTCTTCCAGCCAAATTCCTATGCTGCCCAGGTCCTTTACAATACAGCAAGGGAATATATCGGAGATACCAGGGATATGACAGTCTTTGACCTGTATAGCGGAACCGGCACCATCTCCCAGATCCTGGCAGAGGTAGCAAAAGAAGTAATCGGAGTGGAAATCGTGGAAGAAGCAGTAGAAGCTGCCAAAGAGAACGCTGCCCTTAATGGTATTACAAACTGCAGGTTTATTGCAGGGGATGTACTGAAAGTCCTGGATCAGGTAGAAGAGAAACCGGATTTCATTGTCCTGGACCCGCCAAGAGATGGAATCCATCCCAAGGCTTTGCCTAAGATCATTCAGTATGGGGTGGACAAACTGGTGTATATCTCCTGTAAACCCACCAGCCTGGCCAGGGATCTGGAGATGTTTCTGGCAAATGGGTACAGAGTGGAAAAGGTTTGCTGTGTGGATCAGTTTTGTCAGACGGTTCATGTGGAGACTGTGGTAAGACTACAAAGGAAACATACCTAGAAATCCTTGAATTTACGCACTTTGTTGACTTTTTCAGTTTCAACAGATTAGAGGAAAATCACAAGGAAAAGGTGCTTGTAAAGAAAGTC
>DXIQ01000068.1 GCA_019112785.1 Candidatus Blautia stercorigallinarum
GACCACGTCAAACATATTTGCGTCCCGCATGCCCTCTGCGATAACCAGCGGCCCCGCCACTTTCTTAATCGTACCTTTGCTCATTGGAACGAATCACCTGCTTTCTAATTATTACTGAATAAAATATCAGAGCCTACTGCCCGCTCTACAGAGTCTTTCACACCCTGAACTCCCATTCCCGTATTCCCGGAAACTCCGGGGATACGGATAATAGCCGGCAATACCTGCTCCTGATATTTTTCAATGATCTGCTTACATTCTGCTGCCAGGGCTTCGGTAATATAGATGATCCCGTATCCATTCCCTGCCAGAGAATCTAATTTTTCCTCCGCTTCTTTACGGTTGGCTGCGGGATAAATGTCAAGGCCCAGTGCGGCGAAACCGTAAATGCTGTCGTAATCCCCGATCACTGCAATCTTATACATACATATCCCTTACCCTTTCCCGGATAGAATCATCAGAAAAACCATTCTGCTTTCCCGACAAGATGATTCGTACCGTTTTAATCTCGTTTAACCTGGCCAGTACATAAGCCACCAGAGGCCCTACAGAAAACACCTCGTATTTCTGAGGCTGCATATCCTGCATCAGCCGGTTGTCACACCACCGTTCAAAAGCGGACGGTGATTCTGCAATAGCCTGTCCTCCCTGGGCATAGGCTGTTCCTGCCAGATATTCTGTTACTGCATCCATGCCTCCTGCGGCTGCCCTGGCCAGCTGATCTATATTCAATGATTCACATTCTGCCATTGCCCGTTTCATAAAGTCTACGGTCTTTCCTGTTTTCTGAGACCGGACCGCGATACGGATATCCGCTACAGCTACAATGGACTCTGCATAATCCTTAATGATCTTATCCTTTGCCTTTAGGCCTGCTTGATAGATAGCGTCCAGAGCTGCCCTGTCTATGATCACATCACAGAGCTGGCCGTCTCTGGTATGGAGAAGAGCCTCGTAAGCCTCCCTTGCCGCCTCTGCCATATTTTCCGGAAGCCGTGAAAATTCTTTGTTCTGAATGATCTCCAGCATTTCCCGGGGTGGAATACTGGTATCCTCATAATAGATGTTCACAGGTCTGCTTCCCTCCGGAGTGCAGGCTTCCTTAATGGCAGCTTTCAGATTATGGAAAAGATTCGGATAGGACAATACATCAAATACTGACATATCCACCCCCATCTCCCGGATGGTCTCCCAGGTTTTCTCTTCCTCTCTGGTCAGCATCCCCTCCAGATCTCCGGAGGTTTCCTGGTCGCCCCATCCCTTTTCCTCCAGCACCTGAATGCATTCCTCCTCGGTGGCGCAGCCTATAAGCTGGTCGATCACCGCCCGATTAAACAGCTTTGTCTCCAAAGCCCGTATCCGGGCAACCGCATAAGTATATTTGGCATTACTCAAACTGATTCCTCCTTCTGCGGTTCCCGCTTATGAAAATAATATCTTATGAACCTCATCTGAGAGTTCATCTTTTCTGGAATTAAACATTGCCCGGAAGCTGCAGTTCTCTTCGATCCCCCCATATACCAGCACAAATCCTCCGCTGATCTTCCGGGGCTCTTTTGAAAGAACCAAAGTTCCTCCGTTTTTTTCGGCAATTTCCTGAATTTCTTTTTCAAAGCCTTCCGGCATTCTTCCCAGATCTCTTTCTGAAAAACATATCTCTCCTGCCTGGCCCGCTGTGTATTTTTCCAGCATTTTCCGAATGATCCGGAAATAAGTATCCTCGTCAGCCTCTATCAGAGTGTGATACGCTTTTTCAAGGATCCGGGCGATGATCTCCTGCTTGGCCTCCAGAAGGATCTGCCTTCTCTGAAGAGCACAGGAGGACAGGGTCCGCTCCTGGATATTTTTCACCTCTGCCCTGGATTTTTCCAGGATCCGGCTGCTTTCTGCCTGGGCCGACTTACCGGCCTCTTCTCTGATCTCCCGGGCTTCCTTTTCTGCCTGTTCCAGGATCTCGTCTGCACTCCTTCGGGCTTCATCAAGAATCTGGCTCTGCATCTTTTCCAATCCAGTCATTTCTCAATCTCCCTTTCCTGAACTTTTCTTTTAAAAACTGTAACTGTTTTCAGCTATACCGCTCAGATTTACAGATAAGGCTGCTTTTCCGCTGCTGCCCAGCTGAATCTTCGCTTATGGCTGAATGGTTCCTTAAAGCTGGATATTCGTTACAGACAGGATAGAGATTAGAAGAGACAGGATGGCGTAGGTCTCAACCATAGCCGGGAAAAGCATTGCTTTACCGAACTGTTCCGGTTTCTTAGCTACGATCCCGATAGCTGCCGCTGCTGTCTCGCCCTGAGATTTTCCGGAGATCAGTCCTACGATACCTACCGGCAGGCAGGCTGCCAGCACCAGAAGCCCCTGCTGTGGAGTCAGATCCAGAATGCCCCCGCCAAGAAGGCCGATCTTAGATAATGTGATAAATCCTACCAGCAGTCCATAAATACCCTGGGTACCTGGCAGAAGCTGGATAACCAGGACTTTTGCAAATTTAGATGGATCCTCAGATACTACGCCTGAAGCGGCCTGGCCGGCAATACCTACGCCGATAGCAGAACCGGCTCCTGCCAAAAACACTGCCAATGCAGCTCCCAATAATGCATAAACAATTCCTAACTGACTCATAAGTGTGTTTCCTCCTTAACATCAACATATTTTGTATTTGCAAAAAACGGTTCAAAGGGTTTTCCGCCGCCCTCATAGAACTTCCCGAAAAATTCCACGTACTGAAGACGATTTGTATGCACATACGCCCCCAGAAGATTTATGGCCAGATTCATAGTATGTCCCACAATAAAGACAAGTATAAATACGATCGCCCCCGGGATGCTGCCGCCCAGCATACTTCCCATCTGGTTTACCACTGAGGCAATAACGCCTGTGGCCAGCCCCAGAGCCAGCAGACGGGAATAAGAAAGCACGTCGCTGAGCCAGCCCGTTACGTTATACACATCATACAGTCCCAGTGCCAGCCGCAGGACGACATTCTTGCTGGATCGTCCTGACATCAGCACCAGGCCTATAAGGCCGATCACTGCCAGCACCTTACCTGCGCCGCTCATAGCCGGCGGAAAAGCGCCCGGATCCATCTGCGAGATGGATGCAAACAGGCTGCTTGGTATCAGCATAAGGAGCAGACCGATCAAAAATACATACCACAGTACTACGTCACAGAAAAAGTCCAGATACTTCTTATCCCTCACAAGAAGATATCCCTTGATCCCCAGTCCGGTAAAAAGATGGATCAGACCAAAAGCCATAGAGAACAGGAGAAGCTTCATCGGGTCGTTTAAAGGTACGAACCATAAAGCCTTTATCAGTCCTCCCTCCAGAACGTTAACATGGAAAAAGGTCTCTGCCACTACATCAATAGCATCTCCGAAATATCCTCCGAAAAGGATTCCCCAGATCAATGTAGACAATCCTCCGTACATAAACAACTTTAATGACTTCCGCATGGAGCTGTCCATTCTGGGAAATTTTTTCACCAGGATGAAGCAGACAAGGAATACCAGGATTCCGTAAGCCGCATCCGACAGCATCATCCCAAAGAAAAACACATAGAAGAAGGACATAATGGCTGTGGGGTCGATCTCACCCTTGGCCGGCAGTCCGAAGGAAGCTACGATTCCCTCTACAGATTCTGTAAACTTGTTATTCTTCAGCAGGACCGGAGCTTCTTCATCCTCCGGCACCTCTTCCACTTCCATGCTCAGCACAAACTTATCAAGAGCCTTTTCAAGAGCAGCTACCGCTTTCTTTGGCACATATCCGCTGATAAGAAAAGCAGATCTGGACTGAGGCAGCGTTCCAAGGACTTCATACTTCTGGGCTCTTGCCCTGAAATAGTCTGAGACCAGCCTCAGATTCGTTCTTTCATAAGCATATCTGCTGATCTCTTCCTGGCATTTCTTAATTTCCTCTTTCAGATCCTGTATCTGATTCTGAAGGCTTTCTTTCGCCCGGGCAGGAATCTGTGCCGTCAGCTGGGAAGGTCTGGAAAATCCGCCTTTTCGCAGAGCTTCTTCTACTTCTTCCTCATCTTCCCTGAGACAGAGCACAGCCACATAAGTACCGTCTTTTCCTGAAGACAGGATAGTAACATCCGCCCCTACAGCCTCCTGGGCGCCTTCCAGGATCATTCCGTAAATATCTTCTAATGTCAGTTCCTGTGAAAAGCTTCCAGGCAGAAAGGCTGTTTTTTTCGTTCCTCGAAAGGCCATGGGCACATCCAGATTCATCCATGGCTCCAGACTTTCAATCTGGTTTTCCAGCTTCTGGATATTGGCCCGGTATTCTCCGATTTTCTTTTGCTGGCTGATAATAGAAGCAGCCACGCTCATAACCTTATCCTTTCGCTCAACCGCCTGTTCAAAACTTTCTTTGTCAACCAGCTTTTTCCCTTCCAGGCTGGCAAACATAGAAGACTTCTCCGGCACATACTCTGCCAGTATCCCAAGTGCTGTGTCCGCCGAAGCCGCATTTTTTTCAAACATGCTTCTGGCGGTCTGCGTGTTCATCTTTTCCAGTCCCTGGATATCTTCCTGGATCTGGGATACTTCCATGATCCCCATGGACTGGATCTTTTCAAGGATCGCTTTTCTGTCTCTTTTCAGTGCGCAGATACTTACCTTTTGCATCTGCAAAACTGCCATACTTGCATCCCTCCTTTATCTGTAATTTTTTGCTTCACAGCAGTTTCTGGATAACACCTTCTACCGCTGCTTTCTCCAGCTCTCCGGCCTTGTCTCTCAGCAGACTGGCTTCTTCACCAGCCGCCTGCTTTGCCGCCTCCAGCTTTTGGTCGGCATCTTTCCTGGCTTCCTGGAGAGCTTCCTGGGCCCTCTTGCGGGCTTTCGCAATCATGTCTTTTTCAATTTCCGCAGCTTCATTTTTGGCATTTTCTCTTATTTCAGCAGCCTCTTTTCTGGCATTTTCTGTCATCTCTTCTGCCCTCTGCTCCGTATCTTTGATTGCCTGGATCGTGTCTTTTACCAAAATATCACCACCTTCATATAAATTGATATTACTATGGATTGTATATTTTGTCAATTTATTAACAAAATATTTTATATTTTTTCGCTATTATTATGTCTTTTTTTCGTGGTTTTACACATAAAAAAGAGAGAGTGACGAATAATCGTCACTCTCTGCCTGGCATTCTGTATACTTTAACCATCAGCCATAAAAATAGCTGCTGTACTCCTCATTATCTATATTATTGCTGTCGATCCACTGGTAACTGGTATCAATAAAAGTATCTACCGACAGTCCCAGGTCTGCCCGGACTCCGGCGATGGCCGCCGCATATCCCATACCATAAGGATTCTGCGCGATAAATCCTGTCTCCGTGCCATCGTTTACAGCCTTCTGCTGAGTCTCTCCGGAATCAAATCCCACAACTGCAATTTCTTTTCCTGCGGCATTAGCTGCCGTCAGCACAGCTTCCGACGCCGCTTCATTTGTACAGAAATACCCTTTTACATCCGGGTACAGCGTAAACACAGCATCGGCCATTTTATCCATAGTAAACTCCTCATTTTCATGAGAAATATTCACGATCTCTATATTCGGATGATTCTTGGCAATCTCATCAGTGAATCCTTTTTCTCTGTCCTGGCTTGTCTGAGCGCTTTCAGTATGTGCCATTACGGCGATCTGTCCATCATCTCCTATAGCTTCGGCCAGTCTCCTGGCTGCCTCTGTTCCAGCCTTATAATTATCAGTAGCACATAAAGCGGATATAGGGCCCCGCTCCACTCCCGAGTCGATCATGACCACCGGAATATCGTTTTCCGCCGCCATCTCCAGCTGAGCTTCACAGGACTGTCTGTCAATAGCCGCAATGCATAGAATGGAAGGATTTTCTGAAAGAACTGTATCGATCAGATCAATCTGCTTCTCTACATCCGTGTCGCTTGAAGGGGCATCAAAGGATACTGTGATCTGATCTTCACCCGTGTAACCCATTTTTTCATTAAGGGCTTCTACCCCGTCTTCTATTCCTTCCCTCACTGTGGTCCAGAAATCATCTTTTGCACTTTTTAACACTACTGCGATCCTGATCCCCGGTTCCGGATTCAGTTCCTCAAGAGAAGTATAATCCACGGTTCCTGCCTGATCCTTCAGCACTGACATAGCCAGATCCTCTGTCATATCCCTGTCCTGAGTTTCTTCCTGAGAACCATCTGTCTCCTCTGCATCAGTCTCCTGCTGATCCTGCTCTTCGCTTTTCTGCCCGTCCTCGCCGGCCTCTTCTTCTGTCTCCTGGCCCTCTTCTGTCTGAGCGTCCTGGTCCTCTTTATTCTCCTCTGCCGCAGTATTCTCTCCGGAGCTGTCTGCTCCCTGTTCCCTTCCTGCGCAGCCGCTGATCATTCCTGTGGTCAGCATGATACACAGAAAGACTGCTATTGCTTTCTTCATGCTATTACCCTGCCTTTACATGTTTATCTTTCGGTTCAACTACGTCTTCATTATACACGAAACTTTTTATTAGTCCAGAATATTTCACATTGTTTATGAAATTTTATTAAAATCTTAGAAAAATCTTTGTAATCAATTATGCTAAAAGCAGGTCCCACTCTCTGAAGATACCATATAAAAGCAGGGCAGACAAAGGTCCCAGGATAAATCCGAATCCGCCGTAAATAATCAGCCCCAGATATACCGAAAATAGGATCAGAAGAGGAGAAAGTCCTACATGATTTCCCACCAGCCTGGGCTCCAGGATCTGTCTGACGCCTGCTGTGATCACATATAAAAGAAACAACCCTGCCCCAATAAAAGTCTCTCCCTGAAAAAGGAGCAGTATCCCCGCCGGTATAAGAAATGTCCCTGTTCCCAGTACCGGTAATGCATCCAATATTCCTACTGCCAGCCCCAGTCCCAGAAAATATGGAATTTTCAGCATCCATAATCCCGCCACACACAGCACGCAGATCAGACCTGTGATTTTCACCTGGGCTTTCAGATATCCTTTCAGTCCCTCCAGTAATTCTTTTCCCAGGCTTTCCATTTTCTGGTAAAAGCTGGACCTTTGTAAAATTTTTCGTAGTTTTTCTCTTTCCTGAAGGAACAAGATCGCCGAAACAATCCCTATAATAAATACCCCCAGGATCACCACGCAGCTCCTTACCGAATCCACTGCCCGTTCCATGCTGAGACCGTCCTCCAGCAAATACTTCTGAAATTCTCCCGCCTGTCTGAAAATATATTCTCTGCTTTCTGCCGCAGGTATTCCTGTGATCCGTTCCACCCCTTGGCAGCACTGACCTACCAGCTCTGCCGCCTCTGCCTTTATTTGGGGATAATACTTTACACAGTCTCCGATTTTTCCCGTTAAATATTCAGCCCCTAAAAGAAGCAGTCCGACTCCCAGGACCGTAAAAAGCAGAATAAAAAATGTCCCAAATCCGCTTTCCTTAATATGCAGTCTTCTGCTCCACCTTCTCCCTGCCATATACCGGGCCAGAGGATAGACCCCTTCAGCCAGGATCCAGCCCACCAAAAAAGGGAGCATCACAGGAAAGACATATTTCATGCCTAATATAACGCCTGCGATAACTCCCGTCTGTAAAGCAAATCTTTTTATTTTCATCTGGCCCTCACCCCACTTCTCTTTTTTCTTAGTATGGGGAAAGGTAAGATACTTATACTATAGGAAAATTTCCATCCGGTTTTACCTGAAATTCCATCTTTTCCCCGGATACAGGATGATAAAAAGATAATCGGCTGGCACATAGTCCCATCGCCTTCCACTGTCCTTTTCCGGACTCCTTCTCATTATATTTCGTATCCCCCAGAATAGGCCATCCGGCATAGGCAAGCTGTGCCCGGATCTGGTGATGCCTGCCGGTCTTTAGGTGAATCTCCAGCAGACTGCAGCCTGCTTCTTCTTTTAATACTTTATATTCTAATACAGCTTTCTTGCTGTTTTTTGTCTTATTCTCAACAATCCTGGATAAATTGCTGCCCGGAACCTTTTCCATCTGATTTTCCAGTATTCCTTCCTCTTTTTCCGGAACTCCCTGAACACAGGCCAGATAGATTTTCTCCATTTCATTTTTCTGCATTTCTTCACTGAGCCTGGCTCCGCTTTTCTGATTCTTTCCAAATACCAGGATTCCCTGGACCGGCTGATCCAGACGATGGACAACTGCCACATAAGACTTTTCTCCCTTTGCCGCCAGATAATTTTTCAGCATATTCTCCATGTCCATCATTCCGATTCTTTTTGTCTGTACCGGAAATCCCCCTGGTTTCCTGCACACAAGGATATCCTTATCTTCATATAATATTATGTCTTCTGCCCTTAATCTTTCTGTTCCCATAGTTCCTCTTACATGAATATTTTTTCACAAAGGAACAACCGTCATATCATCAATTCTTTTCCGATACAACGGTTGTCCTAATGCTCTTCTTTATTCAATTTTCAAACCTCGTTTTCTTGTTTTCTTTCCTGATATTTATTCTTAAAGATATTTTTCTATTCAGTATCAATACTTAAGATCGATGCTTTATTGAATTTTCTCTAAGATAACTATCTTTTTCTAATGGTTATTAGCTTCCATTTTTCTTATTGTACTTAGTACTTATTTTAATCCCCTTTTATAAATTCTATTCAGAATCTATTGAAAGTTTTATATCAATCTATATATAGGATAATAAAAAGTTTCCAACAAATTGTTCGGCTGTTTGTTTTTCAAGTATTTCTTTATATATTTCTTATCAGTATATCGAATCTTCTTCCTTAAGATTCTCGAATACAACAGGCTTATTTCTACGAATACAACTCATCATATTTTATTATCTTCTCAACTTCTATATACTTTCAAATGATATATAAATACTATACTTTTTTAAAATATATTTCTTTACATATATTCTAAAATCTTTTTATTATTTTTGTGGTAAATATTCAATATGAGGACATCTTTGATATATTTACCTGAAACTTTTTATCCTATTCATTCATCGGTCTTCTAAAGGATTTTTTTCATTCTTTATTTCAGGTCTTTCTTCAGGGGAGTAATGTCTTACCACTCTCATATTGATAATTTGATTCATCCGTTCCCATTGGACTAAACCTCCTTATCATAATTTTCAAAAACCTTTCACCAAAACATCTTAACTTTGTTTCCTTGGAAGATTAACTTTTAATTATTATTTACAGGTCTTATTTTGTATTCTCCATACACCTAAAGTTCTGTAAATAGCAATTACTTTTTAATCTTTATTCCTTGTGGCCATCTTCAAAATTGATTTCTCGTTTCGAATTTTGAAATGGTTATGAAGTTTTATTTGATTTGGTGTTTTGTTTTTTGTTGATATTATAATACAATACAATTCCAGATTTGTCAACCTATTTTTCAAAAAAAGTTTTGTTTTTTTATTTTATTTCTTTTCGTTTAATTTATGCTGTAAATTAAATATGTTTTTATAAATTATATATACAATTATAATATTTTAAACAACATATTGATTTCCCGGGTCTGATCTTCCCTTTCACCAGAAACGCCGCCTATAAGGCCGGCAGAAAGATATCTTCTGCCAGGCCTTATAAGACGGCATTATCAGCCTCAGCTGCCGGAAGCTCCCGCTCCGGCTTTATATTTTATTTTCCGGATCTGTAGTAATTGATCAGACAGCCTTCCAGGATGATCTCCCTCTCATCTTCTGTCATATCGCCCAGACCTAAAGTAAACTCTTTCAGAGTATCGCCTACTGTATAGGCTTTGATCTCTTTTCTTCCTTCTTCCACGGCGTTGCGGATATCGGGAATAAACAGGTAATCTCCCTTCTTAAAGGGAAGCTCTCCCTCCTGGATCAGGAATGGAAGCATACCCCAGTTGATCAGGTTGGAGCGGTAGCGTTTTGTGGCGTATTCATTAGCAATGTTTGCCCAGCCGCCCAATACTTTCTGACAAGAAGCAGCCTGTTCTCTGGCGGAACCATCTCCCGGCTTCACTGCGAAAATTGTGCTTCCCACTCCGGTGTTTTCTCTGTTCATATCCGGATAGGATTCTTTGATCTTATCCCATACAGGTTTCAGCTCGGCTAAGGCACATGTCGGGCACTCTCCTGCTTCTCTGGCTTTTTCAGCCTCCTGCACCTCTTTGGCAAGTCCTACATAAGCAGGATCCTTTCTGGAAAGGGCAAATTCTGCCAGCTTCAGTGGATTGGAACGATAGGAAGATGTCTCTCCTGAAGGGATCAGCTCGTCTGTGGTAGTTACCGGATCATGAATCTCAGACACTACCTTCAGCACCAGGTTGTCTGTAAGTCCCGGCATTTCCGGCCAGTCCTTGATATTAGGACCAAACTGAATCTCCACTGTAGGATCTGCTTTTCCTTTGCTGTCGAATACACGATTTTCATAGATCGTCTTGTCAAAGTAATACTGAGGATGTCTGTATTCTCCTGCAAATTCTGTGGCCGGCGTAAGCTGTCCTTTGTTTGCTGCTGTAGCGGCAATGGAACGGGCATCCATAAGAGCTACAGAGGAAATCTGTCCGTTCTGGATCTTGGAACCTTCTCTGTTCGGGAAGTTCCTGGTTGAATGGCGGATACTCAAAGCGTTATTGGCAGGTGTATCTCCTGCGCCAAAGCATGGGCCGCAGAATGCAGTTTTTACTACAGCGCCGGTTTCGATCAGATCAGCCAGCACGCCGTTCTTAGCCAGCTCCATATAAATCGGAGTGCTGGCAGGATAAATACTCAGTGTAAATGCATCATATCCTATGCTGGATCCCCGGAGGATATCTGCCGCGTCACAGATATTCTCGAATCCGCCTCCAGCACAGCCGGCGATGATACCCTGCTCTACATAAAGTTTTCCATCCCGTACTTTATCCTTCAAAGTATAAGGGATCTTGCCATCCAGACTGATCTGGGCTTTCTTTTCCACATCATCCAGAATATCCATAAGATTGGCGTTCAGTTCTTCGATAGTATAGGTATTGCTCGGATGGAAAGGCATGGCGATCATCGGGCGGATCTTATCCAGCTCCACATGTACCAGACCGTCATAATAAGTCACTTCTCCAGGATTCAGTTCCTTATAATCCTGACTTCTGCCATGGATCGTATAGAAATCTTTAATAGCACTGTCTGTTTTCCAGATGGAAGAGAGGCAGGTGGTTTCTGTAGTCATGACGTCCACGCCGATCCTGAAATCGGCACTCAGGTTATCCACGCCGGGTCCCACAAATTCCATGACTTTATTCTTAACATAACCATTGGCAAAAACTGCTCCGATAATAGCAAGGGCCACGTCCTGGGGACCTACGCCTGGAACCGGTTTTCCTGTCATGTAAATGCCTACTACCTCGGGACATTTGATATCGTAAGTTCTTCCCAGAAGCTGTTTTACAAGCTCTGGTCCGCCCTCTCCCATAGCCATGGTTCCAAGTGCTCCATAACGGGTATGGCTGTCAGATCCCAGGATCATCTTGCCGCCCTCTGCCAGCATTTCTCTGGCAAACTGATGGATAACTGCCTGATGAGGGGGAACGTAAACGCCACCATAGCGTTTTGCACAGGTCAGTCCGAACATATGGTCATCCTCGTTGATAGTTCCTCCTACTGCGCACAGAGAGTTATGGCAGTTGGTCAGTACGTAAGGGATAGGGAATTTCTCCAGTCCTGAAGCTCTGGCTGTCTGAATGATCCCTACGAAAGTAATATCATGGGAGGTCAGCTTGTCAAATTTAATTTTCAGCTCTTCCATGTTACCGGAAGTATTATGATCCTTTAAGATGGAATAAGCGATGGTATTCTTGGCAGCCTCCTTTTTTTCCGGAGCTTTTTTACCATATTTATTCTGAATAATTTCTCCGGCCTGGGGGCTGTCCGGCAGAACTTCTTTGCCGTCGATCAGCCATGCACCGCCGTCGTATAATTTTATCATGATCTTTTCCTCCAATTTCACAGTTTTCTACTATTATAAAATCTATTGATTTAAAAAGCAAGCAATTTACCACAATAAATTATTTGTATACAATAGTACAATTTAACAGATCTTTCCGAATGCAAGCACGACAGCCGCTTGCCGGGCGTATCCCACAAAAAATATCCTGCTGCAGCCAATGTCACCGGCTGCGGCAGGATACGTCACTTCTTTCTTATTCCTGATTTTTCATAAATTCCATATAGCTGGATACCATAAGAGCGATCTTAAAAGTAAGCGCATCGTCAAATACACGGATATCCAGTCCTGTGCTTTTCTGGATCTTTTCCAGACGGTATACCAGAGTATTTCTGTGAAGGAACAGCTGTCTGGATGTCTCTGAAATATTCAGGCTGTTATCAAAAAATTTGTTGATGGTATTTAATGTTTCATCATCCAGTGTATCCGGCAGCTTGCCTCCAAACACCTCTTTCATAAACATCTCACACAGAGGCATGGGAAGCTGATAGATCAGACGGCCGATCCCCAGATTGTTATAACCTACGATTGTCTTGTCCACATAGAAAATCTTGCCCACATCCATAGCCATCTTGGCCTCTTTATAAGATCTGGACACATCCTTGATCTCCTGGATAATATTTCCATAAGATACACGGACCTGAGACATAGCTTCAGCATTAAGCATATCCACTATCGTACTGGCGATCTTATTGATCTCTTCATATCCGTCGTTTTCTTCCAGGCTGCGGACAATGATAATATTTTTCTCATCAATGGCTGTGATAAAATCATTGGTCCTGGAAACGAAAAGGTTTTTCAGGATTTCCATGGAATCCTGGTCTTTCTCATTCTTTGTTTCAATGAGCAGTACCACTCTTTTTGCTTCAATGGCAATATGAAGCTTTTTCGCACGGTTATAAACATCTACCAGCAGCAGATTATCCAGTATCAGATTCTGGATGAAATTAGATTTATCAAAACGCTCTTTATAAGCAACGATCAGATTCTGGATCTCCGCCACCGCAACTCTTCCGATCATATAAGCGTCTTCATTGCTGCCTTTCGCGATGAGGACATACTCTACTGTCTGGTTATCGTAGATCTTGAAAAAGTGATAGCCTCTCATCACCTGGCTGTCTGCCATAGAATCTGCAAAGGCCCGTACATCGCCAAAATCCTCATTTTCTACTGGAAAAGTGGTAGAATTTACTTTTCCGTCAATATCCATAACACACAGGTCAATCCTGGTGATCGTCCGCAATTCATCTAGTGTTTTCTGTATAATCTGGCTTGAAATCATATTTTTCTCCTTTAATTGGCTTCTCACGAATCTTTTATATATAATAATACCGTATTTTTTTTGAATTCGCAACAGCGCTAAAAAGAAAAAATTTTGCTTCTGCTAAAAAACGGACCATGAAGCCGCCCTGTTTACTCCAGGCGGTCTCATGGTCCGGATATTGCTTTTATTCCCGCGGGCAGCAAGCCAAGCGGACATGCTGGCACGTCCATTTGGCGGTGCTAGTTTGATGCCCCGTATGCTTCCATCGGGGTCTTTGACTTAGATATGAAGGCGGAAAGCAGCTGCATTCCAGCGCAGTTCATTCTTAAGGCTGCGGATATCTGTATCCTTATCAATGTATACGGCTTCAATGCCCATTGCTGCGGCCCAGTCACCCATCTGTTCAGCTGTCAGGTCATAGCTGAAAGCAGTGTGGTGAGCGCCTCCTGCCAGGATCCAGGCTTCTGCTCCTGTCTGGAGATTTGGTTCCGGTGTCCAGAAAGCGGTTGCTACCGGAAGTTTTGGCATTGGTTTTTCTACCTTCTTGCATTCTACATTGTTGATGATCAGACGGAATCTGTCTCCCAGGTCAATAAGGGAGGTGGCTACAGCCTTTCCTGTCTTGGAAGTAAATACCAATCTGGCCGGATCTTCCCTGTCGCCCATGGAAAGAGGCTGGCATTTAATGCTGATAGGACCATCTGCGATAGTTGGGCATACCTCCAGCATATGAGCTTCCAGAATTCCTTCTTTTCCCGGAACCAGATTGTAGGTATAATCTTCCATGAAAGAAGTACCTTTGGCGTCCTTCTTGCCCTGGGTCATGATCTTCATCAGGCGTACCATAGCGGCAGTCTTCCAGTCGCCCTCGCCGCCGAATCCATAACCTTTTTCCATAAGTCTCTGGATAGCCAGGCCCGGAAGCTGTTTTAAACTGCCCAGATCTCCGAAGTGGGTTACGATAGCCTGATAGTTTTTCTCCTCCAGGAAACGCTCAAAGCCCAGCTCGATCTGAGCCTGCACAGCTACATGTCTTCTGAACTCTTCAGGATCTCTGCCCTCCAGGAGAATGTCGTACTTGCTGTAGTATTCCTCTACTAAGGCATCGGTATCTGCTTTGGATACTGCTTCCACTGCTTCCGCGATCTCATTTACCGGATAAGCATCCACTTCCCATCCGAATTTGATCTGAGCTTCTACCTTATCTCCTTCTGTAACTGCTACGTTGCGCATATTGTCCGCTACTCTCATTACACGGATATGACTGCTCTCGATAACGCCAATAGCAGTTCGCATCCAGGAAGCAATTCTCTCCTGAACCTCTTTGTCATCCCAGAATCCTACAATGACTTTTCTCTCGATTCCCATACGGGTAACAATATGGCCGTATTCTCTGTCACCATGAGCTGCCTGGTTCTCATTCATGAAATCCATATCAATGGTATCATAAGGAATCTCTCTGTTAAACTGCGTGTGGAGATGGAGCAGGGGTTTTCTGTACTCCTGTAATCCCAGGATCCAGGATTTTGCAGGAGAGAAGGTGTGCATCCAGGTGATCACTCCCGCACATTCCTCATCTGCGTTAGCTTCATTAAAAGTCTGACGGATCATAGCATTTGTCAGCAGAGTAGGTTTCCACACTACTTCAAAGGGCAGTACTCCGGATTTATTCAGGCTGTCCACAATAATTTTAGAATGTTCTGCCACATGATCCAGACACTCCTGTCCATATAAGTCCTGTGAGCCTGTACAGAACCAGAATTTGTACGCTTTCATTTTTAACATGATCTTTACCTCCTATTTCTTCTTTTAAAATCACAACGTACCTTGTTATGTTTTCAGTATAGCTCTCACTGAAAAAAAGAAAAGAAATCTGTTACTTGATTATGGACATTTATTATCTTTTTTGTTAGAGTAAATTTCAGAAGATAAAAAATACAGATCCGGTTTTTCAGGGTATCCCCAGCTTCATATCCTGGCCGGAGGAAGGCAGGTGCAGGTTTATGCTGGCAAATTTTGAACAGCGGGAACATAAGGGGAGAGACAGTGTATGGGCAGGCAGATATGAAAATCTTCACAACCTTCCTCACTGGCATATGGAATGTGAACTTTTATATGTAGAAAAAGGCCAGGTAACCGTTTCCCTAAACAACGCAGCCCACAGCCTGGAGGAAGGCGACGCTTTCTTCATCGACAGCCGGGAGATCCATTATATTAAAGGAAGCCCCTCCAGTATTACGGAGATCATCATGTTTGATTCCAGACTGCTGGACGAGATCGATCAGGGACACAGACCCCAGTCTCCCCGGCTCTCCTGCGGCGCCTTTATTCCGGACTATTACGGAAAGATCAGAGAAGAACTGGACTGTCAGAATCCCTACTTTGATCTGAAAGTGCGAAGTCTTCTCCTTCTTCTGATGCTGGAAATTTTTCGAAAAGAGCCTCTGGCCGGCAAAGAAAAAAGCAGGGATAATACTTCCATGGAAAATTATAAGAACCTTCTGGGTGAGATTGAAGAGAAATGCAGCTATATCACTTTCGATGACGCCGCCAGATTTATGGGGCTGTCAAAACCGTATTTTTCCCGTTTTTTTAAAACCGTTTCCGGAATGACTTTTTCTCAGTATCTGAATATTATCCGGCTGGAAAAGGCGATCCATCTTCTGAACCATAATACCGGAAGACTCTCTATTACAGATATTGCGTCCTGCTGCGGCTTTGATACCATCCGGCATTTCAACCGGGTATTCCGGGAATTCACAGGGTTTTCTCCAAGGGAACTGCCTGAGAATTATGTTCTGACTTCCCATTCTGTAAAGAGTATGGGAAAAAACTTCAACCCCACTCTGCCTAATTCCAGGCTTCTGGAAAAGTAAATCCCCGGCCGGTAATATCGACAATCTGCACTGATACATCTGGATTATATATAAAAGAAAGCAGGTATGCATAAATGCACCCTGCTTTCCTTTATATTGGCAACAACGGAATCGCTCCCGTTGGTTTCCATATTCGATTTTAGTTTGTGATAACCTGCTCTGTCTCTTTGTCAAAGATGTGGATCTTTTCCATATCCAGAGCGAATTTAACGGTATCGCCGGATCTTGCTGTTGTACGAGGATTAACTCTTGCTGTCATAGAGAATCCTTCTGTATCAAAGTACAGATAAACTTCAGCACCAAGTAATTCGTAAACAGTGATCTTTCCTTCGATTACGCTGTTCGGGAATGCCTGGATACGAGCTTCATCATCATATACATGCTCTGGACGGATACCCATAACAACTGTCTTTCCGTCATATCCGCCTTCAACAAGAGCTTTCTTCTTGGAAGCAGGTACGTGAAGAGTTGTTTTGCCGATCTGAAGCTGAACATCATCGCCCTTTACATGAACAGTTGCGTCTAAGAAGTTCATCTGAGGAGATCCGATGAATCCTGCAACGAACAGATTGCAAGGAGCATTGTATAATTTCTGAGGTGTATCAACCTGCTGAACAACACCGTCTTTCATAACTACGATTCTTGTACCAAGGGTCATAGCTTCTGTCTGGTCATGGGTTACATAGATGATTGTAGCGCCCAGTCTCTCATGAAGTTTGGAGATCTCAGTACGCATCTGAACACGAAGTTTTGCATCCAGGTTTGACAGAGGCTCGTCCATAAGGAATACCTTAGGCTCACGAACGATGGCACGTCCCATAGCAACACGCTGTCTCTGACCACCGGAAAGAGCTTTCGGTTTACGGTCTAACAGTTTCTCCAGGTCAAGGATCTTAGCTGCTTCTCTAACCATCTTGTCGATCTGATCTTTTGGAACTTTTCTCAGTTTCAGACCAAATGCCATGTTATCATAAACTGTCATATGTGGATACAGAGCGTAGTTCTGGAATACCATGGCGATATCTCTGTCTTTAGGCTCTACATCATTTACTACTTTGTCACCGATCTTTAATGTACCGCCGGTGATCTCCTCCAGACCTGCGATCATACGAAGGGTTGTGGATTTACCACATCCTGAAGGTCCTACGAAGATGATGAATTCTTTATCTGCGATCTCAAGGTTAAAATCCTTAACTGCTTCAAATCCGTTTGGGTAAGTCTTGTTAATATGCTGCAATGATAAACTTGCCATTTTCAATTCCTCCTAAAATATTATATGTCCTGCTTTTGAACTGTACTCAGTATACCCCTATCCGCCTTTTTTTTCCATAGGTTAATTCCACAAAGATTGCGTGGACTCTTAGTAAGCCTAAACAAAAACCGCCGGTCCCTTGTCAATTTGACAGTTTTTTATAATTTCTGTAAGCAAACTGCACAATCAGCCATAAAAAAACGAAAGAGACTTTACAGTTTCATTCTGATTTCCTATAATGTAGCGGAAAAGAACTCATCAGAAAGGAAATGCCATGTTTCGTATAATGGGAAGTATTTACAAAGATACTCATATTCTTAAGAGTATGGTAGTCTGTGATGATTCCAAAGATAACAGAACAAAGAAAATCTTCCATGCTCTGGATACTCTGTGCCATGAATTCGATCTGGGTTCGCCTATCTGGCTGGACGCCAATATAAAAGATTTCCAGAGATTTTCCAAAGTCAGATTTTCTCAGGACAATTTTATAGAAGTGCTGGATTTTGATTATTTTCAGCTGCAGATCATAGAAGAAGACTGATCATGGAAATACTGCCGGGGATATCCCTTCTTATGGAATCATCCCGGCTTTTTCCATGATTTCTTCAATTTTGCTTCTTTTCGGAGCGTCTTTTTCGTAGCCGCCGCAATATCTGCAATGACCCGGATCTCGTAGTCATCGCAGTCGCTGAGGATTGTCTGGATATCCTCCTCAAATACCGCTTTGGACTGTACCACACTGTCTGCCAGCAGGCTGTCCACCGATACCTGAAGGGCGTTTGCCAGTTTTATGATCGTAGGCAGGCTTACTTTTGTAGTACCTGTCTCAATATTGCTCAGATGGCTGGGTGAAAGATTCACCTGCTCCGCCAGACGTTCCTGGGTCATATCTAAGCGTATACGTGCAGTTTTAATCCGTTTGCCAATCGATTTGTAGTCAATACTCATGTCTTCCTCCTTTAAATCCACACAGGGATATTTTATCCATGGAAAAGACAAATTATAATAATCCATATCCGTAAAATACGGATATAGAATAAGTTTTTTTCTTGAAACATCTGTATGTTTGCTATATAATACAGGCGAAATGTATTTTTATACAGCCGACAGAAGGAGGGACAACAGATGAAAGAAATAACGATCACCGTATCCGATCTGGGAAAAAACTGTCAGCATCCATTCTCTGAACTGGTGCGTACCGCCTGTCAGTTTCAGAGCCGGATTTTGTTATCCTGCGGAAACAGGCAGGTTAATGCCAAAAGTATCATGGGAGTTATGGCCTTTGACCTCTCAGAGGGATCTTCAGTAAGGATCACTGCCCAGGGAGAAGACGAGGACAGCGCTGTAAAAGCGATCGAAGCTTTTTTACTGTGTCGGTGATTTTCCACTCATAGATATTGTAAAAAAATACGGAGCCGCTCTGTAAAGGATAAGATCCGTAAAGATCTTTCTTTACTGTGCAGCCCCGTATTTTTATTTCTGCGGGCAACCGGCCAGGCAGCTATGAACGCTGCCTGGCGTATGCCGCAAAATTACAGTCTCTTTAATAATTCTTCTCTTCTGTCCTCATATCCTGGTTTTCCCAGAAGCGCGAACATGTTTTTCTTATAGCTTTCTACTCCAGGCTGGTTAAAGGGATTTACTCCTGTAAGATATCCGCTGATACCGCAGGCAAACTCGAAGAAGTAGAAAAGCTGTCCCAGATAGAACTCATCCTGTTTCGGGATCTTCACCATAAGGTTTGGTGTATTTCCATCTGTGTGTGCCAGGATCGTTCCATTCATGGCACTCTTATTGACAAAGTCCATGCCTTTTCCTGCCAGATAGTTCAAACCATCCAGATCGCTGGCTTCTTCTTTGATCACAATATCATCCTTCGGCTCTTCAATAGCCAGAACCGTTTCAAACATGATCCTGGAACCGTCCTGGATAAACTGTCCCAGAGAATGAAGGTCCGTAGTAAAGTCTACAGATGCGGGATAGATACCTTTCTGGTCTTTTCCTTCGCTTTCTCCGTAGAGCTGTTTCCACCATTCAGCCACATAATGAAGAGTAGGTTCATAATCTGCCAGGATTTCCACAGCTTTTCCTTTCTTGTGAAGGATATTACGTACTGCGGCGTAAAGCATAGCATCATTTTCCTCATATGGAGTATTCAGCGCCAGTTCTCTTCCTGAAGCAGCGCCTTCCATAAGCTTGTCTATAGAAACACCGCTGACAGCGATAGGCAGAAGTCCTACAGCAGTCAGAACTGAGAAACGGCCGCCTACATCATCCGGCACTACGAATGTCTCATATCCTTCTTCGTCTGCCAGAGTCTTCAAAGCTCCCTTTGCTTTGTCTGTAGTGGCATAAATTCTCTTGGCCGCCTCTTCTTTGCCATATTTTGCTTCCATTTTTTCTTTGAAATAGCGGAAAGCAATGGCCGGTTCTGTAGTAGTTCCTGATTTGGAGATAACGTTAATGGAGAAGTCTCTGTCGCCGACTACCTCTGCCAGGCCTTTCACATATGCACCGCTGATATTATTTCCTACATAGTAGATTTCCGGAGTCTTTCTGTTATCCTTGCTCAGGTTGTTGTAGAAAGGATGATTCAGGAAATCAATCGCTGCTCTGGCTCCGAGGTAAGAACCGCCGATCCCGATAACAAGAAGCACTTCTGAATCTTCCTGGATTTTCTTCGCAGCCTTTTTGATCCTGTCGAACTCTTCCTTATCATAATCTACAGGAAGATCGATCCAGCCCAGGAAATCATTTCCCAGTCCTGTCTTGGATACAAGGACTTCCTTAGCTGTCTCTGTCATCTTTTTCATCGCTGCTACTTCTTCTGGACGAACAACTTCTGCTGCCTTAGAGTAGTCAAATGTCACTTTATTTTCCATTTTCCTCTTCTCCTTTGCGAAATTTTTTTCTCCTCTTAGTTTAGCAAATCCCTATCTGTTTATCAAGTTAGAAATTCTTTAATTACATCTTTCACAATAGCCTCCTCCTCTTTGTTAAGCAGATGGCTGTATCTGCTGTCTGTGGCCGCAGTTTCCAGGATCCCCTGTTCTATCTGCCGTCTGGCCTTGTCCCTGCTGTCTTTAGGAGGCTGGATCTCCTTCTCTTTCTCCTTTTCTTTCTTTTTCTGACCCCGGTTCTCACGGGTACCGGTGCTTCTGGCATTTTCCAGAGGAATGATCTTTGCCGGTTCTCTCCACCGGTTCTCCACATAGTCCAGGAGACTGGTTTCTATCACATCCTCCTGATAGCCCATACCCAGCACTATCCGCAATGCCAGAAGAAAGACTTCTGTACAGATTCCCGCTACCATGGAAAAGGTAAATACCGTGGTCTGCCTGCCCAGAAACGATACTGCAGCCAGTCCGGTCTGAGGCGGCCAGGCATATAAGATCTGCAGTCCCGCAAATAAAAAAGAAAGGACGAAAGTTCCCCAGGATATGCTCTTCATCTGGCGGATGCTCCAGGGTCCTATCTTTCGTCCTCTCATTCTCTTCACCACATAAACGGAAGGGTTGTGTATAGTGGTATTTTCTTTCAGAAGTTTCTGGTGTTCCAGCATAAAAGCTAACAGCCACTTGTCCTTTTCCTCTCCGGGCTGTTTCAGATCTTTCAATACTCTTTTGTTGCTGTTATAAACTGCCAGCATACTTATAAGACAGAAAAGTCCCATAAGGCAGGCACCCCAGTAAAAAAACAGGCGCTCCATAATTCCTCCTTGATTTCGGCGGCAGACCGGATGGCAAACTCCATGCTTCAATCTGTCCGCTCTTTTTAGGCCTGTCCCTCTGGCCGGCTTTAGAGGGAAACCTTTGGTTCAATTATATAGCGCCTGATTCCTTTTGAAAACAAAAATCGCTCGACAAATTCCCGCTTAATCCAGCATTCCCATCATATGCTCCACAAGCCGCACACTGTGAAGGATCGCCTGTTTTTCAAAGGTAGGGTAGTCCATCTGGGCGCTGTCATCGGCTTTGTCGGAAATCGCCCGGATCACCAGATATGGAATATGGTTTAAGTAAGCAGCCTGT
The DNA here is from genome assembly GCA_019112785.1 of Candidatus Blautia stercorigallinarum. Classification (GTDB taxonomy): domain Bacteria; phylum Bacillota; class Clostridia; order Lachnospirales; family Lachnospiraceae; genus Blautia; species Blautia stercorigallinarum. The sequence goes on from DXIQ01000068.1 coordinate 21,350, forward strand.
CCTATGGCAGCCCCTTCCATCTCTGTACAGCTTCCCTGGGAGATGGAAAGGATATACTCTTTTTTCTCCTTATCTGCCACAAACTGATCTCCGCTGACGACTCTTCCTTCCCAGACGCCGATTTCCGGATTTACCTGACGGCATGCCTCGCCGGCAAGTTTGCGCAGTCCCTCGTCTGCGGGAAAAGCCAGGGTATCCATCCTGGGGATCTGTCCCGCCGGATAGCCGAACTCTCTTGCATCCATATCATGCTGCATAGTATCTGTGGACAGGACAATGTCCCCGATGTTGATCTCTGCTCTCAGAGACCCTGCGATCCCTGTATTGATCACAGCGTCTACATGAAAATCATCTGCCAGGATCTGGGTGCAGATCCCTGCGTTGACTTTTCCGATGCCTGAACGCACCACTACCGCTTCATGGCCTTTTAACATCCCGTGGAAAAATTCCATTCCCGCTTTTTCCTTAACGGTCACCTCTGTCATTTTTTCCTTTAACATGGATACTTCTTCTTCCATGGCTCCGATAATACCTATAACTTTCACTGTATATCCCTCTTTCTTTCCTGATACTGCATTTTCAGTTCCTTTTTGCCGCCGGATATCTGCAGACTCCGGCCTGCCTGTGAACTGTAACCTATTTTACACGTTTTGCCCTGTTTTTTCCACTGGCGTTTTACTTTTCTTTCCGGTCATGCTATACTAGCCGTAGGCGACTAGCCAAATGAGCATAAATGCTCGCTTGGCTCTCCGCTTTGTGGTATAATTGCCAGGTTAAAAAGGATTTTAAGGAGGTATAAAGATATGGTTTATAAAACAAAAGGCGTCTGTTCCCGGTCTATTGACATCGAACTGGACGGCGATAGGATAAAATCTGTGAAATTTAACGGAGGCTGCAACGGCAACACAAAGGGCATTGCCAGCCTGGTACAGGGAATGAAGATCGATGATGTGATCGCAAGATTAAAAGGCACAGACTGCGGCGGAAGAGGAACTTCCTGCCCGGATCAGCTTGCCAGAGCTTTAGAGCAGGCCAAAGCTGCTCAGTAAAAATATAGAGGCTTTTCCATGTTACAAATGTATGAAGACAGATGCAACATGGAAGAGCCTCTGTTTTTTCAATTCTCACACCCTCCGGCGTATACTTCACTGCCTGATAAAACCAGGCGGATTCCATTTCCCGGATAGTTTATCCTTTTATAAAATCAAACAGGCTCATCTGCTCCCCTTCTGTTTCCTGGTGCTTTTTCCCTGCCTTTTCCCTTAAAACAAATTCTTCAGGTATATCTTCCAGGAAGGAAGAAGGCTCCTTTACATAGGTGAGGATCAACTGATCTTTTGCTCTCGTCATGCCAACAAAGAAAAGTCTTCTCTCTTCTTCCGGATCTGTGGGATAATCCTTTTTTTCAAGAGGAAGAACTTCCTGCTGCACCCCGCAGAGAAATACAAGAGGAAATTCCAGTCCTTTAGAACCATGAAGGGTCATCAGAGAAACGGCTCCTGCGCTGTAGCTTTTCTGAGGACGGCGGACCAGATCTCCTTCTTCTCCCAGGGACAGCTTCTGAAGGAATTCTTTCATAGTTGAATAGGAAAGGGCCATCTGGCAAAGCCTGGCCATATCCTGGCTTTTCTTCAGGTTCATGTCTTCCTGCCAGGAGCTGAGGATCTTTTCCGGTCTTCCTTTCTTCAACAGAGGCAGATACTTTTTCTTTGCCTCCTGATACACACTGTCTGCCATTTCCGTGTCCTCCAGTCCCCACAGGAGCTTCAGGGCAAGGTTTCTGGCCTGGGTATTTTCTTCTGTCAGACTCTTAAAGAAACTTACAGTTCCCCTTACTGCAGGATCCAGGAGAAAATCTTCTCTTCCCACAGTCACATAAGGGATCCCTTCCTTAGCCAGGCATTTCTCCAGGATCCGGAACTGCCGGTGAGTCCTGCAGAGAACTGCTATATCAGAAAAACTTCTCTGGCACCGTTGGGTTTCCGCCTCATATCCCTTCTGAACTTCCAGCATGTCCAGGCCTCCCGTCTGCCGGTTGATCTCTTTTGCCACAAAGATCCCCTCAGAGAGATCTGAAGCAGCCTCTACGATCCTCAGTTTTTCCCCCTGTCCTCTATGAGCTTTCAGATGTCTTTCCTCTCCGGGATTCCGGGAGATCACCGCTGTGGCAGCCTCCACTACTGTAGAAACCGACCGGTAGTTTTCCTCCAGACAGATCTTTCTGGTGTCCGGCCGATCTTCTTTCAGCCTTTCAAAACACCTGGAGTCAGAGCCCCGGAATCCGTAAATAGCCTGATCCGGATCTCCGATGACAAAGAGCTCCCTTCCTCCTTTTGCCCATTCCAGCATGAGCCTGTACTGTACAGGGTTTACATCCTGAAATTCATCTACCAGAAGATAGGTAAATCTTTTCTTGCATTCCTCTTCCATCTGGGATGACCGGGCCAGATCTAAGGCTTTCAGGAGAAGATCATCAAAATCCGCCAGATCTCGATCCTGTAACAGTTTCTGATAATGGATAAAAGCAGCTTCCCAGACCTGATCGGGAAATGCTCTTTCCCCCGGGGCGGATTTATACAGTGAGATCTCTGAGAGAAAATCCCTTACAGAAATCTTCAGGTTCCAGGTATCGATGGTCTCCTGGGCCAGTTCCTTTACCTGGATCTCATCAGCCAGAGAAAAGACCTCTCCCTGTGCTCTCAGTATATCCAGGCAGATGGAATGAAAGGTTCCGATCTGGATCTGTTTCAGGGCCCTTTTATTCCCCAGCTCTTTCTCCAGACGTTCTCTCATCTCCTGGGCAGCTTTGTTAGTAAAAGTTACCGCTGTGATCTGAGAAGGCTTTACCTTTCTCCGTTCTATAAGATAAAGGATCTTTTCAATAAGAGTCTTCGTCTTTCCTGTACCCGGTCCTGCAATAACGGCAGTCACAGGATAGATGCTCTCCACTGCTTCCTGCTGCTTCTGGTTAAGTTCAGGAAGAGGTTCCAGAGGTTTTTCCTTCTCCCCGGTCAAAGGATCCTTTGAAAACTCTGCCCCGGCTTTTTCCTGTTCCGGTCTGATGGGAAGCTGCGCTTCCCTGCCTTTCTGGCCTGTCTGAGTCCCGGACAGGGCTTCAAGCCCAAAACCATCAAAAAGACTGATCTGCCCCTGGGTATCCTCCAGTTCGCTTCCTCTGAAAAGCTTAATGGTCCCGTATTCTCCGTCAAATCCCGGATGACGTTCTACCCGGCCTTCCCTCAGCCTTCGGACCCCTTCTCCTATAAAATAGCCTGCCTTTTTCTGAATGTCCTCCACCGGTACATTTCGCAGGATCTCAAACTCCGGTCCCAGATTCTTCAGCATTTCGCCATAGATCTTCTCTGTCTTGGCGCTGGCCGCGGAATGACCGGTAGCCTGAGCGATCAGCTCCGGCAAGGGCATAAGAGATTCAAAAGCCTTTGCATTTTCTCTCACAAATCCCTGGGGACGGTCTGCCAGCTCCTCCACCCGGTGCTCCACGCCGATAGTCAGCTTCCGTCCGCAGACCGGGCAGCGTCCCTGATATTCTTTTGTCTGGGCCGGAGAAAGGCAAAGGTGGCATTTTCTGTGGCCGTCATAGTGATATTTTCCTTCTTCAGGGAAAAACTCAATGGTGCCTTCCAGTCCCTCTCCTGTCTGAATGGCTTTCCAGAGCCCTTCATAGGAAAGTTCCGTATCCATCAGGTTGGCCTCCCGCCCTAGTTTTCCAGGGGAATGGGCGTCCGAATTGGAGATCAGCTGGAATCTGTCCAGGGCAGAAACCCGCCAGTTCATAGGCGGATCTGAGGAAAGGCCGGTCTCCACTGCGTGGATATGAGGGGTAAGATCCTCAAAGCATTCCTCCACTGTGTCAAATCCTGAGAAGGCCCCGAACATAGCAAAATGAGGGGTCCAGATATGGGCCGGTACAAAGATTCCTTCTGGAACGGTTTCCAGGAGAATTTCCAGAAGAGCCCGGCAGTCCAGTCCCAGGATCGGTCTTCCGTCTGAATGGATATTTCCGATCTCCTCCAGCCGGGCAGAAAGCCGGTCTGCCGCTTCCAGTCCGGGCAAGATCAGCAGATTGTGTACTTTTCTGGTCTTATCGTTCTTCTTGTAGATAGAGCTGATCTCTCCCGTTACCACAAACCTGGGTTCTATGGAATCCGGCGTCATGGCATCCCGGATCTGATATTCTTTCTTCAATCTGTACAGACCGTTTCCCTCAGGTTCCAGTTTTTCCTTAAGTTCTTCCCTCCACTGAGGATGGGTAAAATCTCCGGTCCCCACCAGGTGAATGCCTTTTTTCCTGGCTCAAAGCTCCAGATGCTCCGGATCTCCTTCTTTGCTGGTAGCTCTGGAAAACCGGGAATGGATATGTAAATCTGATATATACATAAACATAACCTTCTTCTTTCGTATTTTGAATACTATTATACTCCTGTTTTTCAAAAAGGGGCAAGGAGGAAAGGGACCTGAGGGCATAAGGTTCCCATTGCTTTTTTACTTTCACAGAACTATACTATGGATAGCTGATATTTAAAACATCATAGATCATTCTGCTGTCCGGAAGCCTGCACTGCCGGAACAGCGGCAGATAGGGGGACATACATATATGAGCAGTAATTCTTCAGCGGTTTCTATGACAACGGGTCCTATTTGGAAAAGGATCATTTTTTTTGCCATACCGCTTTTCTTCGGTAATCTTTTTCAGCAGCTTTATAACACTGCAGACTCTCTTATCGTAGGAAGATTTCTGGGCAGTACCGCTTTGGCGGCGGTAAGTTCCTCAGGAAACCTGATTTTCCTCATGGTGGGATTTTTTAACGGCCTTGCGGTAGGCGCAGGAGTTGTAGTAGCCAAATATTACGGCGCCAGAAAGTTTCATATCGTTCAGCGGACCATTCATACCATTATGGCTCTCGGCCTTATCTCCGGGATCCTGCTGACTGTAGTGGGTGTTCTGGCCGCTCCTCAGATCCTGGTACTGATGGGAACACCTTCGGAGGTACTTCCTAATTCCATTACTTACTTCCGGATCTATTTCTCCGGTTCTCTGGCCTTTGTTATGTATAACTTCATGGTGGGGATCCTCCAGTCTGTGGGAGACAGCCGCCACCCGCTGATCTATCTGGTGATCTCTTCCATTATAAATATTGTCCTGGATCTTCTTTTTGTAGGAGTGTTCCACCTGGGGGTAGGTTCCGCCGCCCTGGCTACTATTATTTCCCAGTTTATCAGCGCCTTTCTCTGTCTGTGGCAGCTGATGAAAAGTCCTGAGGAATACCGGGTACATCTTTCCAGGATCAAGATCGATGTTCTGGTCCTGCGGCAGATCATTGCCAACGGCCTTCCCGCGGGACTGCAGAATTCCATTATCTCGCTGGCAAACGTAGTGGTACAGTCTAACATAAACAAGTTCGGAGAAATGGCAGTGGCCGGCTGCGGCTCTTATTCTAAAGTAGAAGGTTTCGGTTTCCTGCCCATTACCTGTTTTGCCTTAGCTCTCACTACCTTTATCAGCCAGAATCTGGGTGCAAAGGAATATGGCCGGGCAAAAAAGGGGGCTGTCTTCGGCGTCTTCTGTTCCATTACCATTGCAGAGCTGATCGGCCTGGTGATCTATGGCCTTGCACCTGTGCTGATCGCCGCATTCAGCAGTACGCCGGAGGTAATCTCCTATGGAACAGCTCAGGCTCATGTAGCTACTTTATTTTATTTTCTCCTGGCTTTCTCCCACTGTATGGCGGGGATCCTCCGGGGAGCGGGAAAATCCACAGTACCCATGCTGGTCATGCTGGTATGCTGGTGTATCATCCGTGTTACCTACATCACCATTACCGTTCATTTTATCCCGGACATCAGGGTGATCTTCTGGGCTTATCCTTTAACCTGGACTTTAAGTTCCATTGTGTTCCTGATCTATTTCCTGAAATCCGACTGGATCCATGCCTTTGAGAAAAGCAAAAGCCGCAGATAAACTTTTTCTATAGAAGGAGCATAGCAGTCAAATGTATCCATATTCCCGGTTTTGATCTGCTATGCTCCCTTCATTTTTCTGTATGTGTTTGCACTCATATGGTAGTGCTGCCGGAATTTCCTGCAAAAGTATCCTGCACTTGCAAATCCGGTTTCTTCTGCGATGGCCGAAATGGATTTCCGGGTGGTATAAAGCAGTTCTGCAGCGACGGCCAGGCGGTAGCGTATCAGATAAGCCACCGGAGAAATCTGGATCCCGGACTGAAAAATATGCAACGCTCCGCTTTTGCTGACCGAGGCCGAGTCAGCAATCCTCTCAAGAGTTATTTCCTCCCTGTAATGATCATGGATAAACTGCATCATCGTCTGGAGCTTCGCCTGTTTATGATCCATACCGCGCTCCTTTAAGGAATCAGATCCCAGGTCAAAATGGAGGGTAAATAGCTCCCAGATCTCAAAAAGACTCTGCAAAGTACGCAGCTCATTTTTTTCTTCTGTCTCCTGAACCGCAAAAATCTGTTCTGCTATCTCCAGTATCTTCTTCTGCCAGGAAATCTGAGGATCCAGAACCTGACAGGGAATCCCGGAATTTATCACCGGCCGGATATATTTGGCGTAGATCAGCGTATTTTCTGCCGCCAGTAAAGTTGGCGAAAACACAATATTGGGAGAAAATGTGTCTTCTGAGACTTCATACCGGTGAAGGACTCCGCTGTTAATAAAGATCCCCTGACCCTCCTGAAGATCTATCCGCTCCGTTCCCACAAGGCAAACGACAGATCCTCTGGCCGCATATAAAAGCTCCAGCTCATGGTGCCAGTGCCAGTCGATCCTGTGAAAATCAAACTGCCAGATATTCTCCGGATAATATGCAAAAGGATAGCCGCTGTTCCCATGGCGTATCGTTTCCCGAAGGGTGTCATCTGTAATAATCCTGCAATTCATAATGCGCTCCCTTTCCCCTTTCACTGAATTTGTGATATTGTACTATATATAGGCAATTTTGTGCAATGACTTAAAGATATTTTTGTAATATAATCCCATTTCAGGAGGTGAAATAATGAAAAACCAATATAACAAAACCATTACCGCCTGTTTTACAGGCTATATTGTGCAGGCTGTCGTCAACAACTTTGCGCCCCTGCTGTTTTTATTTTTCCAGAAAAGCTACCAGATCCCGCTTTCTCAGATCACCCTGCTGATCACCTTCAACTTCGGGGTACAGCTTCTGGTGGATCTTATTTCGGTAAGCTTCGTAGACAAGATCGGGTATCGTGTTTCCATGGTCCTGGCCCATATTTTCTCAGCCGGAGGCCTGATCCTGCTGACGATCCTGCCGGAGCTTCTGCCTCTTCCATTTGCAGGGATCCTGATCTCTGTAATGATCTACGCCATCGGCGGAGGGCTTTTAGAGGTTCTGGTCAGTCCGGTGGTGGAGGCCTGCCCCTCGGATAATAAAGAGAAGGCCATGAGTATGCTCCACTCCTTTTACTGCTGGGGTTATGCGGGAGTGGTGCTTCTTTCCACCCTGTTTTTCCATCTGGCAGGTATTGAAAACTGGAAGCTTCTGGCCCTTGTCTGGTCCCTGCTTCCCATCTGCAACGCCATCGCCTTTACAAAGGTTCCCATCGCACCGCTGATCGAAGAAGGAGAATCGGGGCTTAAATTAAAAGAACTGCTGAGTATGAAAATCTTCTGGGTCCTGCTGCTTATGATGGTATGTGCAGGCGCCAGCGAACAGGCGGTAAGCCAGTGGGCTTCCACCTTTGCCGAGCAGGGTCTTGGGATCTCCAAAACAGCCGGAGATCTGGCCGGTCCTCTGGCCTTTGCAATCCTGATGGGTCTGTCCAGGCTTTTCTACGGAAAATATGGAGACCGCATAAACCTGGAGCGTTTTATGATCTGCAGCTGCGGTCTGTGTATACTCTCTTACCTGGGGATCTCTCTGCTGCCTGTGCCTCAGCTTAGTCTGATCGCCTGTGCGGTATGCGGACTTTCTGTGGGGATCATGTGGCCGGGAACTTTCAGCAAGGCTTCCGCCGCTTTGCCTAAGGGAGGCACGGCTATGTTTGCGCTTCTGGCTTTAGGAGGAGACGTAGGCTGTACCGGCGGTCCCACTCTGGTGGGCATGGTATCCGGAATGTTCCAGGACAACTTAAAGATCGGTATTTTTGCAGGTATTCTTTTCCCTGTCCTGCTTCTGGCCGGAATCTTTTTTGCAGGAAAGCCAAAGAAAACTCTTTATAAAGAAAAAGGAATTGTTTATTAATACAGGCAAAAATTATCGTCTGCAAATATAGTATAAAGAAAGTGAGGAAAAGCTATGGATTTTTTGAAATGCAGTCCAAAATGGACACGGCAGCCGAAACAGGCGGAAATCAGCGAAAGCAAGGTAGTGATCACCACAGAAAAGGGAACCGATCTGTGGGCACGGACCTATTACGGATTCCAAAATGATAACGCCCCTGTGTTACAGATTGAAACAGAGGACAAGTTTTTTTCTTTTATTGTAAAGACAGAGTTTGAAAGTTCCTGCCGCTTTGACCAGTGCGGCGTCGCCATGTATCTGGACAGCGACAACTGGTTTAAAGCTTCTATTGAATATGAGGATGAAAAAATCCAGCGGCTGGGAAGCGTCGTAACTAATCACGGATATTCGGATTGGGCGACTACAGATATCTCTTCTGACATCAAAAGTATGTGGTACCGCTTTTCACGCAGAAACAGCGACTACTGTATTGAATGCAGTGAAGACGGCAAAACCTTCCGGCAGATGCGGATCTTTCATATGTGGGAAGGCGCCGAAAAGATCACCTATGGTATCTACGCCTGCAGTCCCACAGAAGGCTCCTACAGAGCAGCGTTCACTGACATGCAGATTACCCAATGCCAGTGGGAGTCTGACGCCGACTGGCGTGTAGAATAAACTTTTTAAAGTGTGAGGTATCTGATATGGATTTTAAATGGATCAATGAAAGTACAATTTCAAAGACAGGAAACCGCTGGGAAATCCTGGCGCCAAAGGAAAGTGATTTCTTTTGCAACAATGGAGCCGTAGGAGAAGAAGGGATCACTCCTGAGTCCTTAAGTAACGCTCCTTTTTATTATACAGAACTTGAGGGGGATTTTGTCCTGCGTGTAAAAGTTTCTCTGGATTTTAAGTCTACCTATGATTCTTCCTCTGTCATGGTCATGCTGGACGATAAAAACTGGGCAAAGGCCTGTTTTGAGTTTACGGATTTCGGCACTCACGCAGTTGTCAGCGTTGTCACTAAAGACGGTTCTTCGGACGATGCGAACGGCTGCAATATCGAAGAGGATTCTATCTGGCTGCAGATATGCAGGGCCGGCCAGTCCTTTGCTTTCCACTATTCTGCAGACGGAGAAAAATTTTATATGATGCGGTTTTTCAATCTTCCTGCCAGAAATACAGTAAAAGTCGGACTTCTGGCCCAATCTCCCACAGGGGAAGGCGGCGTCCGGATTTATGAATATCTGACCATTGAAAAGAAAACTGTGAAAAATATCCGTATGGGTGAATGACACAGGATCGAGTAGGAGGGGGTGATTAGCCCCCGTCCTCTCACACCACCGTGCGTACCGTTCGGTACACGGCGGTTTCAATAGTTGACGTGCAGAGACTGATAAGCTGTGGCCAAGTCATAAAAGCCCCAGTTTA
>DXIQ01000069.1 GCA_019112785.1 Candidatus Blautia stercorigallinarum
AAGGTTATTACCAAGGTATTCAAGAATCTGGATGCGGAGCACATCCGTGATTCCGTGGAAGTCTTTGAAAAAGCCATTGACCAGGCACAGATGATCATGTTCCCAGGCGGTTTCTCCGCCGGCGACGAGCCTGACGGATCCGCCAAATTCTTTGCCACAGCTTTCCAGAATGCAAAGATTAAAGATGCGGTTATGCGGCTGTTAAATGAGAGAGATGGACTGGCTCTTGGTATCTGCAACGGCTTCCAGGCTCTCATCAAACTGGGACTGGTTCCCTACGGCGAGATCACAGGACAGACCGAAGATTCTCCTACACTGACCTTTAATACCATTGGCCGCCATATTTCCAAGATGGTCTACACAAAGGTTGTTACAAACAAATCCCCATGGCTGTTAAAGGCAGAACTTGGAAAGGTTTACACCAATCCTGCTTCCCACGGAGAAGGACGTTTCGTAGCCAGCGAAGAGTGGCTGAAGAAACTCTTTGAAAACGGCCAGGTAGCTACCCAGTACTGTGACCTGGACGGCAATATCACTATGGACGAAGAGTGGAATGTAAACGGCTCTTACTGCGCTATCGAAGGTATCACAAGCCCTGACGGACGTGTTCTGGGCAAGATGGCTCATTCTGAGAGACGCGGCGACGGCGTAGCTATCAATATCTACGGCGAACAGGATATGAAGATCTTTGAGTCCGGAGTGGAATATTTCAAATAAGAATTATAAAGAGTCATATAAAGAAAAAGCACAGGGCCCATAAAAGGGCGGCTGTGCTTTTTCTATTGAAGGACAGTTACATATTAAAAATATCTCCATGAGTTCCGGGATTAATGAGCATACGGGTGAAACATTTTTGACATTTCTGCTAACATTTTCTTCATTTCTTTCAGAATTCAGAGTTGAATCCCTGTTCCACAAAATAATTCTGGCTGAAAATCAAATAAAATTAATAAGAATAGGGTTGATTTTTTTTAAAAATGTGTTATCATAAACTAGAAAAGTTAGTAAAGTTAGTGAAAACAGTGAGAGGCGAAAAGATTGCATTAGTTTAAGAAAGGAGATTTTATATGCAGGATACTATTGCATTGCGCGTGTTACCACGAGATAATGATTCACCACGTAATATAGTTAATTTCCATTTTAAACATCAACAATTGGCGGGGAAAGTGTATTATTCTACAGGAATTCTCTGCGATGCAAGACGATTAAAAGAGCTTAAGAAAATTATTCTTTTCTTTGGTTCGGGTAAAAACAGAAAATTTGTTATCGCAGATATACTTAAAATATTAAAATTTGACAAAAAAAGTTCACAACCAGGTTCGTGCATTCCATCAGACAGTGCGATATGGAGTGTAAAGAAATATGCAAATATCGATGAAAACACCTGGTTTTTAATTGAATCTTTACGGATTCTTTCTCCAGAGGAAGTCAACACATTTCAGGTTGTATACTATGAGAATGAAAGTGTTACGATAAAGAAATTAGAGGAAGTGATAGAAGCATCTACACGAATTAACCGTGTTTATTGTTCTCAGATAGATAATAAGAAAGAAAAATTAGAAGAGCAATTTTTGCTTGTATAATTTTTAAGATTATTCCTCTTCTTTGAGCAATCTATCAATCTTTTCATTTATTCCTGCGAGCAGCGAGCCAAGCGGGCATGCTTGCATGGCCATTTGGCGACTGCCGCAAGGGTCTAATACCCCGATGCTTGCATCATTGCTAGCTTGATGCCCCGTATGCTTGCATCGGGGTCTTTGACTTTTTAGATGGATGTTTCTTTGAGCATTCAGGACCGTCTCCTGTTTTCAAAAAACGGTATCTTCTCAATAGCTCCCAGTATATCCTGAAAATCTTCCCTGGGAGCCAGATTTATATATTTTCTTAACAGGCTGGTTTCCTGTTTCTTATAAGGACCGTAGAAGATGTTATAGAGGTCATGACCACGGACATAGATTTTGATCTCTTCCATATGGTCCTGTATTTCTTCTTCGCTGGTAAGATCCTTTCCCAACACCTGAAGAAGGTGGCGGCCTCCCCGGGTCCGGTAGAGATATTCCTTCCATTTTTCCAGAAGGATCTTATAAAAATCTTCCGGTTTTTTGAGAATTCCCAGTTTTGCCATGACCTCCGGATTCAGGAAATAATTTTCAAAGGAATAATATTTCAGTACCAGTACATTTTTCGCTGTCACTCTGGGAAGACGGTCTACATCTTCCAGGTTCCGTTCTTCGTAGTATTTACACAGGGAACGGACCAGTTCTTCATGGTCTTTCCCGTCCCCGTCCCGGATCATGAGAAACTGATCTTTTAAGTACACCTGGTTCATGTATTTCAGATTTGCATAGGTCTTGATATTGGTACAGCTGTTAGTGGTGATAATGGACACCCGGGACAGACTGCCGTCTTCGTTGTAGATCTCAGAATAATATTTTTCCAGGAGAAGGGGAAGGCGGCTTTTGTCCTGTTTTCCCTCTACGATAAATACGAAGTCCACACCCAGAAGATCTCCCGCAGAGTAGCCAAGATCTTCCAATACCCGGGAGAGATTTGTTTTTTCCCGGACAGAGGGAAGTCCTTTTTCATCCAGGACAATCTGGCGGATCTGCCGGCTGTTAAAGGGAGACAGCAGATTGGGAGAGTGGGTGGAAAAGATCACCTGGCACTTTTTAGACAGCCGGTACAGGATCTCGCTGGAGGTTTTCTGAAGCTGCGGATGGAGAAAGATTTCCGGATCCTCCATAAGGAGCAGGGAAGGAAGCCGGTTTTCATCTTCCATATAGGCTTCCAGAAGGGACAAAAGGTAAATGCTCCGCATTCCCTCTCCCAACTGGGCTACCGGGGAAGGGTTTTCCTGATTTTTCTGCCGGATATAACCCTGGACCTGGAACAGTTCTCCGGTGTGGGTGGTAAGGTCATAAGTGATCTCTCCGTGATAACTGCTGTTCTTTCCGAAATACTGATTTACTTTGTCGGAGAAATCTTTCAGATTCATATGATACAACTTGTATTCCAGGAGCTTTTCCGTTTCGAAAGCATTCAGCTCTTCCGGCGTCTTCCGGTTCAGAAGACCGATACAGGAAAAACAGTGGGTGCATTTTTTCATAGGGTTGAAAAGGCAGCAGTCCATCCGCATTTGATTCAGCAGATCGTCCTCTGTAAAAGACAGGAGATTGCCCTGGACTTTTTCCAGATTCCTTTCACTGTCCAGAAAATAGACAGAGGGGAGGATCTGGGGAATGTACCGGTTATTTTTATGAAATCCGTCGTGATACCGGATACTGCCGTTCTGATTGGCAATATAGGTAAAAGTCAGCTGATTATTCTGAAAAGAAGGAAGTTTCTGGCAGAAATCCCGATACCAGGAATCCCATCTTTTGTAGGAGCTGACCTTTTTTGCCTGGAACAACAATTCCAGATCTCCGGGAGTCAGGGAGAGAGAAACCGAGATTTCAATATTCTGCTTCCTGGTGTTAAAATCCGAAGAAGAAGGCTGATATTCTCCCATAGCGGCGGCAATGGCCTGGAGAATGGAAGATTTCCCTACACTGTTCTGCCCTACCAGGATCAGGGCAGATCCGATATCCCGGAGGATCATATTTTCGATAGACTTAAAATTTTGTATCTGGAGAAAAGAAATTTCCATGGGCTGCCTCCTTTTTGGTGAATTTGTTATTCCAAGTGTATGAAAGGCCAGAGGCCTCTGATATCCGGACTTTGAATTTTATAGTTATTTTCATCATAGCATAGGAAGGAGAAAAATGGTACAGAAAAAGACGAGAGATTTTCTCCTATAAGATTTAGAAAATATGCTGAAATGTAAAAAATATTTGACATAATGCCATGAAAGAATTATACTAAAAGTGTAAAAAGAATTTGACATTTTGAAAGGGGGATTCTTATGGCGAAGGATTTAGTGATTATAATTTTTTGTGCTGCTATATTACTGTTTTTTATAGCATTGGATATTGGTATGCTCATATCTATAGTACGTTCGGGAGATGAACGCAGACAGATCATTGTCTGGAAGGCCAGTGCTTTTACCCTTATGGGAGTGACGGGTGCTTTAATCATTGAGATCATCGAAAATCTGGCAACGGGACAGGAGATGACCATGAATCCCTTTAGTCATCTGACAACTATGGCTATCGTTTATTTTGGCGCGTTGTTATTTTTTAAGAAAAGGCATGGTGGCTGATATGTTGAATAAGATCAGAGAACTGCGGAAAGCCCTGGGGATCTCCCAGGAGGAACTGGCGAAAAAATGCGGGGTGTCCAGACAGACAGTAAACGCAATAGAAAATAATAAATACGATCCTACCCTGGCTCTGGCTTTCCGCCTGGCCAGGGAGCTGCGTGTAACGGTAGATGGATTGTTTGTATTTCATGAAGGGTAGGATGTTGGAGATCTTTAAAGGGACAGTCCGCCCAGGTTCCGCAGATAAAAGACTGCCAGCTGTGTCCTGTCCCGAAGTTCCAGTTTCTCCAGAATGGCGCTGAGATAATTCCGGACCGTGCCTTCACTTAAATATAATTTCCCTGCGATCTCCTTGTTGCTCAGGCCCTGAGCAACAAGATCGATCACTTCTAATTCCCTGGGACCGATGTGATAATCCTCCCAGGGAAAACTTTTCTGACTGGTTAAAAGACCGGGGAGCTTTGCGGTGATCTCGCTGCCGTAAACGGTCTGGCCGGAGTAGATGGCTTTCAGGGCAGGAATGATACTGTTGTAATCCTGCTTTAGAAGATAGCCTTTGGCCCCCAGCTTTAAAGCCTGGATAATGTATTCGTCATCCAGGAAGGTGGTAAGGAGCAGGATCCTGGCCTGGGGATATTGGGAGAGGATTTCTTTTGAAGCGGCCAGGCCGTCCATTTCTTCCATGCGGATGTCCATGAGCAGGATATCCGGGTGAAGGGAATCATAGAGAGATATGGCCTCTTTTCCGTTTTTTCCGGAACCGCAGACCTGGATCTCCGGATCTGCTTCCAGAATGGTCTTTAAAGCTGTGGTAATAAAAAAATCATCATCTACGATCAAAACTTTCATATGTAAACTCCTGTTTTTCTTTTGGGATGGTGACAAAAATCTGAAATCCCTTTGTACTTTCAAAATGAATAGAACCTTTTAAAGCCTCCACTCTTTCCTGCATATTGGAAAGACCGATGCCTCTGCCGGAAGAACTGTCTTTGCCAATGCCGTTGTCCCGGATGATCAGCTGATACATGGCCGGATGTTCCCGAAGAGTTACCCAGGCTTTATCCCCCTGGCTGTGAAGGGAAATATTGGAAAGTCCCTCCTTCAGGATGGCGATAAAGCAGTACCGCACTTTGGGCGGAGGAGGACTGCTTATATCGTATTCCAGGGATACCGGACAGTAGTGGAAGGAGGCTATGAGATTTTCCACAGTTTCCTTTAAATTTACCGCTTCATCATGAAGATCATGGACACTTTCCCGTATATTATCCATAGCAGTGTTTAAAGTATCCTCCAGCTGAGAAAGAGGCTGGGCGGCAGCAGGTTCCCGGAACATGGTCTTCATAGCTCCTGTCATAAGGATGGCCCGGGAAAGCATGTGGCCTACATGGTCATGGATCTCTCTGGCGATCCGGTTCCGCTCCTTTAAGGTGGCGGCGTAGATCTCATAATTCTGTTTCTCGATCAATGTTTTATTCTTTTCTTTTAACAGCAGACTTCTCTCGATCCCATCATCCCGTACCTTTTTATAGTCCAGAGAAAGCTTCTCATAGGAGGCGCTGCGGTACCATAAAAGTCCCCCCAGAAACATTCCCATCAGAAGATAATAGATCACAAAAGAAGAATATCCGGAGGCCGGAAAATAAAACAGGATCCCCAAAGGAACCAGGGACCAGAGCTTCCGGGAAGAAAACAGTTCCGCAGAAAAGTAATCATAGACCAGCAGGGGATAGAAAAAAACTCCCTGGGGAAAGGCCAGAGTTATCAGCCCGTAGACTGCCAGTCCGGGAAGGAGAAAGATATCTTTCCGCCAGATTTCCGAAAAAGCAGAAAAAGTCACTGCCAGAAAAAAGAATCCCACATAGACAGGATCTGGCTGGATCAGCAGACAGGACCCCAGAGAATAGAGAAGAAGCAGGGCTTTATCTGTAAGACGGTTCAAAATAGATTCCTCCTTTCCGGCTGCCGGCACGGCTATATTCGTTGATTTTCAGTATACCACAAAGCGGGGAGCCAAGTGGGCAGTTATGTTCATTTGGCGACCGCCAGTGATACTAGCCGCTCTGCGGCTAGTATATCATAATTTCCCCGGAATGCCTATGTGACATTTGTCATGGCAGATCCTGACAGGAGACACTGTGAAGAGGAAAAAAACTCTGGTATGATGATGTCAGAATCAAGAAGGGAAAACCGGCCAGGTATTTTATGCCGGCTTTTCGGGAAAGGAGACTGGAACATGTCTATGATTGAAATCAGAAATCTGGTAAAAAGATATAAAGATACCGTAGCCCTGGATCACCTGAACCTGGATATTGAGGAGGGGGAGATCTTCGGCCTTCTGGGGCCAAACGGCTCGGGAAAAACCACAGCGATCAACTGTCTGCTGGCTCTTTTAAAGTTTGATAAAGGAAGCATTAAGATCTTCGGAAAAGAGATGGGGCCGGACAGCTATGAGATCAAACGGCAGATCGGTATCGTGATGCAGAATGTGGCGGTTTTTAATGAGCTGACTGTTTATGAAAATATTGATTATTTCTGCGGCCTTTATGTGCCGGATAAAAGGGAGCGGAAAAAGCTGGTGGAGGAAGCTATAGCTTTTACCGGACTGGAAGGCTATGAGAAGAAAAGGCCGAAAAAGCTGTCCGGAGGACTTCTCAGGAGGCTGAATATTGCCTGCGGCATTGCCCATAAGCCCAGACTGGTGATCCTGGATGAGCCTACGGTGGCGGTAGATCCCCAGAGCCGGAATAAGATCCTGGAAGGAATCTGTCAGATGAACCGTCAGGGTTCCACCATTATCTACACTTCTCACTATATGGAAGAGGTAGAACAGATCTGCAGCCGGATCGCCATACTGGATAAGGGCCGGTGTCTGGCTCTGGGAACGAAAGAAGAATTGAAAAACATGATCAAGACCGGAGAGAAAGTCCATATAGAAGGGATACATCTCACCGAGGGACAACTGGAAAGGATCCGCCATATGCCCCAGGTGTTTTCCACTGTTTATGAGGAGGAAAATCTGACTCTGCGTTTTGAGGGGACCGGCAGCCATCTGCTGAGTCTTCTCCGCTACATGGAGGAAGAGCACCTTACCTGCGGCAGGTGTTTTTCCGAGCTGCCCACTTTAAATGATGTATTCCTGGAGATCACCGGGAAAGAGCTGAGAGATTAGGAGGAAAAGATATGTTTCAGATCATGAAAAGACAGATCCTGGTCAATATCCGGGAAAAATCAAATATTTTCTGGACCCTGCTCTTCCCTCTGATCCTGGCTACCCTCTTTCATTTTACCCTGGGAGGGACTATGGGAAGACATGCCATGGAAGATGTCCAGGCAGCTTTTGTCACAGATCAGAGTGCAGATCCTAAGGAAGAGGAAGCCTTTCTGGAATATCTGAAAAGCTTTGACGGGGACTGGTTTCAGATCCTCCCTATGAGTGAGGAAGAAGCCGCAGAGGCCCTGAAAAATGATGAGATCCTGGGAATCTTCTACGGCGGCGAGGAGAAGAAACTGGTGATCGGAGAAGATTCTACTTATACCAGTATCCTTTCCCAGACCCTGGATATCTATGAGAAGAATGAACATATGCTGGCCCAGATCGCAGGGGAACATCCGGAAAATCTCCAGGCCGCCATAGAGGCTGTAAACAACTGGGGAAGCTATACAGAAACGGTGACTTTCCAGGGGGATTCCCTGGATAATGTACAGAATTACTTTTTTGCCCTTATTGCCATGACCTGTCTCTATGGAAGCTTTATGGGTATGTATAATACCGTGGGGGTCCAGGCCAATACTTCCGATCTTGGAGCCAGACTGGCGGCAGGCTGTGTAAAAAGGTATAAGACTATTACTGCCAGTCTCCTTTCTTCCTGGCTGATCAGCTTCGTAGAAATCCTGGTACTGCTTTTCTATATGGGCCGGATCCTGGGAGATATCCATCTGGGAGAACAGGCGGGGGAGATCCTGGTGATCTGCTTTATTGCTACTATGTACTCCTCCAGTATGGGAATGGTAGTAGGCACGGTAGGAACCTGGAGCACAAATCTGAAAAACGGTATTATCGTAGCTCTGACTATGGCCTGTTCCTTTGCAGCGGATCTGATGATCAGCGGCGTGAAGGAAGCCATCGAGAAATATGTTCCGGTGATAAACCGGCTCAATCCGGGGGCTTTGATCACTGACGCTTTTTACAGTGTGCTGGTCTATCAGGACATGGAAAAATATCAGAGAAGCCTGTTTTTGCTGGCACTTTTTGGCGTCCTGCTTCTTGGGGCCGCAGTTTTATCAATGAGGAGAATGCGATATGAAAGTATATAAAGGTTATCTCATCGCCATAAAGAGAAACATTTCCACCATTATTCTATACTGCACGATTTTCCTGGGAGTGGCAGTTTCTATGGTTTATCTTTCCGGCAGAGAAGAAGCCGGGGGTTCCTATGCCCAGATGAGACTTTCCGTAGGGGTGGTGGACAGGGATAACAGTCTGTGGTCCAAGGCTTTAGAAGATTATCTGGAGAAATATCATGATGTGACGGTAATGAAAGATGATATGGACGAATTGGCAGAGGCTGTTTACAGCAGACAGATCCGGTATGCAGTGATCGTACCGGAAGGATTTTATGAAGATTGTATACAGGGAAAGAAAAAAGTCGAAGCAGTTACAGAATCCGGAAGCCAGTGGGAATATTATGTGAATGGCCGTATTGATGATTTTATCAACAGTGCCAGGGTGTATCTGGCAGGGGGCTATTCTCAGGAAGAAGCGATGAAAAACGTACTGGATACCGGGGATATCCGGGCAGAGGTGGAGCTGGAAAGTTCCAGAGAGGATCTGGGGATTTACAATGTGTTCCGTTTTATGCCTTATCTGTATTTCAGTATCCTCTGTTTTGTCCTGGGGCTGATCCAGAAAGAATATCAGAATATAGATATCCGCCGGAGGCTCCAGGCTTCCAGCCTGACCCTGAGGAATAAAAATATCCAAAGTCTTCTGGCTTTCTTTACTGTGGGGATCTTTTCCTGGGTGCTTTGTGAAGGGATCGGAGTCCTTACCTGTTTTTCAGAATTCCGGAGTAATCCCAACTGGTGGCTGATCCTTCTCAATGGATTTACCATTATGCTGGGAGCACTGGCGGCAGCCTTTTTTGTTGGTTCTATGGCCAGGACGGATGCGGCGGTAAATGGAATGGCAAATGTGCTGAGTCTGGGCTTCTGCTTTCTGGGCGGGATCTTTGTTCCCCTGGAAATGCTCACCGGAGTGGTCAGAAGGATCGGGCAGTTTTTCCCTACCTACTGGTATGCCCAGAATATTTCCATCCTCAGCTTTAATGAGACCCTGACCGAATCTTTAAAGACCACCCTTTTTCAGGGAATGGGGATCCAGATCCTCTTTGCCCTGGCCTGTGTGGCGGTGGCTCTGGCTATTGGCAGGGCAAAGAGACAGGAGGAGTAGGTTTACTTTTTATCAGGATTTATGAACAGGAATCCGATCCCAAGTGCCATAGCCAGTAACTGTGACATGGGCACGCTTACCCAGGTGCCGAAGATCCCCGCCAGTCTGGGAACAAAAAGGAGCAGCAGTGCCAGGAGCACCGGTTCCCCGTAGATCAGCAGATAAGCTCGCAGATCCTTCCCTGTGGCATAGAAGTAAGAGGTAGTCACCCTGGATATACTGACGAACAGGTATCCTGCCAGGAATACGGGAAGGATACGGCTGATCTCGCTGGTGACTTCAGAGGAGGCGCCGAAGAGGGCACCTGCCTGTCCCCGGAGCAGGAAGAGCAGCGCCACGCAGACCAGGCTGACCAGGAAGGAAAAACGGTAGGCCAGATTCCGAAGCTGCCGGGTCTTCTTCTCTTTTCCCTGACCGTAGGACAGGCTTAACAGAGGCTGGCAGCCGTCGCTGACTCCCTGGAGGAGGAGCTGGACCACGCAGCAGATATAGCTTACAGGAGCGTAGCAGGTTACAGCCATGGCTCCGCCGAAAATAGAGGCGCTTTTGTTTACCAGGATCAGGGTGATATTAGGAGCAAAAGTCAGGCCAAAAGGTGAGATCCCTACCTGGAAGATTTTTCTGATAAGGAGAAGGGCGTTTTCTCTAAAGGAGAATACCGGCCTTTCTCTTTTTCGTATAAAGAAGAACAGACATACCAGGAAGGTCACTCCCTGGCCGATATCTGTGGCAATGGCGGCGCCCATCATCCCCATGGGGAAATGCCATACCATGAGATAATCCAGGAAAATATTGGTGAGAAAGCCTGCGATCATGGCAGCCATGGCTGTCACTGAGCCGCCCATATTCCGGATAAAGGGAACCAGTCCGGTACCCAGCACCTGGAACACAGCCCCCAGGGAAATAAAGAAAATATATTCTTTTCCCAGGGAATAGATCTCTCCTGTGGCGCCGAAAAGTCTCAGTACCGGAGCCCCCGCCCCCATCAGAAGGAAGGTGAAAAGAACGCCCAGGCCCAGAAGAAGATAAAGGGCCATACTGAAAAACTCCCGGCTTCTTCTGGGCTTCTGATTTCCCATGGAGATGGAGTATTCCACAGCGCCGCCCATTCCTATACCGGTGCCTGTGGCCTGGAGAAAAGCTGTCAGAGGATAGGCCACGTTAATGGCGGCCAGAGCGCTGTCCCCCATGGCGTTTCCGACAAAAAATCCGTCGGCGATAGAGTAAACGCCGGACAGGGCGAAGGCCAGCATGGAGGGGATCACATACTGAAAAAATTCTTTATGGTCTTTCATCTGCCTGTGTCTCCCGGAAAACTTATTGATGATAATAACTGAAGAAATCTTTCATTTTTTCAGAGGCCTCTTTTAAGACTTCGATACGGGGCAGATAAACGATCCGGAAATGATCCGGCTGGTGCCAGTTAAAGCCCCCTCCATGGACGATCAGGATCTTCTTTTCCCGGAGAAGATCCAGGGCGAATTTCTCATCATCCAGGATATTAAACCGTTTTACGTCCATTTTCGGGAAGATGTAGAATGCGGCCTTAGGCTTTACGCAGCTGATCCCAGGGATATCCAGAAGCTGTTTGTAAATAAATTCCCGCTGTT
Organism: Candidatus Blautia stercorigallinarum; assembly: GCA_019112785.1. Classification (GTDB taxonomy): domain Bacteria; phylum Bacillota; class Clostridia; order Lachnospirales; family Lachnospiraceae; genus Blautia; species Blautia stercorigallinarum. The sequence goes on from DXIQ01000069.1 coordinate 11,258, forward strand.
CGTAGATCCTTCCCCCGGGCAGGATATAGTCGTTTACACTCTGATGGCCGCCCAGGGCTGTCTGGACAATGGACTGGGCGGGAACATTGGAGCACAGACGCATATTGGAGAGCATTTTGAGCCCTTCGATATAGTCCTTTGCGATTCTTTTGTTTCCGCTGAGGATCATCCAGCCGATCCGGAAACCGGCGATCATATGGGATTTTGACAGACCGCTGAAGGTAACACAGAACAGGTCGGGAGCCAGGGAGGCGATGGACACATGTTCTTCTCCGTCCATGACCAGACGGTCGTAAATCTCATCAGAGAAAATGATCAGCTGATGTTCTCTGGCGATATCCACGATCTGCTGTAAAACCTCTCTGGGATAAAGAGCTCCTGTAGGATTGTTGGGGTTGATGATGACAATGGCTTTTGTCCGGTCTGTGATCTTCTTTTTGATATCTTCCATGTCCGGATACCAGTCGGACTGCTCGTCACAGATATAGTGAACGGCTTTTCCTCCTGCCAAAGTGGCGCAGGCAGTCCACAGAGGATAGTCCGGAGAAGGGATCAGGATCTCGTCTCCATTGTCCAGCAGTGCGGACATACTCAGGTTGATCAGTTCGCTGACCCCGTTTCCTGTATAAATGTCTTCCATAGACAAATTTGGGATCTTCTTTAACTGGGCGTACTGCATAATGGCTTTTCTGGCAGAGAACAGCCCCTTTGCGGAAGAATAACCTTCGCAGTCGGTAAGCTGCCGGCGCATGTCGTAGATCACTTCGTCCGGGGTTTTAAAGCCAAAGGGCGCCGGATTGCCGATGTTCAGCTTCAGGATCTGCATCCCTGAGTCTTCCATTCTTTCGGCTTCGTCTACCACCGGTCCCCTTACGTCGTATAATACATTGTCTAATTTAGATGATTTTTTAAATTCTCTCATTTTTCTTTCTCCCCTGGTCTGATTTGTCTGATTTTCTTTTCCCATTAACCATTCTTCCTCCACCTGGAGGGTTTCTGCCAGGAAATGAAGAATGTCTCCTCTGGGAAGGGTCTTTCCGTTTACATATTGACTGATATGGCTTTTTCCAAGTTTAACCCCCTGCTGGGAAGCGATGCGGATAAGATCCACCTGCTTTTTGCCCTGGAGGTCCATTGCCGTCTTTAAGCGTTCAGCAAAAGTTTCTTTTAACATATTTTTCCTCCGAAAGTTCAACAGATTGACTGCATTATAGTACATATTTATGAAAAGTTCAATAGAAAATATGAAAAGTTCAAAATAAATATAAAAAACAGAAAAAAGTTCAATTTCAGAGGCTGATAAGGGCAATAGAAAAGTCTGACAGAAAGCGGTTGAATTTTATATAGGAAGGTGATACCCTCAGTGTACAAGATTAACGATGGGAGAAATAATGGATATGAATGAGAAGAAAGCCTTCCGCCCTGTTTGGGGGCTGTCCAGAGAAGCGGAAGAAAAACAGCTGGCCCTGATCCTGGATACGGCCCGGGAAAACCTTGAAAAAACCAGGGAGAATATCCGGGGGTTGTCAGAAGATCTTCATGATTTAATAGAAACCTATGGGCCGAAAGATAAGGAAGCTCTTTCTCTTCTCCATAACACCCAGTCTCAGTTAAAAGAAAACCAGAGAGAACTTCTCCGGTGTGAGAGGGCAAGAAAGAAACCTTATTTCGGCCGGATCGATTTTAAAGATTCCAAGACCCCCTGGGAGGAATCTTACTATGTGGGGAGAGTGGGGATCACCAAGGGAAATACAGAGCCTCTGGTCATTGACTGGAGAGCTCCGGTGGCGTCTGTTTATTATGAAAACGCCCTGGGGCCCTGCAGCTATACGGTAAAAGACCAGGGGACTTATCATATTGATCTGCGGCGGAAACGGACTTATGAGATTGAAAATGACCGGCTGAAAGATTTTTATGATTCGGATATCGTAGCCACAGACGAGCTTTTGAACAAATATCTGGCAAAGAATAAGAAAGCAGTCCTGGGAGAGATCATCGCCACCATACAGAAGGAACAAAATGAGATCATCCGAAAATCCCCCAAGACAAACATGATCGTTCAGGGAGTGGCCGGCTCCGGAAAGACAACGGTGGCTATGCACCGGATCTCCTATATACTGTACAACTATAAAGAAACCTTCCGTCCGGAGGATTTTTACATTATCGGAAGCAACGGACTCCTGCTGAACTATATCACCAGTGTTCTGCCGGATCTGGACGTATACGGGGTATCTCAGATGACCATGGAACAGCTGTTTGTAAGGCTGCTCTATGAGGACTGGGATGAGGAAAAATATCAGATCCGCCAGGTGGATAAAGAGGATAAAAATATAACGTTAAAAGGAAGCCTGGCTTGGTTTCATGATCTGGAAGATTTCTGCAGGGAATATGAAAAGGCCGTGGTCCCCCAGGAAGATATACGCCTGGAAAAAACCGGAGTTCTTCTTCTTGGCAGAGAATCCATCCTCCGGTATCTGGAGAGCAATCCCCAGATGTCTATGGAAGAAAAGATCCTGATGCTGAATAAGATCCTTACAGCAAAACTGGAAAATGAGCTGACAGGAAAGGAGATTTCCTATACTCAGGAAGAGAAAAAAGAATTATTCCGTTCCTGCAGATGGCATTTCGGAAAGAAAGAATGGAAAGGTTCTATACTGGAATTATATGAGGAGTTTCTCAAAAAGCAGAAGAAAAAGGGTATGGAGGTTTCCTATATAGAAAAGGAGTTTGACCTGTATGACCTGGCCGCCCTGGCCTATCTTTACAAAAGGATCAAGGAGACAGACGGTATCCGGGAGGCCAGTCATGTGATCGTGGACGAGGCCCAGGATTTCGGCATGATGGCCTATGGAGCGCTGGCGTACTGCCTTCGGGGATGTACCTATACAATCATGGGAGATATCTCCCAGAATATCCATTTCGGGTATGGACTCAATGACTGGGAGGAGCTTGGGAAACTGCTGCTTACAGGCCCCTACGACAGCTTTCAGGTGTTGAAAAAGAGCTACCGGAATACGGTGGAGATTTCCAGATTTGCCACAGAGATCCTCCGCCATGGAAACTTCCCGGTTTATCCTGTGGAACCTGTCCGCCGCCATGGAAAAGAAGTATCCATGGTCGCCTGCAAAGGTGAAAAAGAACAGATAGAAAAGACGGTTAAGATCCTGAAAAAATGGCAGGAAGAAGGCCGTGAAACCATAGGGGTGATCTGCCGGGATCAGGAAGAAACCAGAAGAGTCAGCCGGGAATTGGAAAAACAGATCTCTCTGGCTGATAATGATCCGGAGACGGCCAGGTTCGACAGGGGGATCCTGGTGCTGCCGGTGGAATATACAAAAGGACTGGAGTTTGACGCAGTGCTCCTTTATGACCCTTCCAAAGAGAAATATCCCTGGGAAGACGGCTATGTAAAATTGCTGTATGTGGCGGCGACCAGGGCCCTTCATGAACTGGCAGTGGTCCATGGAGAGGACCTTACAGATCTGATCGAAAAAACGGTGCCGGCAAAGAAGCAGATGGAGATCCTGGAAGGGAAAAAACAAGATCCGGGAAAGGCTGCGGATGGCAAAAAGAAAGAAAAACAGCCCCGGAGAAGAGGTCATTACCCAGTAAGAGCAGAGGAAAAAACAGAAGAGCGTAGGAAAGAGGCCTCCTCATCAATAGAAGAGATCCGGCTGATCCAGAAGGCACCCAGACCTCTTCCTGTAAATCCTTCGCCCCGGGGGTTTGGGGATATCCCGGATACCCAGATTTTAAGATCTTTAATGGAGGGAGAGAAGCCCGGTCCCGGGGAAGGGGAGATCCTGGAGGTAAAGAAAAGCAGAGCCTGTCTGACTCTCAGGAGCAGGTACGGTACCCTGCGGCTGACCCCTCTGGGCGCCTCTGTGATCCGGGTACAGTTTATCCGGGGAAAAGACGGAAAGTTCCCTCAGGGCTGCTGGGACAGCGAGCCGGAAACCGCAGTGGCCTGGAGCGCCAGGGCAGGGAAGAATACGGTGGAGCTTGCCACAGATCAGCTGGTTGTACGGATCAGGAAAAAGACGGGAGCGCTCACATTTTTCGATATCAGTGGAAAAAAGCTGCTGGAAGAAGATCAGGAAATTCCCAGAATAGCAGACGGAAGGTCCAGGACCAGGACCTGTTTTGCATGGGCGCGAGAAGAAAAGATTCTTGCAAAAGGGATCCTGGCAGCCAATCAGGAACCTTTAAGCCACAAGGCCAGATATATCAGTTTCGGCGGGAAAAAGATGCGTATGCCTCTGATCTGGTCTTACCGGGGATACGGTCTTGGGATCGGATCCGGACATACGGTCCTGTGTTGTGATATTCCCATGTACGGAACCTATGTGTACACAGAAGGAGAAGCCCAGGCAGATTATTATTTTATTTACGGAGACTACGAAACTGTGGCAGGATACCATAAACAACTTGGTGTATAAAGGAGGGGAAAATGAAAATATTAGTGATCGAAGATGACCAGGGACTGCGCCAGGGCATTGCTTTTTCTCTGACTCAGGAAGGCTACCAGGTGCTTCAGGCTTCAAGCGGGAAGGAGGGATACCGGCTTTTTTTGCAGGAAAGCCCTCAGGGGATCCTGCTTGACCTGAACCTTCCTGATATGGACGGAAACGACCTGTGCCGGAAGATCCGGGAAACTTCTCAGGTGCCTATTCTCATGCTTACAGCCAGGGATATGGAGACGGATGAGATCATGGGACTATCCCAGGGAGCGGATGATTATATGACAAAACCTTTTTCCATAGCAGTGCTGAAACTCCGTCTGGCAAAGCTGCTGGACAGGAACATGGAAAAAGAAGAAGCTCATATTTTACGATCCGGAGATATCACGCTGGATCCGGAGCTGATCAAAGTATGGAAGGGAAACCGGGAGATGGAGTGCAGTGTGACAGAGTACAAGATCCTGAAATATTTTCTGGAAAATAAGAACCAGGTGCTGACCCAGAACCAGATCCTGGAGGCAGTGTGGGACCGGGAGGGAAAGTTTGTAAATCCCAATACCCTTCAGGTAAATATCGGAAGGCTTCGGAAAAAGATCGGAGAAGATCCATCCAGACCGGGATATATTAAGACCGTTCACGGCATTGGCTACATATGGGAGGAATGAGGATGACAGAAGGACTTATGTACGGGATCTGCACAGGCTGTATCCTTCTTTGTCTGGCCTTTTGCCTGGCGGCAGGACTTTATCACCGAAGGGAGCTGAAAAGATTTTCAAAAGCCCTCCGGACCTATGAACGGACAGGAACTTTAGGAGACGAAGACTGTAAGGAAGAGATGGAATCCAAGCTTCTGGGACAGCTTTGCCGGGTGCTGCGCAGGTCTTCTCTGGAACGGGAAAAAGCGGGAAAAGAGAAGGGAGAGATTGCTGCTCTTCTTTCTGATCTTTCTCATCAGCTGAAGACGCCTCTGGCTAATATCCTTATGAATACAGAAATCCTTAAAGAAGAAAAACTTACGAAAAAAGAACAGGAAATGTTTCTGGAACGGAACCAGGAGCAGGCGGAAAAGATCCAGTGGCTGATGAAAAATCTGGTAAAAGCTTCCCGGCTGGAACAGGGGATCCTGACCTTTGAAAGCAGACCGGCGCCCCTGGAAGAGACTATTGCAAAAAGTATCAGCGGAGTATATGCCCAGGCCAGAGAAAAAAAGATCAGCCTGGAGGCAGAACCCTTTGCTTCCTGTTCTCCTGTGCATAACCCCAAATGGACTGCGGAAGCTATGGGAAATATCCTGGAAAACGCAGTGAAATATTCCCCGGCGGGCAGCCGGATAAAGATACAGGTAAGACCCTTGGAGATGTATGTCCAGGTGAACATCCGGGACCAGGGCCCCGGGATACCGGAGAAAGAGTATAATAGGATCTTCCAGCGGTTTTACCGGGGAGAACAGGTAGAGCAGGAGGAAGGTACCGGTCTAGGACTCTATCTGGCCCAGCTGATCCTTCAGAAAGAGAAAGGCTATGTTACGGTGTCCTCCAGAGCAGGAGAAGGAAGCTGCTTTTCCCTTTACCTTTTAAAAAGCCGGGAATCCTGACAAAACTGTCAGAAAAAATACCGGGCCATGTCAGGAGACTGTCAGAAATTTTCCGTATAATATAAACAGAAAAAAATAAAGAAGTTATGGTATTCGACAAATATTCTCAATTTTGTCTGATGCCATAACACCTTTATGGAAAGGAAGGGGTTATATGGAAATTTTAAAGACAGTGGGTCTGAAAAAATATTATGGAAAAGACGCCAGTCTGGTGAAGGCTCTGGACGGGGTGGATCTGTCAGTGGAGGAGGGAGAATTTGTAGCCGTGGCAGGGACCAGTGGTTCGGGAAAATCCACTTTGCTCCATATGCTGGGAGGGCTGGATTATCCTACAGAAGGCAAAGTTTTTGTAAGAGGAAGGGATATTTTCAGTCTTAATGAGACAGAGCTGACTATTTTCCGGAGGCGGAATATCGGCTTTGTATTCCAGAATTATAATCTGGTCCCTGTGCTGAATGTTTATGAAAATGTAGTCCTTCCCATTGAACTGGACGGGGAGGAACCGGATAAAAAATATGTGGAAGAGATCATAGAAACTCTGGGGATCAAAGACAAGATCTACAACCTTCCCAACCAGCTTTCCGGGGGACAGCAGCAGCGGGTGGCCATTGCCAGAGCCCTGGCCTCAAAGCCGGCGATCCTGCTGGCGGATGAGCCAACGGGGAACCTGGATTCCAGGACTTCCCAGGAGGTGCTGGGGCTGCTGAAGCTGACCAACTCCCGTTTTTCCCAGACCATTGTGATGATCACCCATTCCGAGGAACTGGCCCAGCTGTGTGACCGGATCATACGGATCGAGGACGGCAGGATCCTTGAGGACAGGGGGTGAGCGTATGCGGAATAATAACCAGAAAGTGATCCGGAAGCTTTCCGCCCGGAGCATGAAAAAGAACCGTATGCGGAACCTGTTTGCCATAGGCGCCATCTGCCTGACCAGCCTTTTGTTTACTGCGGTATTTTCTATGGGGATCGGCATGGGACAGGTGTTCCAGGAGCAGACCATGATGGAAGTGGGAGGAAAATTCCACGCCGGATTAAAGCATGTGACCAGAGAACAGTACGAGAAGATCACAGATAATCCCCTGGTAAAATCCTCTACTTATAATATTTATATCAGTATGGCAGATAATGTCCGGCAGCGCCAGGCAGAGATCCGTGTAGCCAGCGGAGAAGGAGAGCTGGACCAGAGCTTTGCCAGGCTGAAAGCAGGAAGACTTCCTGAAAAAGAAGAGGAACTGGTGGCAGATACTATTGTACTGGAAGCCCTGGGGATTTCTCCGGAACTGGGAGCGAAGGTCCCTCTGGAGTTTGAATTTATGGGGCGGAAAGTAAAACAGGAGTTTACTCTCTGCGGCTGGTATGAAGGAAATGAGATCAGCCATGCCAGCGAGCTTTATGTATCCCAGGCTTATTATGAGAAGCTGAGCCAGGGCTATACAGAGCAGGATTTTGTGGAAAATTACCGGCAGACAGGAAATATCTGCGGACTGGTAAGCGGCAATATTTTCTTTGCCAATGCCAGGAATATTGAAGAGAATATAAAAGAGATCATCAGGGACGCAGGCTATGTGCCCCAGGGGGAGGCCGGGGAAAATACAGACCCTGATCAGGTGATCGAGTACGGCACAAACTGGGCCTATCTGACTTCCCGGACAGAAAATCTGGACCCGGAAACCCTGATCCTTCTAGCAGGGGCTTTTCTGGTGATCCTGATCACCGGATACCTGATCATCTACAATATTTTCCAGCTATCTATCTTAAAGGAAATCCGTTTCTACGGCCTTTTAAAAACTGTAGGAACCACGAAAAAACAACTGAAAAATCTGGTCTACCGTCAGGTATGGAAGCTTTCGGCAGTGGGGATCCCCCTGGGACTGGTCCTGGGATTTCTGGCCGGGCAGCTCCTGATTCCCTTTCTCACCCGATTTTCAGGATATGGGGGAACCGGAGGGATTTATTTCAGTCCCTGGATTTTTGTGTTCGGCGCCTTGTTTTCTTTGGCAACGGTGTTTATCAGCTGCAGAAAACCGGCCAGGATCGCAGGAAAAGTTTCTCCCATAGAGGCTGTCCGTTATACAGAGGGAGGAGTAAAGCGCCAGAGAAAAAAGAAAGGCCAAAAGGGAGGCAGGATCTCCAGAATGGCCCTGGCAAATCTGGGAAGGAATAAGAAGAAAACCCTGATCGTGGTATTGTCCCTTTCTTTCAGTATCATACTGCTGGAAGTGGTGATGACCGGAGTGGGAAGCTTCCGGATGGACCAGTATCTGGAGGCGAGACTGGTAGGAGATTATATGATCGGAAACGCCAATTTTACCAGAGCTTCTCCTATGACCTCTGATTTTTCCATAGACGAAACCTATCTTGCCGGGGCAGACAGCCAGCCGGGGATCCTTGAAAGCGAAGAGTTATGGACCGACCTGGGTATAAGACATACCCTTTCTGAAACCGGACGCCGGCGGTATGAAAAGCTCTATGAGGAAGGCAAGATGTATACAGAACAAAAAAGTATAAGAGAAGCAGCTCTGAGAGCCATTGAAGGAAAGGGGCGGATCGATGAGGATAGATACGCCTATTCAGATTCTCTCCTGTCTAAGCTGAAGGCTGTGGCAGGAACCATAGATTTAGAAAAATTTGCCACCGGAGATTATGTGCTGGTGCAGCAATTTGACAGTGAAGGAAATGACAGGGCGAGCATTTATGAACCGGGGGATAGGATCACTCTTTCTTATCCTACAGAAAACTCTGAACAGATCATGGAAACAGACGATAAAGGGGAAGTCACAGACTGGTATTACACCAATACAAAAGAGAAAGAATACCAGGTAATGGCGGTGATAGAACCTCTTCCAAACAGTATGAACATGCACATGTTTTCTGCAAATGCTCTCACAGTAGTGGTTCCTCTGGAAGATGTGAAGGCGTCCTCTAATGGGATTCTGTTTGCAAAAAGCTATAGGGTACAGGAGGAAGATCAGCCGGCGTTTGACTCTTATCTGGAGAATTATACCCAGCAGGTGAACTCTTCTATGGGGTATCTTTCTAAGGACAGTCTGGAGACAGAATTTTCCGGTATGGTGAATGCTGTGGCAGCTGTAGGCTATTCCCTCTGTGCTGTGATCGCAATCATCGGGCTTTTAAACTTTGCCAATTCTATGCTTACCGGGATCCTTTCCAGAAACCAGGAGCTGGCTGCTATGCAGAGCATCGGTATGACCAAAGGCCAGATCAGGAAAATGCTCCTCTGGGAAAGCGGATACTATATCCTGATCTCCGGAGTGGTCAGCATAGTCCTGGGCAGTGTAGGCGCCTATTATCTGGTCAGCGCCCTGAACAATGTGGTGGTATGTTTTCAGTATCGCTACACCCCCTGGCCCTTTATCCTTATGATCCCTCTGTGCGCAGTCATAGCTGCCGGAATCTCCCTGGCAGCCTACCAGCAGACCCAGAGGAAAAGCGTGGTAGAGCGGCTGAGAGAAAGTGAATAGAGAAAAACAAAATATCAATATTAATATCTTGAAATAATGACACGTTTCTTCGGATTTTATCATATCCGGGAAACGTGTTTTTTCTTATAATTAAGCCAACGAAAAACAAAGACCATTTCATTTATGGGTCAAAGGAGGAAAGCGTTTTATGAAAAGAAAAAGATTACTTGCACTTGTACTTGCGGCAACGATGGTGGGAAGCCTTGCGACCGGCTGTGGCAGTTCCGGATCGGACAGCTCAGAGGGCTCAGGCGGTTCTTCTTCAGGGGGAACAGGAAAAGTCTATTACCTGAACTTCAAGCCGGAGCAGGCTGACCAGTGGGTAGAACTGGCAAAAACTTACACAGATGAGACAGGCGTACAGGTAGATGTGCAGACAGCGGCATCTGGTACATATGAGTCACAGCTTAAATCGGAGATGGCAAAGGACGAGGCTCCTACACTGTTCCAGGTAAACGGACCAGTGGGACTGGCAACGGTTCTTCCGCATATTTTGGTATTTATACATTAGGGCGATACATAAGTTTTGCTTCTAATAACTGACGGCTGCATCGGCCATACATTGTACGCTTTACCATTTTTAACTTATTATTTGTCCCTTCAACAAATCCATTAGATAGCGGGCTTGCAACCGAATTTTCGACTGCTTCAATATCTTTTTCAAGCCCCTCTGCAAAGCGGGATAATTCCTGTATTTCTGATAGTTTATACTTTTCAATGAATAAATAAAGCAGCACCATATTTTTTTGATCGTAGATATTCCGGAATTCACGGATACATATATCTAACTGACGGATTTTAGGATAATGCTCCATAATATAAGTACAATGTGCCTTGCTCAAGTCAGAGTTCATCCACAGGAAACGAAAAATGCCTGCTCGTGAAACATGGTCATATTGTTGCAGTTTCTTTCGCTTTTGAATAACCTCTGCAGAAGAACTTTTATAAACAGCTATATCAATATGCTCTCGTTTTATGATTTTATTCATATAATCATAGGCAGCCGAATGCTTACCCATATAACCTTTTTTGAGCAGATGACAATAGACATCTTTTCTGCTCACACCTGCATTTAGCTCTTTTATAATATCATCATAAAATTGATCCATGCCGCTCCGATAATCTCTTTTGCATAGAGATTCATAGTCGCCATTAAGATACTTGGTGACTGTATTACGTCCACAATGCAAAACTTTAGCGATTTCTCTTTTGCTGTATCCGGCAGCGGCGTATTCTCGAATGTTATTATATAGTTGTACACTTTTAGGATTGTATTCTATTGAATTATCCACAGCCTCAGACATTTTTTTTACTGCTCTCCACGAGAGGGTCCGAAACTGCTGTTTCTGCATAAGGTGAAGCAGCATCTTTAGGAATTTTTATGTCCACTGGCACTGTTGAATTTATTACACTCTTTACTGCCTCCAGGAGATTTTGATGCAAGTGGAACCGGTCTGCGATCTGCATACAATCCGGCAGGATTTCTTCCACTGCCTTTGCATACGCAGATGCGCGGTCACGAGTCACTGTTGTTACCTGCTTATTCTGAGTCAGCCATGCTTTTAGGGCAGATCCATCCCGTCCTTCCAGAACAGCAACAGGAATATGGGAATTTTCATCAACAATAATCGTCCCATAAGTATGTCGTTTTTTAAAAGCGAAATCATCTACACCAATATGGCTTCCACAAGGTATATGGGATTGCGTCTGGTATCTTTTCAAAAGCATACGGATCACTGTGTCACCACTAATCTTAACATGCATAGCCTGCATAATACGAGCACTTGCTTCACAACTGGTTTCGAGAGCAAGTATTGTAACGAAATCTATAAGCCGCTCTGTCATTCGGCTATAATGGTTTAAGAAACCATGAAATGTTTCGGAAAATGCACCGATTTCACAGATGGGATTTTGGCACTGAAAATCATGTACTCTTATATCCAAAAAAACACGCTTCCCGAGAATCGGCAGGTCCTGAACTGTCCGGTGATGGGTAGCATGCAGCTTACACAGTTCTTCACCACATTTTGGACAGCAAAAAGATTTTGATCTGGAGAGCATATGTAGTCTTATTTCATCAGAATCTTCTTCAATTGAAACTATTTCAAGCTCATCTGGATAAAATCGTTGTAAATCAAGTGAAGAATTTGTAGGCATTTCAAGATTCCTTCTTTCATTTTAATTATATTAATTTTATCAGGTATGAGGCTCAAAATCCATACTTTATACCAAAATATGCGGAAGAACCTCTGCGATGAGAAGAAATTCCGGATGATTTATACCGGCATACTGGCAGAATTTTTCAGGATCTGTAAAAGCTTCTGCACGAAAAGGCAGTTTTTTTCGGTTGTTCAGATATTCTGCGAGAGTTCCGGCATATCCTGCTTCAGAATCGCAGACAGCAATAGTATTTTTCTTCAATAGCAGACTCCTCCTGTCAATAAAATGATCCCAGCGAAAATGGAAACTGTGAAATGAAAATTTTCCGGTTCCAGTCCTTTTCTCCGGTAAGGCTTCCAGCTTCTGTTCCTCCTGCAGCTATAAAAATAGCTGATGAAATAAGAAATGCGTTCCTTGAGGTTTCCGCAGGAAATAAGAAATGCAAGAGAGAGAATTGCCCCTGTAAGGAAGGTGAGCAGAAGTAAGCTGAGAATCTTCGGGTAGCCCAGGATGCCTCCCAATGCAGAGAGAAGCTTAATGTCTCCGCCGCCGATCATACGAAAATAAAACAGTGGAAGGAGACAAAGCAGGGGGAAGAAGGCTCCGGAGAAAAAATGAAGGATTCCGGTGAAACCGGAATAGAAGATATTCAGGATCAGGCCGGAACCAAAGCCCAGGCAGATCAGCCGGTTATCTACCTTTTCCTGTAAAAGATCCATAAGAAGCCCTCCGCCGGCAATGGTAAATAGCAATATTTCCCGGATGGGCACATGATCACCTCTTTCCTGTATGTGAAAATAAAATGGGAATCTGGACCGAAAGGTCCGCAGAATGAAAAGATACTTGAGACTCTCCCGTGTGGGGAAAAGATCTTCTGTTGATGTAAGTCCGATTATACCTTTGAAAAGAGAATATGTAAAGGAAAATACTGCACAAAAAGAGAGTTTGGAAACAGTATCCAAAAACTAATGGCTGTACATTAATGAAATTCAGGCAATATACAAAAAAAGAAGAGAATAAGTTGTCTGCAAAAAAGGAAAACAGAAAATTTTAGCTGTTATTGAATGGAAATTTAATGGATAGTTTTTAGAAAAATTGACTAAATTTTTATGACAATATTGACTATATCTTGCATAAGCAAGGTAAAAGTTTTATAATACATTTAAATTAGAAAAATTAGAAAGATTATAGTCAAATTGAAAGATTTTAAACGAGCCATTGCCTTTTGGAAACAGGCGCCTGTGAACCATACGATCATTTTATTGAACATCCTGGTATTCATTCTGGTGGAACTCACCGGTTCCTGGGAAGATACGAGCCATATGCTCAGATGGGGAGCAGCAGGAACTCTGGATATAGCTGAAAAACATGAATATTACCGCCTTTTTACGGCTATGTTTTTACACTTTGGTATTCAGCATCTGGGAAATAACATGCTGGTGCTTCTTTTTGTGGGAGACTGCCTGGAGAGAAATCTGGGCAGAATAAGATATGGTGTCCTTTATCTTTTAGGCGGAGCCGGAGCAAATCTGCTGTCTCTTTTTCATGAGATTTATTCCAATGAATATATAGTGTCCGCCGGGGCCTCCGGAGGAGTATTCGCCGTGATCGGTGGATTGATTTATATTGTACTCAGAAATAAAGGTCATATAGAAAACTTTACTTCACGTCAGCTTCTTATATTGGCGTTTCTTTCGCTGTATCATGGAGTGACAAGCACCGGAATTAATAATACGGCGCATTTTGGAGGCCTGGCGTTGGGGTTCCTTCTGGGGATTCTTCTCTATCATAAGAAAAAAATACCGGCATGATCAGGTGATCGGAAGTATGACTGTGAAAGCGGTTTCTTCACTGGCAGCGGAACGGAAGAAAATATGGCCATTGTGAGCGGATACGATTCTTTTGCAAATTGCCAGTCCCAGTCCGGTACCCCCTTGTTTATGGGTGACAAATGGTTCGAAAATATCCTTCTGATAACTGATGGGAATACCTGTTCCCGTATCCTTTACACATAAATAGATATTTTCACCATCACAGCTTAGAGAACAGCGGATCAGTCCCTGACTTCCGATAGCTTCCCGGGCGTTGGTAAGAAGGTTCAGGAGAACCTGGCGGATCTTGGTTGGATCTGCACAGATCAGTGGAACTGCAGTTTCTTTTTGATAGAGAACAGAGATTCCCAGATCCTGACAAAGGGGCGTTATCGATTCAACTGTTTCCCGAAAAATATGATCCAGATTTATTTCCTGTAAATGCAGTTTGGCAGAATTGTTAAAAGAAGAAAATTCTTCCAGAAGAGCTTTGAGAAAATTCATATTTTCCATGACTTTTTCCCAGCAGTCATCTTTTACGATTTCCGGATGATGACTTTCAAAAAGCTGGAGAAAGCTGTTGATAAGAGTTACAGGGTTGCGGATTTCGTGAGAAATCTGTGACAGCAGAAACTGCTGTTTGGTTTGTAATTCCTGATAAAGGGTCTTATAGTCAGAATTGTTGTCTCCCGTCATGGGAAAAACAGAAGATCCTGTTTGCGATTCCATAATATTCCTCCCAAATTTTTTTTCGTAGATAGTTTAGCACTGAAATTTTTAAATAGCAATTAAATTTGTTATACAAAAATTTGCAAATTTCGACAAAAGTGTCACATATGCCGAATTAAATTCGGATATATAATATAGGAAAGGAGAAAACAAAAAATGAAAGACTGCTTATTTTGTAAAATTGCGAATGGGGAGATCCCATCAGCCACCCTCTATGAGGACGAGAAATTCCGGGTGATCCTGGATCTCGGGCCGGCAACCAAGGGTCACGCGCTGATCCTTCCGAAAGCACATTATGAAAATCTCTATGAACTGCCGGATACATTGGCAGGAGATGCTATGGTGCTTGCGAAAAAGGTTATTACGGAGATGAAAGATATTTTAAATTGTGACGGATACAATGTGGTCCAGAACAACGGCAAGGCTGCCGGGCAGACAGTCTTCCATTTCCATATGCATCTGATACCGAGAAGGGACGGAGACGAAGCCGGCATTTCCTGGACACCAGGCACACTGACACCGGAGGACCAGGAGGAGATCCTGTCAAAATTTTCTTTAAAATAACAGAAGTGGATACAAAAGATGAACGAAAAAAGATTTCGGGAAATCTATGAGCAATACTATCGTTTGGTAAAAAGTGTTGCGTTCAGCGTATTGAAGGATTATGACTTTGCAGAAGACGTATCCCAGGAAGTATTTCTTTTATTCTCGCAGAAGGTCGAAACTTTAAAAGAAGAATATTATAATCAGTGGTTTCTTGTGAATACAAAAAGAAAAGCTATTGACTTTTGCAGGAAAGCTTACCAGGTACATGAAGTTGCAGCATCCATGTGTCCCGATGAAGACGGAGGACATCTGGATAATGCAGCTGAATGGCTTGGTGATATAAAACAAAATCTCTTTGAAGATGAGATCGCGCATAAGATTATGTTAAGAGAATTGACAGGAAAATTATTTGAAGATTTAGCAAACAAAAACAGTGAATGGTATGAGATCATGATGAGAACTGTTGTGGAAGGTGAAAGTACAGAGGAAGTAGCCCGTGCTCTTGGCATCTCCATAGGAAATCTGAGAGCCAAGAAGCACAGAATGAAAAAGTGGATCAAAGAAAATTTCAAGGAAATCTACGAAGAATCCGGACTATTTCAATGAATTTTCGAAAAGCTGTACGATCAATTCAATGGAATCTTTATGTTTGCTTGAAGACATTGCGGTGATATAGGATTCCCGGTTTTCGTACAGGTCATGAACCGCATCCAGGAGAGATTCCTTTGTGATTTCCTCTTCTTCCAGAACCTTGCTGTATCCCAGGTGCTCAAAAGAGCGGGCGTTCAGGATCTGGTCTCCCCGGCTGGCCCGGGCGGAAAGAGGGATGAGCAGATTGGGTTTATTTAAAGCGCTGAGTTCACAGATCGCATTGGCTCCGGCTCTTGAAATTACAATATCCGCTAATGCAAAAAGATCAGCCAGCTCTTTCTTAATATATTCATACTGTACATAGCCCTTGGTGTCTTTCAGATTCTCATCTAATTTGCCTTTTCCACAGAGATGTACCACCTGGAAATCCTCCAGAAGTTCAGGAAGGATGGATCTTACAGCTTCATTGACAGCTGTTGCCCCCAGACTTCCGCCAATGATCAGGATAACAGGCTTATCCGGAGAGAGCCCGGTAAAGGCCAGACCTTTTTCTTTGCTTCCGGTGAGAAGCTCCTGGCGAATGGGAGTTCCTGTAAGAACCGCCTTATCTTTAGGCAGGTTGGAAATGGTTTCGGGAAAATTACAACAGACCTTTGTGGCAAAGGGAATACAGATCTTGTTGGCAAGTCCGGGGGTCATATCTGACTCATGGATAAAAGTAGGGATTTTTCTCCTGCTTGCAGCGATCACTACAGGAACTGTGACAAAGCCGCCTTTGGAAAAGACAACGTCCGGTTTCAGTTCTTTCATAAGCTTTTTCGCTTCCATGAATCCTTTCAGGACCCGGAATGGATCTGTAAAGTTTTTAACATCAAAGTAGCGCCTTAATTTACCAGAAGAGATTCCGTAATAAGGGATCCCAAGTTCTTCAATAAGTTTTTTTTCAATTCCTTCATAGGAACCAATGTAAGAAATTTTATATCCTAGTTCCTTTAATCTGGGTATCATGGCAATATTAGGGGTTACATGTCCGGCAGTACCTCCGCCGGTAAGAACGATATGTTTCATGGTGTTCCTCCTGATTTAAAAAGTAACTACAACTATATGATAATATGATACACTTGCGGGGAAAAGTCAAGAAAAGTTAGGAGTTTCATGAGTAAAATAAAAGAAAAAAACAGCAGTGCAAAGCTTCGATCTGCTGAAAAAGCAAAGGACCGGAAATTTGAACAGTGGGTACAGCAGCAATTTATGGCAGAAGCGGCGGCTATTGAAAAAGAGATTGATGAGATCCCCGATTCTGAAGAGTTTGAACCTACAGAAGAAAAATTCCAGAAGCTTTTGCAGAGGGCAAAGGAGCAGGGCTCCGTTCATTCAGAGTCCGATTCTACACAAACGAAAGTAAGCGAAGATAGAGCCAAAGAAAAGAATGGTATTATTACCAGTGAAAAGATTAAAAGCGAAAAACTGAATAATGAAAAATTGAATAAGGAACCAAATGAAACTAACCATAAAAGAAGCAAGCGCAAGTTTGCAGGAGCAGGAGAGAAGGTGGTAAAGTGGGCTGCTGTTGCTGCGGTAACGGTATTTGGAATCTTCGGAGTTTCCATGACCAGTGAGGCGAACAGGGCTTATGTGATGGAGACGGTAAATGGTGTAATAGGAAATAGCACCGAGACGGAAATAGACAATGATGATACGAAAGATAGTGCACTAACGGAAGAAGAAGCCAGAGAAAGCATTATAGATACATTGAATATAGAAATGCCACGGTTTTTTTATTGGCCTACTGATATAGAATATCAAGATTATTCTATAGATGAAGTCGCTCAGACTGCTCTTATAATATACAAAAAAGAGGATAAAATTCTTCATTTTATGATTATTGCAAATGAAAAAGATGCCTCATTTCTTGCTGCAAGGGATGTAGGAAAGCAAATAAAAGAGTTGGATAGTGAATTAATGCAAAATACAAAAATAAGTCTATGGGAGGTTTTGGAAGAAGATGATGAGCAGCCTACATATATACTTCAATGGGAATATAAAAATGTGTATTATGAACTGTCCGGAAAATTATTAGAAACCGAAATGGAAGATATTGCAACAAATATTATGTATTAGGAGGTTTATAATTATGAAAAAAGAAATTAAAAAAATAATAGGATTGATGTTGGCATTACTAATAATGGTAGGAATGAATACGACAACATATGCATCTGAGTACATACCTAGTTTAGGCGATACAGTTGATGGATCTTTGTTAACAGATGAGGACTCTGCAGAGAGCATTTTATATAATCGGACAAGAGGTAATATATTAAACTCCGGGGTGGCAAGAATATCAAACAATGGGGATGGTAGCGTTAATGCTTATGGGGCTGTGTTGCCAGCAGTACAATGCGATACGCTAAGGTTAACTATAAATATACAGAGACTACAAAATGGTACTTGGGTTAATGTGAAGTCTTATTCAAGCACAGCTTATAATGCTACATATTTGACAAAAAGCTATAATTGTACTGTGACAAGAGGATACTATTATCGTGTTATGGCAGGATGTATAGCAACCAAAGGAGGGACAACTGAAACCCAAATGCCTGTTACAAATGGAATTTGGATCTAGATTAATTTTTTAGTCTTCTCCAATTTTTAGGACGGCTTGAGAAATATGCTTATGTATTCCCAACTGCATCTTACTATTACTTCCCAAAAACAGAACACATTTATGCAGAAGAAAACCGGAGCTCCCACCCCCGTGGACTCCGGTTTTCTTCTGCAAATTTCCTTTACAACCCCCTTCTACTCTTTCGCCTTCTTCCCCCTATGTACCTCCGAACCAACACTACCCCTCCCACCAGAACTCCCACCCCCAGCACAATTTTCGCCGCCTGGGTGTAACTGCCGAAGTATTCTACGGCTTTCTGCCAGGAGGATCCGGCGGCGGCGCCGGCGCAGATCAGCACCAGGTTCCAGAGAAAGCTTCCTGCCACAGTCATCCAGAGGAAGCGGCCCAACGCCATATCCGCCATGCCGGCGGGGATAGAGATCAGGCTTCGGACAATGGGAATGAAACGGCAGAAAAATACCGTGTAATTTCCCCTGCTGTCAAACCAGTCTGCGGCTTTCTGGATATCTGCCTTTTTCAGATGCAGGATCCTGCCGAGTCTGCCGGAAAGAAGGGTATCCAGCCTGTCAGGGGAGAGAAACCGGCCTGCCTGATAAAGGATCAGGGCGCCGCCTACGCTTCCCACTGTAGCGGAAAGGACGGTTCCAGGGATATGCATTCTTGTATACGTAGTCATAAATCCTCCAAAGGTGAGGATGATCTCTGAGGGAATGGGAGGAAAGAGATTTTCCGCCATGATCAGAAGAGCGAGACCTAAGTAGCCATAACTGCTCATGATTTCAAGTATCCAGTGATCCATAAATAAAAAACCCTGTTTTTTACTATCCTATGCAGTAAAAAACAGGGTATTCGTCTTTTTTCACCGTGCGCCGCCCTTCGAGATACTCCCATGGACGTTACCTCTACAGTTAACTCGGCCCAGGCACCCTTACGGCACACAGAAGGTTCTGCTTAGTGCTGCTGCATTCCTGCCCTGACACGGTTCACAGATTCCTGTTGCGTAAGACCCAGACGTCAACGCCACTTATAGAGGGCAGCTCCACAGAAAGAAATCCCTCGGTTTGGCATCACCCCTGCTGTAGCGGATTGCAGGTACAGGGCACCGCTATCTCCCCGGCTGCACGGTGTTTACAGTATAGCGGTTTTCAAAACGGTTGTCAACACAGGGTCAGGAAAAAAATTCACGAAAATTAAGTTGAGCCTCCTGGAAAAATATAATATAATATGTGTAGCCCAGCGGACAAAGGATAGTTTTGACCGCAGTGCAGATACTATATTATGAAGATGGGATGTGGAAAAAATGAAAAGAATCGGTTTGCTTACAAGCGGCGGCGACTGCCAGGCACTGAACGCAACAATGCGAGGCGTTGTAAAGGGATTGAGCACAAATCTGGACGAATTGGAAGTCTATGGATTTGACGACGGCTATAAAGGACTGATCTATGGAAACTATAGAATGCTCTCTGCCAAAGATTTTTCGGGAATCCTTACCAGAGGCGGTACGATCCTGGGAACCTCCCGCCAGCCTTTTAAGCTTATGCGGGTTCCTGATGAGAGAGGGCTTGACAAAGTAGAGGCTATGAAGCAGACATATTATAAGCTGCGTCTGGACTGCCTGGTTATCCTGGGCGGTAACGGGACTCAGAAGACAGCTAATCTGCTCAGGGAAGAAGGATTGAATATTATCCATCTGCCAAAGACCATTGACAACGATATCTGGGGTACGGATATGACTTTCGGATTCCAGAGCGCTGTGGACATTGCTACAAATGTTATCGACTGTATCCACACAACAGCTGCTTCCCACAGCCGTGTGTTTATTGTAGAGATCATGGGACATAAAGTAGGCTGGGTAACTCTTCACGCAGGTATTGCAGGGGGAGCTGATATTATCCTGATCCCGGAAATCCCTTACGATATTGATAAGATCGTGGAAGCCATCAACAAGAGAAATAAAGCCGGAAAAGGCTTTACTATCCTGGCAGTGGCAGAGGGAGCTATTTCCAAGGACGATGCGAAGCTTTCCAAGAAAGAGTTGAAGAAAAAACAGGAAGAAGATAAAAAGAAATATCCGTCTGTGGCTTATAAGCTGGAAGACGAGCTTCAGAAGAAACTGAATCTGGATATCCGTATTACGATTCCGGGCCATACACAGAGAGGCGGAAGCCCCTGTCCATATGATAGAGTACTTTCTACCAGACTGGGCTCAGAGGCAGCCAAACTGATCCTGAATGACCAGTATGGATATATGGTGGGCATTGTCAACGGTAAAGTAAAGAAAGTTCCGCTGGAAGAATGCGCCGGCAAGTTAAAGATGGTTTCTCCTGATGAACAGCTTGTACAGGATGCAAAACGTATCGGTATCAGCTTCGGCGACTGATATATCTGGCATGATCACAGGCAGCAAAAAGGAGAATATGCATGAGCTATACTGCTCTTTACCGTAAGTTCCGGCCCCAGGACTTTGAAGATGTCAAGGGGCAGGAACACATTGTGACAACATTGAAAAACCAGATAAAGGCTGACCGGATCGGGCATGCCTATCTTTTCTGCGGGACACGGGGAACCGGAAAGACCACCATCGCAAAGATCCTGGCAAAAGCAGTAAACTGTGAACATCCCGTAGATGGAAGTCCCTGCAACGATTGCCCTACCTGCAGGGCGATCAACGCAGGTACTTCCATGAATGTGATAGAGATTGACGCCGCATCTAACAATGGTGTGGATAATATCCGGGAGATCCGGGAGGAAGTAGCATACCGCCCCACCCAGGGACGTTATAAGGTATACATCATAGACGAGGTTCATATGTTATCAGCGGGAGCCTTTAATGCCCTGCTGAAAACACTGGAGGAACCTCCTTCTTATGTAATCTTCATTCTGGCTACCACAGAGGCCCATAAGATCCCCATCACCATTCTTTCCCGCTGTCAGCGATATGACTTTAAGCGGATCACCGTGGAGACTATTGCGGACCGTCTTATGGAACTGATGAAAAAGGAAGGAAATGATGTAGAGGGGAAGGCAATCCGCTATATTGCCAAGGCGGCAGACGGATCTATGCGTGACGCTCTGTCTCTTCTGGATCAGTGTATCGCGTTTTATCTGGGAGAAAAACTGACCTATGAAAAGGTCCTGGAAAATCTGGGGGCTGTGGATACGGAAGTGTTCAGCAGTCTGTTAAGGGAAATCCTGGCCCAGCATACCTCTCAGGCCATCCGTATTCTGGAGGACCTGATCATAAGGGGAAGGGAACTGGGACAGTTTGTAACAGATTTTATCTGGTATCTGAGAAATCTTCTTCTCATCTCTGCTTCTGATAATCCTGAGGAGGCGGTAGATGTATCCAGAGAGAACCTGGAGCGGATGAAGGAAGAGGCACAGATGGTAGATACGGAGACCCTTATGCGGTATATCCGTATTTTTTCCCAGCTTTCCAATGAAATCCGCTATGCTTCTCAGAAGAGAGTTCTGGTGGAGATCGCCCTGATAAAACTGTGCCAGCCAGTGATGGAGACAAATCTGGATTCTCTATTTGACCGGGTACGGGTGCTGGAAGAAAAGCTCAGTGATCCGGCATTTTTGTCCAGGTCTCAGGCTACGGAAAGGGCTGGAGCAGAGGCTGCAGCTTCAGGGAGAATAGAAGGAAGCAGCTATTCAAAGACCCTTGAGGCAGAAGGTACACCAATGCCAAAGCCGGCAAAGGCGGCGCCGGAAGATCTCCAGTATGTGAAGAAAAACTGGAATTCGATCATCCGGGAAACCAAAGGGCTTCTGCAGCAGATGCTTCTGGAATCCATGCCTAAGTATGACGGAAATACGGGAGAGCCGGTTCTGTATGTGGAATTCCGGAATTTTCTTGCTCAGACGTGTATTGATAATCCGGAAACTGTGGAAATCCTGAAGCAGGCAATACAGAAAAAGATAGGGAAGGAACTGGAGGTAAGGCTGGTTCTGAAAAAGAATGAGCCAGGATCCGGAGGAGGAAATCTGGCTGAAATTTCTGTGGATGATCTGCTCCAGCAGAATATCCATATGGATGTAACTGTGGAAAATATAGAGGATGATGACTAGGAGGAATTATTAGAATGGCAAAAAGAGGAGGATTTCCCGGAGGCATGATGCCGGGAAACATGAATAATTTAATGAAGCAGGCCCAGAAGATGCAGCGCCAGATGGAGGAGAATCAGAAGGCTCTTCAGGAAAAAGAGTTTACCGCGGCTGCCGGAGGCGGAGCTGTGGAGGTTACTATTTCCGGTAAGAAAGAAGTAACCAAGGTGAAACTGGCAGAAGAAGTGGTGGATCCGGATGATATTGAGATGCTGGAAGATCTGATCATGGCAGCGACCAATGAAGCTCTCCGCAAGGTGGAAGAGGAGTCTGCGGCAGTGATGTCCAAACTTACAGGCGGTCTGGGCGGCGGATTTCCTTTCTAAGTGAGGAGATAAAAAGTTGGAATATTACAGCAGTCATATAAACAAGTTAATAGAAGAATTTTCCAGATTGCCGGGCATTGGAGCAAAATCTGCACAACGCCTGGCGTTCCACGTTTTAAATATGCCGAAAGATCAGGTGGAGAGTCTGGCCCACGCCATTGTGGATGCCAAGGAAAATGTGCGGTACTGTAAGTGCTGCTATACTCTTACGGATCAGGAAATCTGCCCTATCTGCAGCAACCCCAAGAGAAACAAAAAAGTGATCATGGTGGTGGAGAATACCAGGGATCTGGCGGCATATGAAAAAACAGGAAAGTTTGACGGGGTGTACCACGTGCTTCATGGAGCAATTTCCCCTATGCTGGGCATCGGACCAGATGACATCAAGCTGAAAGAACTGATGGAGCGTATTTCCCAGCAGGATGTGGAAGAGGTGATCATTGCCACCAATTCCAGTCTGGAGGGAGAGACCACGGCCATGTATATCAGCAAACTGTTAAAGCCTGCAGGGATCAAGGTCACCAGGATCGCCAGCGGCGTGCCTGTAGGAGGAGATCTGGAATATATTGATGAGGTGACCCTTCTTCGGGCTTTAGAGGGAAGAGTGGAATTGTAGGAACAGCGGGGAAGATAGAATGAGGAAAAAAGTTACTTCCACAGACATCGCAAAGGCAGCGGGAGTTTCCCAGGCTACCGTGTCTATGGTACTGAACAAAAAATATAATGTTTCTTTTTCCAGAGAGACTGTGGAAAAAGTAGAGGAGGCTGCCAGGGAACTGGGTTATGTGCTGCCAAAAAGACGCAGTACCAAAAACAGTAAAAACAGCCGCCTGATCGTTGTGTTCTGTCCTACCCTGACAAACCCCTATTATGTTATGCTGCTTCAGGGAATCGAGACAGTGGCTAAGGAGAAGGGATACGGGGTATTTACCTGCAATACCCAGAGAGAATTAAGGATAGAAGAGCAGTATCTGCGCATGATGCCCGGCGTGGCGCCTGCGGGGATCATCTATACCTGTAATCCCAGTTCTGCCTTTATGGATCAGGTGGAGGAACTGGCCCAGAGGATCCCTCTGGTGATCATCAGCAACCGGGAACGTGTGAAAGTAGACGCCATTAATCAGGACAATACCAAGGTTGGAAGCCTGATGGCCCGGCACCTGCTGGATCTGGGGCATAGGAAGGTGGCTTTTATCGCGCCGCCTCTTACCAAAAGGCAGCAGCAGCGTTCCAGACGGGTAGAAGGTTTTGTAAAAGAATATGAGAAGGAAGGCCTTACAGATTCTGTGATCATTAAGGCGGCGGACGATATATGGGATGAAGTCCTGCCAAGCGTAGATTCAGAATACCGGATGGGCTATAACCTTACCAAAGAACTTCTCTCAGAGCACCGGGACGTGACTGCCATTGCAGGGCTGAATGATATGATCGCATTTGGAATTATCGATGCCCTCCAGGAGGAAAAGCTGAAAGTTCCCGGAGATGTATCTGTGATCGGATGTGACAATATTATTTTTTCCAGAATGTCTCATATGTCTCTGACAACTATTGAACACTTTGTACCTTTAAAGGGAAGAGACGCCTGCGATATCATCATGCGGAAGATCGAATCTGCCCGCAGCACCTACTCTGAGTCCAGGCCTACCAGCATTTATCATATCGAGTATGAACCTAAGCTGATCGTGCGAAAAACAACGGGATATGCCCGGCAGAAAAATAAATAAATTAAATAAAACAGAGAAAATTATTAATAATAAATATTGTGAGAGATGGGGGAAAACCCTTGATATCACAGGGATTTTTTTGCTGAGTCAGAAAAAGTATTAATAAAATAGAAAAATATTAATAATTTTACATATTTATAACAGAAGGACCTCTTGCAGAGAATTAGTTTAAGTCGTAAACTATATTCAAGAACAAATTAAGCGTTAAAAAGCGTAAACGGAGGTAAAAGATTATGAAGTTTTTTATTGACACAGCAAAGGTTGAGGATATCAGAAAAGCAAATGACATGGGTATTATCTGCGGTGTTACCACAAATCCGTCCCTGATCGCAAAAGAAGGCCGTGATTTCAACGAAGTTATCAAAGAGATCACTTCTATTGTTGACGGACCTATCAGCGGTGAGGTAAAGGCAACTACTACAGATGCGGAAGGCATGATCAAAGAGGGTCGTGAGATCGCAGCCATCCATCCCAACATGGTAGTAAAGATCCCTATGACGGCAGAAGGCTTAAAAGCTGTGAAAGTACTGGCTTCAGAAGGGATCAAGACGAATGTGACACTGATCTTTACTGCAAATCAGGCATTGCTGGCAGCAAGAGCAGGAGCAACTTATGTATCTCCATTCCTGGGAAGACTGGACGATATTTCTACAGACGGCGTAGAGCTTATTGAGACCATTGCAGACATTTTCGCAGTTGCAGATATTCCTACACAGATCATCGCTGCAAGCGTTCGTCATCCAATGCATATTACTCAGTGTGCTCTGGCTGGCGCTGATATCGCTACTGTTCCTTACAAGGTACTTGAGCAGATGATCAACCATCCGCTGACTGACGCAGGTATTGAGAAATTCAAAAAGGATTATATTGCTGTATTTGGGGAATAATCATATTTCAGGAGGAAAATAAATGAACAAGTTAGAACTTCAGAAGACGGCTAACGAGATCCGCAAGGGCATCGTAACAGCCGTACATTCTGCAAAAGCGGGACATCCCGGCGGATCCTTATCCGCAGCAGACTTATTTACTTACTTATATTTTGAAGAGATGAATATCGATCCCAAGGATCCGAAGAAACCGGACAGAGACCGTTTCGTTCTTTCTAAGGGACATACAGCTCCCGGTTTATATTCCACTCTGGCTCACAGAGGCTATTTTCCGGTAGAGGATCTGAAGACTCTCCGCCATCTGGGATCTTATCTTCAGGGACATCCGGATATGAAACATATTCCCGGCGTAGATATGTCCAGCGGTTCTCTGGGACAGGGGATTTCCGCAGCAGTGGGCATGGCTTTAGGCGCAAAAATGGACGGCGCTTCCTACAGGGTATATACGCTTTTAGGAGATGGAGAGATCGAGGAAGGACAGGTCTGGGAGGCTGCTATGTTTGCCGGACACAGAAAGCTGGACAACCTGGTTGTGATCGTAGATAATAACGGGCTCCAGATTGACGGAAAGATCGAGGATGTATGTTCTCCATATCCCATTGACAAGAAATTTGAAGCCTTTAATTTCCATGTGATCAATGTGGCAGACGGAAATGATTTTGATCAGCTGAAAGCAGCTTTTGATGAGGCAAAGACAGTAAAAGGAATGCCTACAGCCATCATTATGAAGACTGTAAAAGGAAAAGGCGTTTCTTATATGGAGAATTCTGTGGATTGGCACGGAAAAGCTCCAAATGATGAACAGTATGAAATCGCAATGGCAGATTTGGAAAAGGCAGGTGAAGCATTATGTCAGAAGTAAAGAAGATCGCTACAAGAGAGAGCTATGGAAACGCCCTGGTAGAGCTGGGCAAAAAATATGAAAATCTGGTAGTTCTGGACGCAGACCTGGCAGGTGCTACCAAAACCGGTACCTTTAAGAAAGCTTTTCCGGAACGTCATATCGACTGCGGTATCGCAGAATCTAATATGATGGGGATCGCAGCAGGACTTTCCACAGTAGGTAAAGTTCCTTTTGCAAGTACTTTTGCTATGTTTGCAGCAGGACGTGCTTATGAGCAGGTCCGCAACTCCATTGGATATCCCCACTTAAATGTGAAGATCGGAGCCACTCATGCGGGAATCTCCGTAGGTGAGGATGGAGCAACCCATCAGTGTAACGAAGATATTGCTTTGATGCGTACTATCCCAGGTATGGTGATCCTGAATCCCTCCGATGATATTGAAGCAAAGGCAGCAGTGGAAGCAGCTTATAATTATCAGGGACCGGTATATCTGCGTTTTGGAAGACTTGCAGTGCCGGTGATCAACGACAGACCGGATTACAAATTTGAGATCGGTAAAGGAATCGTCCTGAGAGAAGGCAAAGATGTTACTATCTTTGCTACAGGATTATGTGTAAATGAAGCTCTGGGCGCAGCAGAAAAACTGGCTGCTGAGGGCGTTGAAGCCAAGGTGATCAACATTCATACCATCAAACCTCTGGATGAGGAACTGGTAATCAAAGCTGCCAAGGAGACAGGAAAAGTTGTTACTGTAGAGGAACATTCTGTTATCGGCGGCCTGGGCGGCGCAGTAGCAGAGGTTCTCTCTGAGAAAGCGCCTACCAAGATGCTCCGCATTGGTATCAACGATGTATTCGGCGAGTCAGGTCCTGCCGTGCAGCTTCTGGCTAAATACGGAATTGACGCAGAAGGCATTTACGAAAAAGTAAAAGCTTTCGTATAAATCCAATAAAAGATTATAAAATAAGCTGTCCATTGCGGGCAGCTTATTTTGCGCGATACGCCCGGCAAGCGGCTGCCATGCTTGTATGAGCAGACATTTGCCGGGTAACGGACAGCGAACGGCTTTGTCGTGAGCTGCCCGCAGTATCGCAGCGGATAGGGAAGGAATCGTCCCTATCCAATCAAAATTTTTGGCTTACAGTAGAAATGGCAGGCCTTTTTAATAAAAGACCATAGGCGATCAGCACACCGGAAACAATAGAATCTGCCATGGAAACGATAGTAGAAAGTTTTGTCATCTGCAGGCTCAGGTGATCAAAGGTCCCGGTAGTATTTACAATCCCTGTAATAGAAATATCACCTATGGGAGGAAGCTTTTTTCTTACCCCAAGTCCAGGTTCCAGGGCGCCTTTGGAAATGGTGAGATAGCCAAGATGTTTTCTTATCCCCAGAGAAGCATCAATGGCAATGATAAAGCTGTCCGGGTGATGCTGATGGATCTTTTCTATGGTTTCCTGAAGATTCAGAGCATGGACCGGCTGAGAAAGAGTGCCATATATAAAGACAGAAGGAAGGGACTGACGGGACAGTCTGTGTCCCACCAAGGGCCCCAGACTGTCACCGGTGATCTTATCGCTTCCTATGCAGACAAATACCAGACTTTGGGAGGGCTTATGATACGAAGAAAGAAAGTCATATAGCAAAGTACCCAGTTTCAGTGCAGCCTCTTCATGATTGATATAATAAGTAGATCCTTTTAAAATGGACATAGTGTTCTATCCTTTCGCTTAGTCAGCGCTGTCAAATTTCCTTCTTATTCTGTCCGTTTTTTCTTCCCTTATCCCCGTATATTTTGTCGTTAAAAAAAACAGATCCCCCAGCAAATACGCTAAATTTCGCAGGAAGTATGTGCTATCCTTTTTTTCAAAAAGGGGTGAATGTTATATGATAGAGATTGTCTATGAAAAGGAAAAACAAAAGTCTGAGGGGAATGAAAGTTTTTTCCGTATTCCCAATAACATACGCCAGATAGGAGAAGTGGGAGGAACACAGAAAATCTATATAGAAGATTATGCGTATACCTATCTTTGTAGAATCTCTTCCGAAAATTTAACCAGGGGGATGGGAGCTATACTTCTGGGACAGGCCAACTGGAAAGACGGAGTTTCTTATCTGTTTATTAAAAGCGCTGTAGCCCTGCCGGATATGGAAGTCAGCGAGGAACATCTGGAATTTACTCAGGAAATCTGGAATCATGTATATGAGAAAAATAAAGAATATTTTCCGGATCAGGAGGTGGTAGGCTGGTTTCTTTCCATACCGGGGTGTTCTATGGAACTGCATCAGGTGATATGCCAGACCCATCTGGATCATTTCGGAGGCAGTGATAAGATTTTGTTTGTAATGGAACCCCTGGAAAAAGAGGAGGCTTTTTACCGTTATGAGGATGGACGTATGTCCAGGCAGACAGGTTTCTACGTGTATTATGAGAAGAATGAACCTATGCATAATTTTCTCATAGCTCAGAACCAGAAGCTGGAAAAAAAATCGGAAGAAGTAGATGATTCTGCTGTCCGCAATTTCCGGAAAAAGGTAGAAAAGAATGCGGGGCAGGAGCAGAAAAAGACAGGTTTTCCGGTGATGAAGGCTGCGGGTATCTGTGCAGCGGTAGCTGTATTGGCGGTAGGGGTCCTTTATCTAAATGATTACCAGAAACTGCAGAGTGCCAGAGAGGTTATCGCAGACATTGATCAGGAGAGACAGGCTGCCGGGGCGCAAGAGACTACACCGGTGAACGGAGAAGTGGACCAGGAAGGCGCCGACAAACAGCAGACGGAAGGAAAAACAGATTCTCCATCGGAGGAAAAAGCACAGGAAACACAGGAGACAGATACAGACCAGGAAGAACAGAACCAGACAGGAGAGAAAAGTGAAGACACCTCAGCTTCCGGAAATACAGACCAGGAACAGAGCGGACAGAATGAGGAAGAACAGGAAGAAGAAAGTTCCCAGGTATCTGGCGAAATCCATCCTACCTATACGATCCAGCGGGGAGATACCATAACGAAAATCAGTATAAAGACCTACGGAAGCACAGAAAAAGTGCGGGAAATCTGTGAATTGAATAATCTGTCAGTGAATGATCTGATATATCCGGGACAAAAAATTTTACTCCCGTAAACTTTTGTGTTATACTAGCCGCAAGGTAGTTAGTATGGCCGGCGGCCGCCAAATGAGCGCAGAACCTCGCTTGGCTCCTGGTTGTTTAGGGATGCTAATCCTGCATTGATACATCAGACACAGATACACATTAGGAAAAGAACTATATGAATTTAAAAGAAATTTTTAATTTTGAAAAGATGGATCTGAGAAAAAGCAGATTTTCGGATTTCTGGTATTTTTTCAGGAGGATACGCCCGAACCGGACAATGGTTATCCTGGGAGTGCTGATCATAGCGGCTGTGGCGGGGATTGTTTTTGTCTTTAATCATGTGGACCAGAATTATGATGTGCTTTCCACTGTAGAGAATGAAGACACTCAGTCTTCAGAGTATATACAGATGGGAGATGATCTGCTGAAATACGGCAATGAAAGTGTCTCTCTTCTGTCTCAATCCGGGGATACTCTGTGGAATCAGACATATGATATGAGTGATCCGGCAGTCAGTATCCTGGAGGATACGGCTGCGATATATGACAGGCGGGGAACTTCTATGTATGTAGTGAAAATAGACGGCCCTGTAGGCCCTATATCCACAGATTTTCCGATTGTCAAGGCTGAGGTAACACTTAGCGGTTCAGTGGCTGCGATCCTGGAGGATGGTGAAAAAACATGGGTAAATTATTACTCTTCCGACGGAAGCCTGATCGTGGAAAATCAGACGCGAATGGAGAATAACGGTTATCCTCTTGATCTGGCTGTTTCGCCGGACGGGGCAGTGATCGCTGTCAGCTATCTTATAGTAGATTCGGGAGAAATCTCCAGTCATCTGGTCTTCTATAATTTTGGTCAGGCAGGCCAGGGACAGGTAGACAATGTGGTGGCTGAATTTACATATGAAGATACGGTAGTGCCAGATCTTGTGTACTTCAGTGAGGGTACCTGTGTGGCATTCAGAGATGATGGATTTTCTGTTTTCCAGGGAGGGGATACTCCTGAGGAAAGCGAGAATACCCAGATCGATACCCAGATGATCAGTCTTTTTTATAATGAGGAATATTTTGGAATTGTTACAGAAGGGGAGGAAGAATCCTATCTGATGACTCTGTATGGCCCGGAAGGAAGACAACGGTGTTCCCGGGAATTTGATATGGAATACCAGAATATTTCTGTCAGTGGAGAGAGGATCATTCTCTGGGACGGCCCCCAGGTGGAAATATATGATCTGGGCGGAAAGCTGAAATTCCAGGGCGACGTTCGGGAGGGAACTGTAAGAAATCTGTTTCAGATGTCCAGAAACCGGTATCTGCTGATCTCGGATGAAGGGATTAAAATGATCCGGCTGACCTGGTAGCAGAAGACATACACGAAAGACAGGTAATGATATGAATTGGTTTTCTATTGTAATACTGGCAATTCCTGTGGCGTATATTTTCAGCGGCCTTCAGAGAGGGATGGTCCGCACGGCGTTTTCTTTTCTTTCTATAATCCTGACACTGGTGCTGAGTTTTGCCTTGAATCCTCAGATTACAAAGTTTGTTCAGGAAAACACGCCTATATATGATATGATCCAGGAAAACTGTCAGGAAAGTCTCATGAAAGATACAGAAGCTGCCATTAGTGATAAAACAGATTCCGGAGAGCAGAATCAGTTTATCCAGGATCTGCCTCTTCCGGAAAGTGTGAAGGAACTTCTCATAGAGAATAATAATGCTCAGGGGTACCAGCACCTTCTGGCAGAAACATTTTCCGAATATATATCCCGCAGCATAGCCGCGGTGGCAGTCAGCATTCTGGGAATGATCGTAACGTTTCTGGTGATCAGCCTTATCCTTCATATAATAGGAGGAATCCTGAACGGGATATTCTCCCTTCCGGTCCTGAATCTTTTTAACAGGGTGGGAGGAGCTGCTTTAGGAGCCGTTCAGGGAATCTTTGTGGTCTGGATCATTTTTCTGGTCCTGTCTTTGTTCTGGGATACTTCCTGGGCACAAAGCGGAGTGAACATGGTAAAAGAAAATTCCGTGACCAGTTACTTGTATGAAAATAATCTGCTGGCAGGTTTTTTATCAGGGCTGCTATAAAAAATAAAAGACAGGCAGGAGCAAGAGCAATTCTGCCTGTCTTTTTATAACAGAAAAATTTGAAGGATATATAGGAAGTCTGGGAGGCTTCTATTAATGACGACATAGAAAAACGGAATGAAAACGGGAAAAGAGGAGGATTCATGCAGAGAAAACTGTAGGGAATCCTCCTTTTTTTCGGCTTTCCAGGAAAATTAAAAAAAAATCAAAAAAATTTCACGAAAGCTGTTGACAAAGGGGAAATGCTGTGGTATTCTAACATAGCTGTCGGCGAGAGCGGTGCTCTCAAGAGCTTCTGAAATTCTTGAAAATAAAAATTTTCAAGAAAATGAAAAAAGTTCTTGACAAGCCAGAAAAGATGTGGTAATCTAATATGGCTGTCGCAAGACAGGAACCTTGATAACTGAACAGTGAAACACATGAACTGAAAATTCTTTTACATTCA
>DXIQ01000070.1 GCA_019112785.1 Candidatus Blautia stercorigallinarum
TGTTTGATTTCGCTAATCTTATTATACCAAAGATCAGGTGCTATTTTTATGTCAATGCACCAACAAAACATACTTTTTAGCCAGATAAATCAAGCATCAGCATGGATTATGCCGGTGGGAAAGTTGAGTAATGTTATTATTATCCCTTCAAAAAGTCAATAACCCCTTTTGAGAATTTCCAAATTTTACCAGTATTGTCCGGTATTTTTTAAGGATATAGTATTTCCTTGTGTTCCGCTCTGCTTTTTCATAGGAAAACCTCTTGTCACCTCTCTATGGGAAATGGTAAGATAATTTTAGTATGAATCGTTTACACAGAGGAGAACTGTATATGAAAAAGTTCTGGAAAAAGCCATGGATTTCCTGCCTTCTGGCCCTGTTTCTCTTTGCGGCCGGCTGCAGCGGACAGGCTTCTGCCCGGCCTCAGGAACCGGAAAGGGAAACCACTTCTGGTCAGGCTGACGATCCGGCCAAGGGCTGGAACAGCACTCCCAGGGTTCTTGTCCCTGAGGCTCCCGGTACTGTCCTAATGGGAAATTCATCCATAGAAATAGATGTTTCCAATATTTCCAAGGGATATCTGATGGCCCGGTATGTTGGAAACGAGGCCAAAGTAAAATTTTTTATCGAGACCCCTGATCAGGTCCGGTATACCTATGATCTGCCTGCTTCCCAGTCTTATGCCGCACTGCCTCTCACTGCAGGAAACGGCACTTATACTTTAGATGTCCGGGAACATGTAGAAGGGGATCTCTATTCCAATTTGTATAAGGATACCATAGAGGTTGCCATAGAGAATGAATTTTCCCCCTTTCTCTACCCGAACCAGTATACCTGGTTTACGGAAGACAGCCAGGCAGTGTCCAAGGCTTCCGGCCTTACCAGAGATGTGAAGGACGGCCTGGAAGCAGTTGGAGCGGTTTATGACTTTGTGATCTCCAATGTCTCCTACGACGAAGAAAAAGCCCGGACCGTGGAAAGCGGCTATCTTCCCGATGTAGATGAGACTCTGGAAAGCGGCAAAGGCATCTGTTTTGACTATGCGGCTCTTATGACAGCCATGCTCCGTTCCCAGGGGATCCCCACCAAACTGGAGATCGGATATTCCGGAGAAGTATATCATGCCTGGATCAGCACCTGGCTTGAAGAAAAAGGCTGGGTGGAAAATATCATAGAATTTGACGGGAAAAACTGGTCTCTGATCGATCCTACGCTGGCGGCGGGGAATAAGCCTTCCTCGGTAAAGAAGTATATCGGAGACGGCTCCAATTATACGGTAATGTATTCCAGGTAACAGACCAGGATCTTCTATTGAAAGGACGGTAGAAATATGAGAAAAAATAAAGAAAAAAAACTATCCCCTGAGGAACTTGCCTCATTCTGTTCTCAGATCGCTTCTGTACTGAAGGCAGGCATTTCCCCGGGAGAAGGGATCGCCATTATGCTGGAGGATACTTCTTCTTTACAGGAACAGGACATCCTTAGCGCTATACAGGAGACTCTGAATACTACCGGGGTCTTCAGCCTGGGTCTTGAGGACGCAAAGGTCTTTCCGGAATATATGCGGAATATGGTCCGGCTGGGGGAACAGGCAGGCCGGCTGGACGAGGTCATGGATGCTCTTGCCGGACATTATCAGCGGGAAGCAGATCTGTCCGCCGCATTGAAAAGCGCTCTGACCTATCCCTGTATCATGATCGGTATGATGGTCCTTGTGGTACTGGTACTGGTGACCCGGGTCCTCCCTGTATTCCAGCAGGTATACGCCCAGCTTGGCCAGACCATGACCGGTTTTTCCAGAGGGCTTCTGGATATGGGACAGGCAATCAACCGCTATTCCCTGGTCCTGCTGGCTCTTCTGGTCCTTTTGGTCCTTGTATGTCTATATTTTTCCAGAACTTCTTCCGGACAGAAACGGGCCTCTCTGCTTTTTTCCAGGCTGCCTTTTACCAGAAATTTTATCCGCCAGAAAGCTTCCTGCCGGTTTGCCAGCGGTATGGCACTGGCTCTGAAAAGCGGCCTGACGCCGGAAGAAGGGATGGATCTGGCCGGAGTTCTTACGGGAAATCCCGGCTTTATGGAACAGGTTGCCCAGTGTAAAAAGCTTATGGAGGAAGGAACTCCTCTTGCCAGAGCGCTCTCCGGGTCCGGCATTTTTACCGGTATGGAAGCCCGGCTCCTGACCGTAGGCGACAGGACCGGCTCCATAGATGACGCCATGGAAAAGATCGCCGCCCGCTGTCAGGAAGAACTGGACGCTTCCATGGGAAACGCCGTCTCGATCATCGAACCTACTCTGGTAGCGGTTCTTTCTGTTATCGTAGGGCTGATCCTTTTGTCGGTGATGATGCCCCTTATGGGAATTTTGTCCGGTTTATAGGAGGAAAGGAACATGAAACGATTTGTAACTCAAAAGCAGCCTTCTCCGGCGAAAAACTTTCTCCTTTCTCTGGGGATCTTCCTGCTGATCCTCTTCCTGTTTCTCTGGGCTTTTTCTTCCATGTCAAAACTGTCCGCCCGGGAGGAAGAAAACACTTTGCGGCAGGCCCTGGTGGAAAGTGCCGTCCACTGCTATGCTTTGCATGGATATTATCCGGAAAGCCTGGAAGATCTTGTCCGGGATTACGGCATTACCTATGACAGCGGCCGTTTTTTAGTGGACTATCAGCCTCAGGGTGAAAACCTCATGCCTGAGATCACAGTAATACGGAGGGGGGAATAAAATTTGAACCGGTATTTTCAAAAAGGACACTCCATTGATCTGCTCTTTACGGTTTCTCTTTTCTGCGTATTTGCCCTGTCGGCTCTGGGAGTAACAGCGGCAGGAGCCGTCCTCTATCAGAGGACGGTCAGCCAGGAAAGAAGCGACTATAATCTGTATACCGCCCTCTCCTATATTGAACAGAAATTGAAATCCTGTGATCAGGCAGGGGGAATTTCATTGGAGGAAGAAGAACCTGGAACAGTCCTCTGTCTTCATCAGGAAATCGGGGGCAGTTCCTACCATACCTATATTTACGCCTATGAAGGCAGTCTGACAGAACTTTTTATACCGGCGGACCGAGAGCCGGATTTCTCCGGAGGGACGCCCCTTCTGGATATCGCTGATCTGAAACTTACCCAGACCGGCCAGGGGCTCTTTTCTCTGACGGTCACTGAATCCGGCGGGACCTCTCAGACACTTCTGTGGCAGTCTGAATCCTTTGGGACAGGAGGGGAAATATCATGAAAAAATCTCCACCGAAACGATCCAATCTTTTTCTTCTGGAACTGATCCTGGCGATCTTCTTCTTTGCTCTGGCCAGCGCTGTATGTATCCGTCTTTTTGTCCATGCCAGAGCCCTGACCCTGGAGTCTCACAAGCAGGACCAGGCTCTGACCTGCGCCAAAAATCTGTCCGCACTTTTTGAGTCCCGGAAGGGTTCTCTTCCGGATATGGCAGAAGATTTTCCCCTGTCCACTCTGGAAGATTCCCGGCTGGAAATTTACTATAATGAAGACTGGGAGCTTTGTCCGGAAAACGAGAATACTTATCTTCTGACACTTACCCTCTCCGGCTCCTCCTATGAAGAACATTTACAGGAAGGGGAAATACAGGTATCGGAAGATAAAGATCTGTTATGTACATTAAAGGTAAGCTGTTATATTCCTATAGAAGTAGAAACAGGTGAATAGATCATGAACAAAAAGAAACTTTTTCCTATAACCAATGCGGGAACCGTCTCTATACTCACTGTTTTCGTGATCCTGGCCATGGTTGCTTTCGCTCTGCTGGCCTATATGAGCGCAAGACGGGGGGCCGGATACTCGGGACAGTTTACAAAAGAAGCCCAGGCCTGGCAGGAGGCCAGATCCCAGGCTTTTGAAAAGATTGCTTCCATTGACCGGGAATTCTATGAGGCCTATGAAAATGGTACTTTTTCGGAGCTGCTCCAGGAGGACTATGGATTTTCCATTCCTTTTGAAGAGGGAAGGGAACTCCAGGTAACGCTGATCCCTGTTCTTCCTGAAGAAAACCAGGGACGTCTTTACAGGATCACTTCTTTTAAGGAAGTAAATACGGAAGAATGGGAAGGCAGCAATTCTCTGAACCTTCTGGATCCGGCTGAACTGACGCAAAATTAATTTATCTAACATAGAAAGGGCGAACGATCATGAACGAATTGAACACCAAAGATACCCGGGAGATCCTGAAAGAGATTTCCCAGTTAAAGGCTTCTGATATTTTTGTTGTGGCAGGCCGTCCCCTGTCTTACCGTCTGAATAACCAGATCCGGGAATATTCCCAGGAGCGGCTGATGCCGGAGGACACGCTTCGGATCATACAGGATATTTACGCCATGGCTTCCAGCCGAAATATCTCTCCTCTCACAGACCAGGGAGATGATGATTTTTCCTTCGCGCTTCCGGGGATCAGCCGTTTCCGGGTAAATACTTATATGCAGCGCGGTTCTGCCGCTGCCGTGATCCGGATCATTTCCTTTACGCTTCCTTCTCCACAGGAACTGGGAATCCCGGAAGGGATCATTCATCTGGGGGATCTGAATAAAGGGATGGTCCTGGTGACAGGAACTGCCGGAAGCGGCAAGTCTACCACTCTTGCCTGTATTATTGACTATATCAATAAAAACCGTGAGAAGCATATCATCACCCTGGAAGATCCCCTGGAATATCTCCACCGCCATGAAAAAAGCATTGTCAGCCAGCGGGAGATCACCACGGATACTGTCAGTTACCTCTCTGCTTTGCGGGCTTCTCTCCGCCAGAGCCCTGATGTGATCCTTCTGGGGGAAATGCGGGATTATGAAACCATGCAGGTGGCTATGACTGCTGCGGAGACAGGACATCTGATCTTCTCCTCTCTTCATACCATAGGAGCTGCCAACACCATTGACCGTATCATTGATGTGTTTCCTGCCAATCAGCAGAAACAGATCTCTGTACAGCTGTCCATGGTCCTTCAGTGTGTGATCTCCCAGCAGCTGGTTCCCTCTGTAGACGGAGACCGTATCCCTGTCTTTGAGATCATGACCATGAATCCGGCCCTGCGAAATATGATCCGGGAAAGAAAGATCCCCCAGATCGAAGGACAGATCTATAATTCTTCTTCAGATACTATGTGCTCTATGGATTCGGGCCTTCTGAAACTGTTCCGTTCCGGAAAGATCACAAGACAGACAGCCCTGGATCATGCAACTAATCCGGAAATGCTCCTGCGGAGTCTGGGGAGATAGTCCAAAAGTCAGGATCGATCATTCCTTTCAGCACCAACAATCCCAAGACTGTATAAAAACAGGAAGAGAAGAACGCTTACCCTTTCAGGTAAACTTCTCCTCTTCCTGTTTCTTTTGCCTGATATAACGCCTGATCCGCCTTCTGGTAGAGAGCCTGATAATCATCTTCCTTCCCCGCTACTGCCGTACCGGCGCAGAAGTCTGTCCGCACACTCTCTCCTTCATATTCCAGATCTACGGATTTTTTCTTCAGCTCTTTGATCTTCTCTTCCAGCTCCTCTCTGTTATTTACAGAAAGGACTGCCATAAATTCATCTCCTCCAATACGTCCAACTGTTCCCCGGGAGGCAAAGAGTCCCGAAAGGATCTCTCCTGTATGGACAAGGACCTGGTCTCCGAAAGGATGCCCATACTTATCATTGATCTGCTTGAAATTATCCAGATCAATAAGGACCATGGCAGTCAGCTGTCCCGGCTTCTTCTGCTCCAGTTCTTTTTCCGTATATTCCTGGATCCCCTTCCGGTTCATCACTCCTGTCAGGTAATCTCTGGACACTTCTCCCTCCAGATTTTCCATCTCTTCTTTCTGTTTCTGTATATTGATCAAGAATCCCACCGCGGATCTGGCCGTTTTCTCCTGGCTGTACTGAAAATACAGTCGGAGAAGATACCACTGAACAGAGCCTACTTTATCTATAAGGGGGATCTCGTCCTCATAGATGGTCCTTTCTTTCATGGCTTTTTCCATGCCTTTTAAAAAGTGCTGTTTTGCTTCTTCTGTCATACATCCTGTCTGTTCAAACCAGCTGGCGGCATCAGAAATCTGGGAAGTCTCCCCGAACTTTTCCATCCATTCCGCCGAAAAAGAAATCCTACCCTGTTCAATATCCCATTCATAAATAATATGGTCCATTTTGTCCATGAGAAGCTGAAACTTTTCAAGACTCAGGTTCAGCTTCTCATGCTCCTCTTTAAGCTTCCTGTTCATTTCCTGTATTTCCCGCTGCTGTGTCAGTTCTTTCACCTTATACCAGTATCTGGCTGTGGAAACGATCATTGCCGTTCCTCCGGCGATCATCACATTGATCAGACCGCCAAACCGGATATAAGGATAAGCCGCTGCGGAAAAAAGCAGGGCGGACAGCCCATAAACACAGATTCCGTAAAGAGGCACCGTCTGAACAATGATCGCCGCCGCCATGATACTGGTAACGATCACTGACAGATTGCCTCCATCCTGATCCCTTATAATGTCATAATAGTTTAACAGACAGCTCCAGATTATCCATAAAGCACAGAAGGCGCCCTGGAGGATCTTCTGTCCTTTCTTCCATTTTTTCTTATAAAATATCCCATGGACACACAGAAATACCAGATTTATCAGGAGAAATACCCAATAAAATCCGAAATATATCCTGTTGTTCAGAGTTTCCAGCCCGCTGGCAGATCCTACCAGTACATGGAGGATATTAACTACCTGCACAAATATGCCCAGAAGGCAGACCACAGACATCAGCCTCCAGTTGTTGCCAAGAAGCTGTTCCCAGAAACGCTCCTTTATCTCATCCGGTATACGCACCAGTATTTTCAGATCCTTCACAAAAATTCTCCTTCCCTGTTTTGTGAACTTCTTTAGTATACCATAAAGCAGAGAGCCAAGCGAATATTTATATTCATTTGGCGACTGCCAGCGATACTAGCCGCTCTGCGGCTAGTATACCATAAAGGAGAGCCTCTGGGAAACAACTAAGGTATTTTTTATGCAAAGTATTTTTTCTCCCGGATCTTACAGATTTGTCCAGCCTCCATCGCAGGTAAGGATTACGCCGTTTACAAATTTTGATTCGTCACTGGCCAGAAACAATGCCGCATTCGCAATATCTTCCGGCATTCCCAGTTCCGGAGAATGGGTAAGCAGTGTGCTGGTCCTGCTGAATCCGAATTCATTTGCCGCAGGCATTACCAGCGGAATATCTGTGATCACTCCTCCCGGAGCGATCCCGTTGCAGCGGATCCCCTGTTCCATATACATGAAAGCTGTATTCCTGGTTGCTGCAGTAAGTGCTGCCTTTGCCGCACAGTAGGCCACGCCGGCGGTATGATGCATGGCCCCTACAGAACAGGTATTGATGATATTTCCCCCTTCTCCCTGTTTCAGGAATACCTGTACTGCCTTTCTCATGGCATACATAGGTCCGTATGCATCCACCTTCATCAGTCTGTCCAGCATCTCATCGCTCATATCTCCTATGGCAGTATTATCGTCCATGATCCCGGCATTATTGATCAATACATCCAGTTTGCCGAAGGTCTCCACGGCATAGTCGATCATAGCCTCATTATCTTCCTTTTTTCCCACGTCTCCCGCAAATACAGCCACTTTTCCCGGACCGTCCTTTAAACTTTCCGCCAGAGCATCCAGCCGTTCTTTTCTTCTGGCTACTGCGACTACATTGGCACCCTCATGAACGAATAATTCTGTCATTGCCTGTCCCATTCCGGCAGAAGCTCCTGTAATGATCACTGTTTTACCTTCTAATCTCATAGCTTTCCCTCCTACAGCCAGCATTTTTCTGTGACAACAGCCGGTGAGTCATTGGATCCTACTGTAAGTTTCCTTCCGATCTCTCCGTGTTTTGCTTTCACTACCGCGAATCCGATATTTTTATCCACGGTATATCCGTAAATAGCAGTCCGCACAAATCCGCAGGGAACGCCCCTGTCATATACGATCTCTTTCTGACAGATATCCTCATAAGAGTCCGCCAGATATTCCAGGCCTACCAGCTTATATTCATTTCCTTTTTCTTTGGCTTTCACAAGGGCTTCTTTTCCGATAAAATCTTTGTCCAGATGAACGGACCAGTCCAGACCGCATTCATAAGGGGTCAGGCCGTACATATCCTGGCGGAGGGCAAGGCCTTTTTCCACGGGAAGACTGCGGACATATACCTCCAGGATCTTCAGCTCCGGAGCCTGAAAACTTTCTGCTGCTTTACCGATAGCCTGGCGGACTTCCGCTGTATCTCCGATCTCACAGTAAACCTCATAGCCCAGTTCTCCTGTAAAGCCTCCTCTGTGGATCTTTACTTTGATACTGCCGATCTGCGCGTCTTTTATCTGAAAACGTTTCAGGTCCTCTGCCGATCCCTGGATCAGCTGGTTAACGATCTTCAGAGAATTGGGACCCTGGATGGCGTACATGTCGATCTTCTGGGTAATGTCTTCATAGGAGACTTCTTCTTCCCCTTTGTGGGCATTCATCCATTGGATCAGCTGAGGAGCATACAGGGTGGATACCCAATATTTATTTTCCGCCATATGCATGACAATGGTATCGTCTATGATCTTTCCGTCTTCATTAAGCATAGTGGTATATTTACTTCTTCCCACTGCCGCCTTGCCAATCTGGTTCACAAAAAGATACTCTAAAAATTTCCCGCTGTCTTTCCCTGTTACCTCTACAAGGTCATGGGTCCACCGGTACCAGCCGGCATTTTCTCTGACAGCCTGATGTTCTGCTCTGGCAGCTTTGTCTTCTTTAAATAACATATGCCCTTCCTCCTTTCCTAAACCATCCGCTTATCGATCTTACGTCCTACTACGATACACATATCCTCTGTGTCTTTATTCTCAAACCAGCAGGACCATTCCGGAGATACCATGGTCTTTACCATGTTATGCCATAACGTCTCATATCCCAGTGTCAGCTCATCTACCGGCGCCATAGGGAAACGTCCGTTGAAAGTATCTGCGTCTACTTTTATGCGGATCTCATCCTCTGTGAAGGCTTCCAGTTCATTGGGGACCAGCTGCGTATCCAGGATATTTTTGATATAACCGCCCATAAGCCGTGGATCATTATCTCCGATCTCCTTGGGCACGCCCAGATAGCTTCTCAGGCCTTCTACTGCGAAAGGTTCTATAAATGCGTTTTTCCCTGCTGTAGCAAATACGATCTTAAAGATCCTTTCAAACTCTTCTTCTGAATCCGCCATATCTCTTATAGCGATCAACGGAAATGCAATGCACCATACCCAGCCTTTTTCCATACACCAGCGGTAAGCCCACTCAAAGCTCTTTTCTTCCCCGAAAGCCTGGGAATAACAATCATTCCGCACGATCTGTCCATGCTTTACCATCCGCTCTTTCGGCGTGTCATGTACCGGCATAGCCGGCTGCTCCATATGATCCAGCCAGCCTTGTTTTTCCTGCCCATATACGTCTCTGCGCTCTGCTACGACCCGGCAGTGACGGTCTCCGCATCCTCTGGCCTCACACATATTCAGGGCCACCTCGTTTTCTCCTGTGGCGCTGTTCAGGTCAAAATTGGCAGTAAACATGGCGGTAGTCATATTGCAAAGTTCCGCTCCCACGATATCCCAGGGACAGGTGTCCAGCTCTTTCTCCACTCTGTCTCTGGTAAACTGGATCACACGTCCTGCCATATTCTCATATTCATCTCCGGAATCTCCGAAAATAGCTCCCAGCCAGGAAGACTTCTCACAAAATTCAGGAATATTCCACTCATTATAAAATCCGTTCATATATTCCTCGCTGGAAGCTGCCATGTTCATCTGATAGGAAATCTCGCAGATGGCGCTGGTCCTTTTTTCAAAATCCGGCTCCAGGATCCTCATGACCTGGAACACATTGGCACAGAATGCCGCAATCTGCCTGGTAGCGTATTCATAGGCTTCTTTTTCCGGGATCAGCTTTCCCCATACGGTTTCCACACATTTTCTCTCTTCTAATTTGTCCAGTAACGGCATATGGTTTCCTCCTTTTCTTTCTGCTGTTTTTTATGATAACTTCATTCTACCTGCAGAAAGATCAGAAAAATAGACTACAAAATGCCATAATTTTTTAAGGTTTTTCCTGCCCATTTTCTATCTCTGCCCCGATAAAAAATATGGTGTTGTTTCGCAGATCCCATACATTTTGTAGTCCTTTATTTTTGTGCGTTTTATATATTTTTTTCGATTTTTTCAGATAAAATATGTTATAATAATCATATCCTTTTTGATTTACTTAAAGTAAGTACCGTCATTTTTAAAGAAAGGATGTCGTTTATGAAACAAAATTTAACTATCCTGTTTGATAACCTGAAAAAACATATCCCTGCCGCGCTCTCAGGTGTGCCAGATCAGGAACTGCATCTGTGCCGGCCTGAATATTATCTGGAAGACAGCCGGGAATTTAAAAAGGATCACCTGTACATCATCCAGGGTGAACAGCTCCCCCGCCGGGCAGTGGTAGAAAAAGGCAGCGCCCTTATCTGTGTGGGAGACAGTGTTTATCTTCCCTTTTATCAGGAACGTATGGGCCTGATACTCCTTACGGAAAGAGTAGACTATTTCCGTCTCTTTAATATGATCACAGAAATCTATGACCGGTACGACAGCTGGAGCGAGGAACTGGGTGAGATCCTGGAGACCACTGCCAGTATCCAGGAGATGGTAGCCTGCAGCAGAAAGATTTTCGAAAATCCTATGTTTGTACTGAATTCTGATTTTCACTATCTGGTCCACTCGGATCATCCTGACCTGGCTCTCACTTCTCTGGAAGAGACAGACAGGGAAGGAAAAGATCTTTCCCCGGACAATTTCTGGAAATTTATTGATCATCACGAAATGTCCACCCAGATAAAAGAGCCTATGCTCATAAATCTCCTGGACACTTCAACTTTAAATGTAAATCTCTTTGAAAACAACCAGTATATAGGATGTCTTACCATTGATTATCAAAACCGCAGCTATCAGGACAGTGACAAGATCCTGGCCCTGTGTCTGGCCCGAAGACTGGAATCCGCCCTAAAAAAATATTCTGCCAATCTGACCACCGAAAAAAATGCTCTATGTCAGGCTGTAAAGGATCTTCTCCAGGGATATCAAAGCAGTCTCTATCAGAAACGGATCCTGGATACCGCCCGGTTCCATGAAGAACATATATGTCTGAAGATCGTTTTTGACAGCCAGCTGACAGCCCTTCCTGTGACCTATCTGTGCAATGCCATGGAAAGCAGCTTTAAAGGAGGCCTGTTTTTCTCTTATGACGGCGGTATCGTAGGGATCATCCAGGATCTTTCTCCTGATGAGATAGAAAAATCTCTTTGCGCCTCCATCCAGTCCAAACATTTCCATGCGGGGATCAGCGATGTCTTTAAAGATGTGGACAGAGTAAAACTGTACTATCTCCAGGCCTGTGCAGCCCTGGAGAACGGCCAGATGTTCCATCCCCGGAAGTCCTTTTATTATTTTCAGGACTATGCCCTTACAGAACTGCTGATCAATGCTCTCGGAAATCTTCCTATAGAACTTTACTACTCCGAGGGGCTGAAACGGCTCCTGAAACATGATCAGAACTCCTCTGTCAGTTATATCGATACTCTCCGCACTTACCTGGACAACAATATGAGTATTACCAAAACCACCAGGCTCCTCTACATAAACCGGAGTACTTTTCTGGAACGGCTGACAAGGATAAAACGAGAGTTAAATTCCGATCTTCAAA
Organism: Candidatus Blautia stercorigallinarum; assembly: GCA_019112785.1. Classification (GTDB taxonomy): domain Bacteria; phylum Bacillota; class Clostridia; order Lachnospirales; family Lachnospiraceae; genus Blautia; species Blautia stercorigallinarum. The sequence goes on from DXIQ01000070.1 coordinate 11,748, forward strand.
ATGCAGAGGAACGGCTGATGCTCCAGATCATACTCAAAGCCATGGAACTGAATCAAAAGATCCAGGATCACGATGAAAAATGAAAGAAACCGCTGTAATAAACTTGAAAAGGGATTTTATCCTCTGACTGTTTATTACAGCGGCTTCTTTCTTACCATAGAATCACTTTAGGATTACTCGCCAAGAGCTTTCAGTGCTGCGTCGATCTCTTCTACTTTTTCGGGCGTCAGACCTGCCTGAGGAAAGCTTGCCAGCTTCCTGAAAGTCAGGGCTCCAACTAACTTCATCTGGGGATTTGTTTTAAATCCAGGACTGAATTTCTCCAGAAGATCTGCCGCAGCAGGATTTTTCTGTAACTCCTTAACTTTTGAATCAACGGAAAGTGCCATATAATTTCCTCCTTCTGTCTTTATCTTTGATAGGTTTATTGTAACCCTGATCTCAGATAAGCGACAGACCACAAAATGGCGGAAATATTCTTGATCAGACCCTACTGGAAATCGGGGCACTGCCCCAGATATTTTTTCAGTTTCTCATAGCTGTCCTCACTTAATACATGTTCCATGACACACGCCTCTTTGTCTGCTGTTTCTTCTTCTACTCCGGCCAGCATGAGAAGCTTTTTAAAATACTGATGTCGTTCATGTACCCGTTTTGCCAGCTCCTCTCCTTTTTCTGTAAGGAGCAGGCTGTGGCGGTTGTTCATAATGTATCCTTTTTCTTCCAGAGCTTTCACAGCAGTCAGGATGGTAGGCTTTGAACGCCCCATATACTCTGCGATATGGACACATTTCACCCGGCCGTTTTTCTCCCTCAGCACGTAAACAGCCTCCAGATAATCTTCCTGTACCTGTCCCAGTTCCATACTTTCTCACCCCTGCCTTTTATGAAATTCTTCCATTGTCCATGGTATAGACTTTATCCGCCAGATTCATCGTAGATTTTCTGTGAGAGACCAGCACTACCGTCTTCTGACGGCAGGATTCCTTCAAAGATTTCAGGATAATGCCTTCATTGAGGGAATCCAGATTGCTGGTAGGTTCATCCAGAAGGAGGAAGGGAGCGTCATGGAGAAAGGCTCTTGCCACTCCGATCCTCTGCTTTTCTCCTCCCGAAAGAGTGTCTCCCAGTTCCCCCACTTCCGTATCGTAGCCTTTCGGAAGAGTCATGACAAAATCATGGAGAGATGCTTTTTTTGCCGCCTCTATGATCTCTTCCCGGCTGGCTCCCGGTTTTCCTATAGCAATATTATTGGCAATAGAATCATGGAACAGCTGGGTCTCCTGGGTCACATAGGATTCCGTATCCCGCAGCTGTGCCGTGGCAGTCTGCCGCACATCTTTTCCGGAGATCTTCACAGCTCCCCGGTCCACATCCCAGAACCGCATGAGAAGCTTTAAAAGAGTAGACTTTCCCGAACCGCTGGCCCCATGGATCCCGATGATCTTTCCTTTCGGCATTTCCAGGGAATAATCTTTTAAGATCACTTCCTCCTCATAGGCAAAGGTCACATGCTCTGCCCGGGCTCCTGTAAAGACCAGATCCGGAGTCCCCGCCTGGATCGGTACCTCTTCCACCAGAGGTTTTTCTTCCAGAATAGAAAGCACCCGCTCTCCGCTGGCCAGGGTCTGATTCAGATTATTGGACAGACTGGACAGGGCTGTTACCGGACCGAAAGATCCCATCATGGCAATGGTGCAGGTAAGGATCCCTGAAAAATCCAGTTTCCCCTGTTCTCCCAGATAAAAGCAGAAAAACAACATACCAAAGGAAAAGGCCAGGATCGCCAGAGTGGTAAAGGATCTCTGAGAGCCTTCTAAACGGCTGAGGTTTTTCTGGAGATTTCCCAGGCTGACCGACCGTTTCTCCATCTCTTCCATCCTTTTCTCTCCCTGTCCATACTGGATAGTCTCGTCCAGACCTCTGAGAGAATCCAGCACAAAGCTGTTCAGCTCTCCAAAACCGGTGCGGAATTCCATACCTCTGCCGCCTCCTCTTTTGCCGTTCCAGACAGGGATCACAGCTCCCACTACCACATAGCCGGCCAGGGCAAACAGACCGGCAAGAACATGATAGCTTCCTATAAAAATTACCATGACCAGAGACGTCAGAAAGGCAATGGCAATGGGAGAAATGGTATGGGCATAAAAGACTTCCAGCAGTTCAATATCTGTGGTAATAATGGAAATAAGATTTCCTTTGTCTCTGCCCTCCAGCTTTGCCGGACAGAGCTTTCTAAGAGCGGCAAATACCTTATGGCGGATGATCGCCAGAAGCTTAAAAGCAATAAAGTGGTTGCAGTACTGCTCCGCATAATGGAGAAGCCCCCGAAGCACCGCCAGGATTCCCATAAGCAGGAACAGATTTCCCGCTGTAAAATGCTCTGAAAAAGTATTTTCACCCAGGCCTTTCAGGATCCCCTGTCCGGCCAGGATGGTCAGAAAAATAGCACAGAGGTATCCCAGGACTCCTAAAAGGACAGCCCCGGTCATAATGTGGAGCAGAGGCCATACAAGGCCTATAAGCCTGGCCATGATCTGTATCCCGCTCCTTCTTTCTTTTCTTTCTCCTGTCATGCTTTGGCCTCCTTTCCATACATCTCCAGATTTTTCTGAGTTTCATAAAGTTTCCGGTAAACTCCCTGTTTCTCCATCAGCTCCTGATGAGTTCCCTGTTCCAGGATCTTTCCCTGATCTAGAAGGTAGATCCTGTCAGAAGCCACTACATTAGACAGTCTGTGAGAGATAAGAAGGACGGTCCTGGTCCTTGCAAGCTCCCGGATCACCTCCATGATCAGGTCTTCGCTTTCCGCATCGATATTAGAAGTAGCTTCGTCAAAAATATATACAGGAGTATCATGGAGAAGGGCTCTGGCCAGAGCCAGTCTCTGACGCTGTCCTCCGGAAAGATTGGCTCCCTGTTCCAGAAGCCTGGTCTTCAGCCCTTCCTGGGTGTCCAGAAATCCCAGCAGATTTACTCTGGAAAGAACCTTTTTCATTTCTTCTTCTGAAGCCTGGGGCTTTGCCATCCTCAGGTTCTCTTCCACGGTTCCTTTAAAGATATAACTGTTGTGCCGGATAAGGGTCACATGCTCCATCAGTTCCTTTTCACTGATCCTGGAAAGGAGCTTACCTCCTATAAGGATCTCGCCCTGATAATTTCCAAGCTTCCCGGTGAGCAGACTGGCAATGGTGCTTTTCCCGCAGCCGGACTCTCCCACAAGAGACACAAAGGAGCCCTGAGGTATGGCAAGACAGAGGTCTTTAAGGATCTCCCTGTCTTTTTCATAGGAAAATCCTACTTTCCAAAGTTCTATATCGAAGTTCTCCCGGGGCATAGGCTCTTCTCCGTCTTTTGGCTCTTCCAGATCCAGAAGCCGGAAGATCTTATCACTGGCCGTCATACCGTTCATTGCTATATGGAAAAAAGATCCCAGAAGCCGCAGGGGAATGAAAAACTCAGAGGCCAGAAGGATAATGGTCAGAGTTCCGGAAAAATCCAGGCTTCCTGCCAGAAATTCACTGACCGCCACTATCATTCCCACAGCAGCGCCCCCATATGCCACAATATCCATAACACTGGTGGAATTCAGCTGCATGGTCAGGACCTTCATGGTGATCCGCCTGAATTCCTGGGCCTCCCGGTCCATCTCCTCTGCTTTTTGTTCGTCTGCCTGGTAAATTTTCAAAGTAGTCAGTCCCTGGAGGTTTTCCAGAAAACTGTCTCCCAGCCCTGTATAGATCCCCCAGTATCTGCTCAGGAGTTTTTTTGCAAATTTCTGCACCGCTACAATAGACACAGGAATCAGTGGCACACAGATCAGCAGCACCAGACTGGCTTTCAGATCTACAAAAGATAAGATCACAAAAAGTGTCAGGGGCGCCAGCAGACTGTAAAAAAGCTGGGGAAGATATTTTCCGAAATAAACTTCCAGCTGTTCCACACCTTCGGTACTCAGCTGGACCACTTCTGAAGTGGAAGTCTTTTCCTTGTAAGAGGCTCCCAGTTTCAAAAGCTTTTCATAGATTTTTTTACGCAGGATCCTTTTTACGTCTACGCTGGCTCCGTAGGAGGCTCTGGCTGCCATTCTTTCACAGAGAAACCTTATTGCCGCCGCCAGGAGCAGGATCAGCACCGTCCTGCCGGCATCCAGGCTTCCCAGTGTCTGAACAAGATCCCCCCGGTTGTCTGCCAGTGTTCCCAGAAGACCGGCAATGGAAAACACCGCCAGGATCTGCGCCAGAAGAGCTACCCACTGCCAGAGAATGTTATATACTATGTATTTTTTTGCGTGAGACAGAAGTCTCACCAGTCTAGTCTTAATCATATGCTTCCTCTTTCACTGTTTTTACCCGAAGGAAGAAATACAGCAGATGGCATATCCATACCACTGCCAGACAGATCCTTCCTATGGGGACCCGGCTCATCATAATGAAGCCTGCTGCCATTACCAGAGTAACCGTCCCTATAATGGTCAGCTTTGTTTTCATAGTCATGGCCTTCTTTTCTACAAAAGACTCCAGATGTTTCTTATACAGACTTGTCCCAATGAACCAGTCATGAAGCTTTCTGGAGCTTTTCGCAAAGCAGAACACCGTGGCCATGTAAAAAGGTACTGTAGGAAGGATAGGAAGGACCACTCCCACAGTTCCCAGCCCCAGGCAGAGAAAGCCCAGGACGATCCAAAATATACGCAACGGATTTTTTCTCATTTTTCTTCTCCTATACTGTAAGCACAAATTTTTTTCCTTGTATTTCTGTTACGTCCAGATGGATCCCGTACAGATCCCGGATGCTGTCAGGATCGATCACCTCCTGGGGATCCCCCTGAAAAGAGACGGCACCGTCCTTCAGGCCAATGACCTGATGGGAAAAATGAATAGCCTGGTTAATATCATGGAGCACCATGATAATGGTGATGCCATACTCCTCATTTAACCGCCGGATCAGCTCCAGGATCTCGATCTGATACCGGATATCCAGATAAGTGGTAGGCTCGTCCAGAAAAAGGATCCCGGTATTCTGGGCAAGCGCCATGGCAATCCACACCCTCTGCCTCTGTCCTCCTGACAGCCTGGAGATCTCCCGGTTCCGGTATTTTTCGACATTGGTAACTTCCATAGCCCATTGGATCCGTTCTTCGTCCTCTTGACTTCTCGCCTGCATCATTTTCATATGAGGGGTCCGTCCAAAGGAAACCAGGCGTTCCACTGTAATGTCATCGCTGGAAGTATTATACTGATGGACAATGGAAACTTTTTTTGCAAAATCTTTCAGTCCCAGATTCTGGATATTTTTTCCGGAAAGAAAGATATTTCCTTTTCTGGGATAAAGATTCTTGGTCATAAGAGAAAACAAAGTGGATTTTCCACAGCCGTTAGCTCCCATGATAGTAGTGATATCTCCGCCCTTTATCTTAAAAGATACATCCCGAAGGACTTTGTTCTTTCCATAAGAAAAAGATAGATTCCTTACCTCCATGGCCGGTTTTTCTTTTGCCGGGCTTTTTTCAGTTTGCATATTTCTTTGACCTCCTTAACAGAATGATAAAGAAAGGACCGCCTACAACGCTCATAATGACAGAAGCGGAAATCTCGTAAGGGTAAGCTACAGTTCTTCCGATAGTATCTGCCAGAAGGAAGGTAAAAGCCCCGAAAAGCATAGAAAAAGGAAGGAGCGCCTTGTGATCGCTGCCCACCAGGATCCTTCCGATATGGGGAACGATCAGTCCCAGAAAGCTTACTGCTCCAGCTACCGCAGTGGAAATGCTGGCCAGAAGCACTGCCGCCAGAGAGATCAGGATCCGCATGGTATTTACATTGACTCCCAGGCTCCTGGCAGTCTTGTCTTCCAGAGACAGAAGATTACACTTTCCCGCAAAGACCAGCGACAGGATCAGGCCGATGATCACATAAGGCACCAGAGTCTGTACATCCTCCCAGGTCTTCATAGTAATGTTTCCATTGACAATGGAAGCCACTCCCGACATATTCCCGCCGCTCATAGAATTCATAGCTGAAGACAGACCGGTAAACATAGAGTTTACAGCCACGCCTACCAAAATGATCCGAAGAGGGCTAAGTCCTCCTTTCCAGGAAAGGGTATACACCAGAAAAAAAGCCAGGACTCCTCCCAGAAAGGCAAAAAGAGGCGTGAAGAAAAACAGGGCGGGCGCCGCTGCTGTAATGATCACTGCCGCAAAGCTGGCCCCGCTGGAAATACCGATGATCCCCGGGTCTGCCAGAGGATTTTTCAGCACTGCCTGAAAAAGCACGCCGGAAACAGCCACTGCCGCTCCTGCCAGCATAGAGATCATGATCCTGGGAAATCTCAGGTCGAAAATGGCAGATACCGTCTCGTCAGGTTCCAGGAAGATCCCTCTGAAAAGCTGGGGAAAAGTCACTTTCAGGCTTCCGATATTCACCGCCGCAAAAAACAGGATCACCAGAAGCAGAGCCATGATCCCGAAAGACAGAGCCGCCCGGGCGGTCTTTCTCTTTCTTCTGTTTTTATCCTGTTCCTCTGCGGAAGGGATATTACCGGCGGCTGTCTTTATTTCTTTATTATCTTCCAAAACATACCCTCCTTACTGTGAAGATTCCTGGTTTTCCGGATACAACATAGGCTGAAGTTCCTCCAGGGCCTGAGGATAATTGAAATTCGCGCTCATCCCAAAGTATTCATAAGTCAGGTCATACACACGTCCTTCCTCTACCGCCTGAAAATGCTGCCATATATCATTTGTCTCAAAGTCTTCTTTAAACATTTCTACTACCTGATCAGGGAGAGCATGGGCCGCCCGGAGGATCACATCCGGTTCCTTTGTCTTCATATCCTCGGTATTTACTGTAAGAAATTCCTGATCTGTACCGGCATATACGTTTTCTCCTCCTGCCAGTTCTACCAGACTGCCCACATAAGAATTCTCTGTGGCAATGATATAAGAACCGGGAAGTCCCATAAGGATCATCACCTTGGGGGCTTCTTTCCCTTCATTCTGATCTTTATAATCATTGTAAAATTCTGTAAATTCATCAACCAGAACCTGAGCCTCCTCTTCTCTTTGGAAAATCTCCCCCAGTTCCTGAATGGAACGGTACATACCCGGCACGCTGCGGAGATTCAGAAAAGCCCAGTCTGTGTCAATGGCCTCATACTTTGGCTGAAGATCAGACTGGAGAGAGACAGGACTTAGGATCCAGTCAGGATCCAGAGAAGAAATGATCTCCATATCAGGGCTCATGGCTGTTCCCACCTGGGTCAGATCCTCATACCGCTCCGGTAAAGAAGAGATGGTACTGCTGCATACTCCTACCAGATCCAGATCCAGCCGGTCACAGATATCCGCCGTAGCCGGTGATGTAGCAATGATCCTGGGTTCTTCTTCCATAGCAGCCACTTTAGCCTTTGCAGCTTCCACAGCTGCCTTCTCCTCGGGATCATCAATAGCCAGAAGAGTTTCTACGCTGTCCACTTCCTGGTCACTGGCAGAAGAAACTTCTTTCTGCCCCTTCATTACGCCGCAGCCTCCCAGAAGAACACAGAGAGTCCATGCAGCCAGCCCCAGGGACAGAATTTTTCTTTTGATTTTCACTGATCGGTTTCTACTCATCATCATCTTCGCCTCCGCCCCAGCGTCTCCAGTTTCTCCGGAAATAATAGATCACTGCAGCCGCAGCTCCTATAAGAAGAAGGCCGGAAACGGTAATGGATATGATCAGCACCAGGATCTGACTGCCTGCTGTGGTGCTTCCGGAAGTCTCAGATACCTGGTCTTCTGCCTGGGCCTCCCGGGCTGTGGAGAGACTCAGGCCCTGAGCGCTGTCCAGTTCTGTATCCTCTGTAGAAGGAGTTTCTGTTTCCCGGGCGGAATCCGCCGGATCCTCAATGGTATTTTCCAGGACCTGCACGCCGGTGTCTCCGCTGGTGTCTTCTGTATTTTCATTATCCGTGCTCTCGCTGTTTCCAGTCTCCCCCTCTGTACTGCTGCTGTCCGTGCCTGATGTACTGCTGGCGCCGGTATTTCCTGAAGGCAGGCTGGAAGCCGAAGGAGTCACTGTACTGCCGGCGCCTGTAGAAGAGGCGCTGTTCCCTGAAGCGGAATTATCCGTGTTCTGACTGGAAGTACCGGAATCCTGTGCAGTACCGGTGCTTTGGGACCCAGTACCGCTTCCGGAAGCCTCAGTTACGATGGTGGCATTCATGTCTGTATTGTTACCCGCCGCAAAATCACTGGGATAAATATAAAAGATCACATCCCTCCCCATAGGCTCTACATACATCGCTGCCCGGATCACGCAGTTCTCACTTGGTACCTGAATGCAGATATCACTGGTGGCTCCGTTATTGTCTGTACCGCTTCCTGTAACTCCCAGAGCCGGCGTGGACCAGCCGGAATCTCCCACATTCTGTACCCAGAAGCTGTGATTGGCCGTATAGTCCATAAGGCTCATCCGGATGGTCAGATAGTACTCTCCGCTGTCTGTCAGTTCCAGGATGCCGGTAGGATATACAGCCCCGTCAACCATGCCCTGGCCTGTGGCATAAGAGGCTTCACCCCCTGAATCCTCGATCTCTCCCGTTACCGGATGGCGGTAGCAGGGATGTATGGTACAGGTATATACCGTGCCAGCCGCTGCCTGTACCGGAACAGCCGGAAACCCTGCTCCCATAACAAGCGCAAGCAGGATTCCCAGGATTCCGGCAGAAAACTTTTTTATAAATTTTCTTATTTTCATATTCCTTCCTTTCTTCTGCAACATACTATAATACGGTTAGTTTTGTATAACTCACTGATTAAAAAAAGCGCAGCCCACACTTTCCCTCGCGAAGTTAGTTCAAACTACCTATCTTTTTATATATCATAGTTATATAGAGTTGTCAATCTTTCCCAGAGAATTCCTGCCGGACTTTTCTGCTCCGCAAAGAATACCCTCAATGTACAAGGGTAAATTTTTACAGCAAAAAAACTGCCGCATTAAACATACTTCAGGAATAACGTGCATAAATATTCTCAAGTTTGTTTAATACAACAGTTCCGTATCATTTTTGAATATAGATTCAATTTAAAGCATCATATACTGTTTCTGTCAGTTCATGGATCTGGGGATAGACATATGCAGCGCTGGTAACATCATCTACCATAATGCAAAGGATAAAGTCTGTATTCTCTCCATATATGATCCCCGCATCATGCTGGACCTCTGTAGTCTCTCCTGTCTTATGGGCTACTTCTATGCCATCCGGAAGTCCTCCCGGAATTTTCAGGGTATTCTCCTGATTTAAAAGGAGATGGAGCATTTCTCCTGAGTCTTCCTGAGAACCGCAGGTTCCCCTGTAAATTTTTTCCAGAAGTTTCCCGCAGTCTTCTACTGATGTAACATTATCTCCCAGGCCATCCTTCACCGAACTGGAGGCCGCCGGGTGGAGGGTGGTATGTACCCCTGTATCCACATACCCGTTTTCCTGGAGATACTCATTAATAATACTGCAGCCTTCTGTAAAATCCCGGCTGGAAGACTGGAGCTTTACCAGCTCATTATATGCTTCATTGTCGGAAATCTCGATCATATTTTCCAGAAGCGTCTGTATCGTCTCCTTGGCACTGCTGCTGCTTCCCAGATAATCCGTCTCATTATCCAGGACCTGCTCCATATTTTCATAAGTAGCGGCCATTGCAAAAAGTTTGATCAGACTGGCCGGATATATGCCTCTGTTATTAATGCTGAAGGAATTGTCATATTCCAGCTCCTTTACATAAACACTCCAGGATCCGTCATAATCCAAAACAGCATCTTCCAGATCTTCCTGAAGCTCCTCCATGGCCGTTCCCATCGCTTCTTCCGCCTGCTGCTCTGCCTGCTGCTGTTCCCTCTCTTCCTGTTCCTTCGCCGCTGCTGCAGCAGCCTGGGCGGCCGCTTCCCGGCGCTCTGCCCGGATCGTAACCCCTCCCCAGATCAGCAGGATCAGCAGAACAGCTGCAGCTGTCAGGATCCCCATCTGTCTGTAGACTTGTTTCTTTCTTCTTATTCTTTCCCGCTCTATTCTTTCCTGTTTTTTTCTTTCTGCTTCCCGTCTTTCAGCCTCTCTTCTCTGTCTTTCCCGGGACTGACGTCTTCGTTTTCTTTTCTCCTGATCCTCCATCTCTTTCTCCCCGTCCTTTTCCGGGATATTTCCCGGCTTTTCCATATAACAAGAGCCTGCTGTTTAAAACATCTTTTAAACAAGCAGGTCTCTTTTCGTTTTATGCCAGCATCATCCGGTCATTTGCAAATTCTCCGCCGCTGACTTCTTCAAATTTAGCCAGCAGGTCGGATACATGAAGTTTTTTCTTTTCTTCTCCTGATACGTCATAGATCACTCTGCCCTCATGCATCATGATCAGACGGTTGCCATGGGCAATGGCGTCTTTCATATTATGAGTGACCATCATAGCGGTAAGGTGATGTTCCTGGATGATCTTATCAGAAATCTCCAGGACCTTCGCCGCTGTCTTGGGATCCAGCGCCGCCGTATGTTCGTCCAGAAGGAGAAGCTTCGGCTTCTTCAGAGAAGCCATCAGCAGTGTAATGGCCTGTCTCTGTCCTCCGGAAAGGAGCCCTACCTTTGTGGTAAGCCGCTCTTCCAGCCCCAGATCCAGCTCTTTTAACTGTTCTTTATAGAATTCCCTCTCTTTTCGGGAAATCCCCCAGCGGAAACCTCTCCTTTCGCCTCTTCTGGCGGCGATGGCCATATTCTCCTCAATAGACATGGTAGCGGCGGTGCCGATCATAGGATCCTGAAAAACTCTTCCCAGATATACCGCTCTTTTATGTTCTGACAGTCTGGTAACATCTACCCCGTCTACAATGATCTTTCCCTGATCAATAGGCCAGACGCCGGCGATAGCGTTCAAGGTTGTAGACTTTCCTGCGCCGTTTCCGCCGATGATAGTAACAAAATCTCCGGGATCCAGGTTCAGATCCACCCCGTTTAATGCCACTTTTTCATTAATAGTCCCTATATTGAAAGTTTTATGAAGGTCTTTGATTTCCAGCATGTATCCCATTATTTTGCCATCCTCCTTCTCACCATATATTTCCCTTTCAGATATGGAGCTGCCAGGAAGCAGGTCACCACTACCGCTGAGAACAGCTTCATATAATCAGAATCAATTCCCAGCCACATAACCAGGGCGTAAGCTATATAGTATAAGATAGCTCCTACAAACACAGCCGCCAGGGTATAGGCAAAAGCAATTTTCTTCCCTGCGCAGAGCTTGCCGAAGATCACTTCACTGATGATCACGGCCGCCAGTCCGATAACAATGGCTCCACGGCCGGCATTTACATCTGCGGCTCCCTGATACTGGGCATATACTCCTCCGCACAGACCTACCAGTCCGTTGGAGATCATCAGAGCGATGACCTTGCAGAAATTGGTATTGATACCCTGGGCGCTTGCCATCTGAGGATTACATCCTGTAGCCCTGATAGAGGATCCCAGTTCTGTTCCAAAGAGCCAGTATACGATAGCTACAAGTACCAGGCAGGCCAGGATCAGACCGATAAAGAAAATATAATTATTATCTGCCGTCACATACCGGGCGGAAGCCACCAGCCCTTTCTGTCCGATCCCCATACTCTGATTCGCCTTTCCCATGATCCCCAGGTTCACGGAATACAGGGAAATCTGAGTCAGGATACTGGCCAGGATACCGGGGATCCCCAGAGCTGTATGAAGGAAGCCGGTAACAAATCCCGCAGCCATTCCTGCGAGAAAAGCGAAGATCAGAGATAATGCAGGATGCATTCCTCCCTGGATCAGCATTACCGCCACAGCTCCTCCTGTAGCTAGAGAACCATCTACGGTCAGATCTGCAAAGTCCAGGATCCGGAAGGTTATATATACTCCCAGAGCCATAATTCCCCAAATCAGTCCCTGGGCCACATTGCCCGGGAGAGACCGCACCAGAGCCATAGGATCCAGTGCCATCAGCATTGTCATTGTCATTTCTTTATTTCCTTTCTACTAATGTGTTTTCTTTCTATTTTATCAGCATGACTGATCTTTTTCAATACAGCAACAGGGCCGCCGCATTAAACCCTTCCATATTGTTTAATGCGGCGGCTCTCTGCCTGTTCCTTTTACAGGCTGTCATTACCTGGTACATACATATTTCTGTACCTTCCGGCATTTTAAGATCACTCTGTTTCGATGGCTACATAATCATCCGGGATCTCAATGCCTAATTCTTCACAGATGGTAGGATTATACATTTTTGTTACTTCCGGAGCTGTCTGGATCTCCATAGTAGAGATATCTTCTCCCTCGACTAATACCTGATATGCCATCTCACCGGCTGTATAACCGATATCATAGTAGCTGATAGACAATGTAGCGATGCCGCAGCCTGCGCAGATTCCCTGCTCTCCTGCGATCACCGGAACTTTTGCCGGCATACAGATATTATTTACGATCTGTGTATTGGACGCCATAGTATTGTCTGTAGGAATATAAAGGGCGTCACAGGTCTCGATAGCGCTGTTTACTACTGTCTGGATCTCATTAGAATCCGCAGCAGTATATTCTTCATATGCGATTCCGTCTTCGTCCAAAGCTTCCTCGAAAAGCTGAGCCTGATACTGGGAGTTAGGCTCTGCGGAACAGTAGAGGATTCCCACTTTCTTAGTATCCGGCAGTAGTTCTACCAGCATATCCTCCTGCTGATCGATAGGTGCCAGGTCGCTGGTTCCGGATATGTTTACTCCTGTAGCTCCTGTCCAGTCATCGATTCCCAAAGCTGTGGCATAGTCTGTAATAGAGGTTCCCAGGATCGGGATATCCGCTGTAGCCTGAGCCGCAGTCTGCAGAGGCAGAGTAGCGTTTGCCAGGATCAGATCCACATCTGAAGATACAAAATTATTTATGATCGTAGAACACATGGCCTGCTCGCCCTGGGCGTTCTGCTCATCAAACTCTACATTTCCTTCTCCGAAAAGTTCTGTGCAGGCGTCTTTAAACCCCTGGGTAGCCTGATCCAGAGCCTCATGTTCCATCTGCTGACAGATGCCAATGGTATAAGTCTGACCGCTGCTCTCTGATGATCCGGAAGAAGCACTCTCTTCTGTGCCGGTATCTGATCCGTTATCAGATGAAGATCCGGAATTTCCTCCGCAGGCAGCCATTGCCGCCGCCATTGCGGCCGCCATCATAATCGCCAATATTTTCTTTAACTTCATTTTCCTTTCCTCCCTGCCGCTTTATCACCGAAAACCGTTACGCTTTACTGTGACAAAGTTTTAATAGTGGTATTATACACCTCTGGCCCCCGGTTCGTCAACCTGATTTTCCCTTTTCCAGACAAAGAAACCCATCTCATAAAATTATCCCGCAGGGAACCAGGCCATGAAAACTCCTGGTCTCCGCGGGATAAATCTCAAATATCCGTCGGATAGATCTTAAATTCCATAGACTTCTTTATTATATTTTTCGATCTCGTCATCAATGATCGGATCTACATGGGGGTAAAGACAGCCCGGTCCGCCGTAGGTGATACACGGGATGTAATGTCCTCCGGGGCCGTACTGGGTGCAGGCTCTGCGCACCTCCTTGCGGATCTCTTCCTCTGTAGAATCTTCCCGGTCTACGATGGAAGCGTCAATACCACCCATGAGCGTCATCCTGCCGTCCAGCTGTTTCTGCAGCTTCACGATATCATTTTCCGGCAGAGTCCCCTGCCAGATGTCAACTCCCAGCTCTACCATATCTTCTACGATAGGCTCCATGAAAGAATCTGCATGATGCATAACGATCACTCCATGGTCTTTCATGTATTTATAAGTTTTTTCGTACTGAGGCTTGATAAACTCTCTCCAGGTATCAGGACTTATAAAAAGAGAATTCTTAGATCCCCAGTCATCATGGGACAACATGATATCCGGTTTCAAATTATCTACGATCAGCTTCATATACTGGAAACGGTACTCTCCGATAGCGTTGCACAGATCCAGCATATCTTCCGGCTCTAAAAGGAAATTCACCAGCATATCCTCAAATCCCATAAGGAAATGAAGTCTTTCAAATACACCGGTAGGCATGAACGCCATAAGGAGCTTGTCCTCGCCTCTGGCTGCTTTGGCCTGCTCAATAAACGGCTTCCACAGTTCCGGATCTGAGCAGTTTGCCTCCAGATCGGGCATTACCAGCTGTTCTCTCCACTCTGTAATGTCTTTGATCACTTTATTCTCCGCAGTTACATGGGGCATTGCCGCCACCTGATTTTCCGGCCAGAGGATCTCTGTTCCAAAACGGTCCTTTAAAGGCTCCATACCTCTGTGGCGATTACCTCTGATGTATGTAGAAGCAGGACTTGGAGGAAAAAACACGGTTCCCTCAAACTGTTTCACCAGACGGTCAGGTTTTCCGTCTTTCTTGATTGTCTCCAAAAAATTTTCTTTAGCGCTTAACATTTCTTACATCCTCCTTATGCTCTGGCGTCAATTTCCGCCTGATATTTTTCTGCTTTTTCTTTTATAATCTTAAATCCGAAAATCAGAAGCAAAGCTCCCACTGAGCGAAAAATCGCAGGAACCAGCGCGAAAGCAATAGTCATTATATTTTGCCGAACACGTTCGGTTTTATCTAGTTTAGCAAAAATGTCCCGAATTGTCAATTCGTCCTATGCATCATATCGTTAATTCCCACTTTTTTAACGATACTTTTTCTCTTTTTTTGTTTATTTTTTACATTTTATTTTTATCAGCTCTATTTTATGATGTTGGCATAAACACAGACCGGACAAAACATATGAATGATTCGGTCCGGATAAAGGAGACAGACAAAATGACTTTTTCAGCAGAAAAGAAAACAGAAGCCGGCAGCACGCGGCAAAGAATTTTATCGGCTGCCCTTATTATCATGAAAGCAAAAGGATATCAGGGCACTACCATCCGAGATATCTGTCAAAAAGTAGGAATCGCGCCATCTTCTTTTTATTCCCACTTTCATTCTAAATCTGATCTTCTCCGGGATATTTATGAGGAATCTGACCGGTATTTTTCCACAGAACTGCCCTCCCTTCTGGAAGGCAGAAGCTTTAAAAAACAACTGGAAATTTTTGTAAAGGCCTATGCCCGGCTGAACATAGAAACCGGTCTGGACACTATGAGGGTACTGTTTAATCCGGAAAATGTATGGTTTTCCCAAAACCGTCCCATGCAGAAAACTCTTTTGAAAATCTTCCTGTCCGCCATAGAACAGAGACAGCTTCCAGAAGATACAGATCCTCTTTCTCTGGTCAAAGGCCTGTTTATTGTATTAAGGGGGACTTGTTATGACTGGTGTGTCTATAATGGAAAATATAATCTGGAAGAAGCCATGCTCAAACAGATGCGGTACTTTTTCTGGGGCGTACTGAACGAAAACGAAAAAGAAGAAAACCTTCCATAAAAAAGCACACCCAAAAAAAGGCTGCCGCATTAAACATATGTCAGGAATATTTATAGATTTTATGCAAATTTGTCGAGCATAGCTTTGAGATCATAGGCTCAAAGGGTTGCAGACTGAGCAATAAAATGTATAAATATTCTCGATTTTGTTTAATACGACAGCCCCTGCAATATATTCTTAGGAGGATCAAACGATCTCATCCAGCCAGATTCCCTGGACTGTCTGGATCTTTTCCAATTCTTTTTTCATTTCTTCCGGCATATCCGGCCACAGATCTGCCGTTTTTTCATAGCCGAAAAGCCAGGAGGCCAGATCTCCAACATCTGTTTTCAGGGTCCAGGTTCTCTGGGCTGCCTGCAGTTCCTGCCGGTCCTGAGACATTTCCAGGCTGCTGCCCTGTTCATCCAGGATCCAGAGATAGCTTCCTTCATTTTCCGGGATCAGCCTGTCCTCCACTTCCAGATTCAGGATAAGATTTCCGGGAGTTTTCAGAGAAAAAGCCGTCAAAAATTCCCGAAGAGCAGTGATCCTTGCCATGATCCCTGTTTTGCCTTCTTTTTTCTCATACAAGTCCCCCTTTATGTAAAGAAGCACCTGATTTTTCTTTTCCTTCCCTGTAAGTCCCTGAAGACCCAGGTCTTCTCCCTGATCTCCTTTCAGAAAATACAGTTCTCCGTCCTCGCTGCTCAGTTCCTGGCGGATCCGGCGGACATATGCTTCGTCCCGGCAGGTGTAGACCTGGCTATGCTCTGCCAGCCATTTTTCCATGATTTCCGCTGCCTTCCCGCAGTCTGTATCATTTTCCGATACTGGGATTTTTTCAATGCTTTCTCCGGCTTCCTGCTTCAGGACCAGTTCCGGCTTTTTCCAGATAAACCGGAAATCAAAAGGCCGGTAGATAGCTTCCGCCGCAGGCATAAGAAAAGTAAAGGGCCTGCCTTCCAGGTTCATATCCCGAAGAGCCTTTGTCAATACTTCTCTCATATACCCTTTGCCTCTGTGGCTTTCTTCTGTGGCAACTGCAACAATATAATCCACATCCCACAGCCTGTCTCCCATATGGACCTTATAAGGATTTCTGTGGAGCATGGAAATGATCTTTCCCTCTTCCCGCTTTGCCAGGATCCGGTTGTCTTTTGTCTTCTCCTGATAATAATAGTCCAGATATCGGTCTGTATCTTCCGGAAAACAGGATTTCCACAGAGGAATGGTCTCTTTCTTTTCCTCCTGGGACAGATATTCCGGCAGATTCTCTGCGGCGGTATTCTCGATCTCCTCTGCCCACTTATAGGACTTCTGTCCGTCCAGAAGCTGCTCTACCAGATATTTTCTGGCAAAATCCGCTGGATTATAAGACATTTTCGCTTTTCTCAGGCCTTCCAGCCCCATATCATCCTCCCGGTTCACCCACTGGACATCCGGAAATTCATGAAGCAGGAACATCTGGTTGATGGCCTGGTAAAGCCCCGGGATCTCCGGGTTTGCTTTTTCAATATGGATCACAGCCATATCCTCGATCTTGTTATAGCTTCCTACTGAAAAAGCCTCCAGCCGGCCGTCCACATAAATGCCTCCCATATGGATATTCAGCTCGCAGCAGTTTCGCAGGATATCGTGGATTCCCCGAACCTCATAGTCCAAGTGTTCTTCCTGATCCTCTCCTTTCTGGATCCTCCACCGATCCAGGAATTTCCACATATCATCCTTATCATCACAGCCCAGAGTCCTGTACTCAAATCTTCCTTCATACTGACGCAGGAACAGATTCAGTCTGTTCTTTTTCTTGTGGAGCTTTTTCCCGGAAAGTTTCCGGAGAGATTCTCCCAGATAAAGATAATCCCTGGAATCTTCCTGCTCCTTTATAAAATATTGATCTTCCGGAAGGTCCAGATATTTTACCGCGTATTCATCTGCCAGATTGATCACAAGAGGGTAACCCAGCTCCTCATTAAAATACTGCTGGATAGCCTGAAAAGCATCGGGAAGATCCTCCTCTTTACAAAGAGGCATGGCAGAAAAACATTTCCCATTATATTCCATCAGCCAGAGCAGGGCTTTCTCTTCCCATATGGCATAACGGACATTATAGAATTCCTTCCAGATAAAACTTTCCAGAAAAACACTGTCACAGGTGTTGTTTTTACGCATGTTATAGTAGGGCAGCATCACAGGACTGTCTTCCACTGTGATTTCCTTAAATTCCAAGTTCACGATTTTTTTCTCCTTAAATTTCTTATTTTATCTGATTTTCGGTCATCCTGATATTCAGGTATCTCTGAAGGAAACTGAAATCCGACCAATTTTGTCCATATTATACCATATTCAGGGCATTTTTCAAGGCGCTGCCGCATTCGTCTGATCAATGCGTCAGCGCCTTTCTTCCTTTCTCTTCGGCCGCAGACAAAAGGCTAAAGCTTTTCCCGCGTTATGTCAGAATATATGGAACTGTACCACCAGCGCCGCAAAGACAATGGATACCATAGAAAGGAGCTTGATCAGGATATTAATGGAAGGTCCCGAAGTATCCTTAAAAGGATCTCCCACTGTATCTCCTACTACTGCCGCTTTATGGGCCTCGCTTCCTTTTCCTCCGTGGGCACCGCCCTCGATATACTTCTTGGCATTGTCCCAGGCTCCTCCGGCGTTAGCCATGAAAACCGCCATAAGGAAACCTGTAGCCGTAGATCCGGCCAGAAGACCGATAACCCCGTTATAGCCCAGGGTCAGGCCGGTGACCACCGGTGTAACGATAGCCAGCAAAGTAGGAAGGATCATTTCACGGAGGCTGGCTTTGGTGCAGATATCCACGCAGGTTTCATAATCCGCCTCTGCCTTTCCTTCCATCAGGCCCTTGATCTCCTTAAACTGTCTTCTCACTTCCATTACAATACTCTGGGCCGCCCGGCCTACAGAAGACATGGTAAGAGCTGCAAAGACAAAGGGCAGGCAGGCGCCGATAAAAATACCGCACAATACGGTAGGATTCATAATGCTCATATCCAGCTCTACAGAAGCTCCTCCAACTTCCTGTACCTTTTCCACGTAGGAAGCGATCAGGGCCAGCGCTGTCAGAGCCGCAGAACCGATGGCAAAGCCTTTTCCGGTTGCCGCTGTAGTATTTCCCAGAGAATCCAGAGCGTCTGTCCTTACCCGGACTTCCGGATCCAGTCCTGCCATCTCTGCAATGCCTCCGGCATTGTCCGCGATAGGACCGTAGGCATCTGTAGCAAGAGTGATCCCCAGAGTGGAAAGCATGCCTACTGCAGAGAGAGCGATACCATACAGGCCTCTGGTGGCCTCAATAAATCCGCCGGAACACACATAGGCCGCCATAACACAGATCACAACGATCAGAATGGGCAGGGCCGTGGACAACATGCCCAGGCTCAGGCCTCCGATGATAATGGTAGCCGAACCTGTCACAGATTTATCCGCCAGATCCTGGGTAGGCTTATAAGTATCCGAGGTAAAATACTCGGTAAAGAATCCGATAAGGACTCCTGCCAGCAGTCCTGCCAGGATTGCCAGGTAAAATCCGATAAACTCTTTTCCCAGCACCAGCCAGACCAGAGGAAATGCCACTATGGCGATCAATATGGCGCTGGTGTTAGTACCTCTGCGCAGCGCTCCCAGAAGCACATTCTGTTTGGTGCTCTCTCCCGTCTTTACCAGAAGACTTCCGATAATGGAAGCCAGAACGCCTACTGCTGCCAGGACCATTGGAATTACCACTGCATTGACCCGGTCTACAGATTCGATCTTATTAAAGGCGATCACGCCCAGAGCGCAGGCAGAAAGGATGGATCCCACATAAGATTCATACAGATCCGCGCCCATTCCAGCTACATCACCTACGTTGTCCCCAACATTGTCTGCGATAACCGCCGGGTTTCTGGGGTCATCCTCAGGGATCCCTGCTTCCACTTTTCCTACCAGGTCTGCCCCCACATCAGCAGCCTTGGTGTAGATCCCGCCGCCTACACGGGCGAAAAGAGCCATACTGGAAGCTCCCATACCGAAGGTAAGCATGGTGCTGGTAATATCCTCAATGGGAAGTTTGAATACCAGGCGGAGCAGCAGATACCAGATAGAAATATCCAGAAGCCCCAGTCCCACTACTGTAAATCCCATAACAGACCCTGCGGAAAAAGCTACGTTCAGTCCTTTGTTCAGCCCCTGCTGGCAGGCAGCTGCCGTCCGGGCATTGGCTCTGGTAGCGATCTGCATTCCCACAAATCCGGAAAGACCGGAAAAGAATCCCCCGGTGATAAAAGCAAAAGGTACAAACCAGGTAAGATAGCCAAAAGCTGCCATAGCAAAAAGTATGACAAACATTCCCGCGAAAAAGCAGATCAGTATCCGGTACTGCCTTCTGAGATAGGCCATTGCCCCGTGGTGGATAGAAGAAGAAATCTTCTGCATCCGTTCATTTCCCTGTGGAAATTTCAGTACCCTCGCCGCCCGGCTGGCTGCAAAAGCCAGAGCCAGGATCGAACCGAACAAAGTAAGTAACGCCAATTGGTTGTCCATAAAAAACCCCCTTTCAGATACTGTAATGATCCTGCCATCCACCTGATATTTTCAGAGCCGGATCATTACAAAATACTATGTGCCATTTGCTTTATATTATACTTGTTATTTTAGAATAAGAACAGCATTTTCTTCAAATAACAGATAAAAAATGTTATATTCATTATTTTTTCAGATACTTTACATAACAGGTATGTTTTTTACATGGATTTTAAATATTTTATATGGAAAACACCGGCTATCTATAGTACCATTACTATGAAGGAGGAAATCAAATTATGAAGTTCAAACTGAATGCTTTAGAAAAAAAGTGGATCTTATATGATGTGGGAAATTCCGCATTCACCCTTTTAGTATCCACTATTATGCCGATCTACTTTAATTATCTGGCAGGAAACGCCGGGGTCTCTGATGTAGATTACCTGGCTTACTGGGGCTACGCGGTATCTGTATCTACTGTTATCGTAGCCATTTTTGGGCCTGTTCTGGGAACTTTTTCCGATTTTCCCGGCTGGAAACGGAAGATTTTTCTGACCGTTATGCTCATCGGGGCACTGGGCTGTGTCTTCCTGGGATTTACCTCATCCTGGCTCTGGTTCCTGCTGGTATTTGTCATTGCCAAATCCGCCTATTCCCTGAGTCTGGTGGTCTACGATTCCATGCTCACGGACATTACAGACAAAGACCGGATGGACGAGGTATCCTCCCACGGTTACGCCTGGGGTTATATCGGAAGCTGTATTCCTTTTATCATCAGCCTGCTTCTGGTGTTATTTTATGATAAGATCGGGATTTCCATGGAACTGGCCATGGGAGGGGCATTTCTCCTCACTGCCATCTGGTGGGTGGGAATGGCTTTTCCTCTGATCGCCGCTTATCAGCAGAAAAATTTTACCCCTGTGACAAAAAGCCCAGTCTCCTCGGGGCTGAAACGTCTGGCAAGGATTTTTTCTGAATTAAAAGAGAAAAAGAAGATCCTCTTTTTCCTGATCGCCTTTTTCTTCTTTATCGACGGGGTTTACACCATTATCGATATGGCTACCGCCTATGGAACTGCTCTTGGGCTGGATACTACAGGACTGCTTCTGGCGCTGCTGCTGACCCAGATCGTAGCATTTCCCGCAGCGCTGATCTTCGGAAGACTGTCCAGAAAAGCTCCTGCCTCCAGGCTGATCCTGATCTGCATCGGAGCCTATTTCTGTATTTCTCTTTACGGGATCATTCTCTCCAAACAGTATCAGTTCTGGATCCTGGCGGTATGTGTGGGAATCTTCCAGGGCGCTATCCAGTCCCTGTCCCGTTCCTACTTTGCCCAGATCATCCCGGAAGACAGATCCGGAGAATATTTCGGCATTTACGATATCTGCGGAAAAGGAGCTTCTTTTATGGGAACCATGCTGGTATCCCTGGTAAGCCAGATCTCCGGAAGCGTAAATCTGGGGGTAGGCGCACTTTCCCTGATGTTCCTCATCGGCTTTCTGTTTTTCATAAAAACAGACAAAATCTAATAAAATTATAAAATTTTGATAAAATTTTCCTGTTGACATTCTGATTTTTTGAGATATAATGAAACCGAATTGAGAAAAGCCAATGCGAAGAACAGGACAGGACTTCCCAGACAGTTATGTTTTCAGAGAGTCTCCGGATGGTGTGAGGAGACAGCATAGTCAGGGCGGCTATCACCTGTGAGCAGTCAGGGTGAACACGAGAAACAGTAACCCGGACCGGAATTCCTCCGATATAAGGAAACCTGTTAATTCAGTAAAAACTGAACGACGGGGCCAAGAGACCGGGATTTCCCGGTAACAGAAGTGGTAACGCGGAGATAATTTTATTCGTCTTCTGACAGAGTAATCTGTCGGAAGGCGATTTTTTTTGGCTTTGATCTGAAAAATAATAAAGGAGATGTCTAATTATGAACACACTTGTAATCGTACTGATCGCTGCTGTATGTCTCATCGCAGCCTATGCCTTATACGGACGCTGGCTGGCGAAAAAATGGGGCATCGATCCCAAGGCAAAGACTCCGGCTGTCCTTCATAACGACGGACAGGACTATGTGCCTACCGACGGCTGGACCGTATTTGCCCACCAGTTTTCTTCCATCGCCGGCGCAGGCCCTGTTACAGGAGCCATCCAGGCCGCAGCCTTCGGCTGGCTGCCGGTGCTTCTGTGGATCATCCTGGGCGGTATCTTCTTCGGTGCAGTCACTGACTTCGGAGCCCTTTACGCCAGTGTAAAGAATGATGGAAAATCCATGGGCCTTCTTATCGAGAAATACATAGGCAAGACCGGACGTAAACTGTTCCTGGGATTCTGCTGGCTGTTTACTCTGATCGTTATGGCAGCCTTTGCAGATATGGTAGCCGATACTTTCAATGCCTACGTGGTGACAGACGATGTGAAAACCCTCTCTGAAAATGCCACAGTAAACGGCGCTGCCGGAAGTATTTCCCTGTTTTTCATTCTTTTTGCTGCAGTTTTCGGACTGGTCCAGAAAAAGATGAAATTTACCGGCTGGAAAGAAGTGGTTTTAGGACTGGTCTTTACCGTACTGGCTTTTGTATGCGGAATGAACCTTCCTGTGATCCTTGGTAAAGAAATGTGGATCTACATCGCATTTATCTATATTTTCCTGGCAGCTGTGCTTCCTATGTGGTTCCTTATGCAGCCAAGAGATTATATGTCTACCTTTATGTTCATCGGCATGATCGCAGGAGCAGTCCTGGGACTGGTCTTTGCTCATCCTTCTATGAACCTTCCTGCTTTTACAGGATTCAAGAATGAAAACCTGGGAACTCTTTTCCCTATCCTGTTCGTAACTGTTGCCTGCGGCGCCGTATCCGGATTCCACAGTCTGGTATCCTCCGGCACCTCTTCCAAGACGATTTCTAATGAAAAAGATATGCTGAAGGTAGGCTATGGCGCTATGGTACTGGAAAGTCTTCTGGCCGTTATCGCTCTGTGTGTGGCAGGGGCCGCCGCCAGCGCAGACGGAACTGCCGCAGTGGGAACTCCTTTCCAGATCTTCTCCTCAGGAGTTGCAGGTTTTCTGGAAATGTTCCATATCCCTGTATTTGTAGCCCAGAGCTTTATGACCATGTGCGTATCTGCCCTGGCTTTCACTACCCTGGATTCTGTGGCACGTATCGGCCGTATGTCCTTCCAGGAACTGTTCAGCGTAGATGACATGGAACATGCAGAAGGCTGGAGAAAAGTCCTGTGCAACAAATATTTTGCCACTCTGATCACACTGGTATTCGGCTATATCCTGACACAGGTAGGCTACTCCAATATCTGGCCGCTCTTCGGAAGCGCCAACCAGCTTCTCAGCGCCCTGGTACTGATCACTCTCTGTGTATTCCTGAAAGTTACAGGCAGAGAAATGAGAACCCTGGTTCCTCCTTTCGTGATCATGCTGGTAGTTACCTTTACTGCTCTGGTACAGAGATTCATCGCTCTGGTCAACGCCTTTACAGCAGGAACCGGCACATTCATGGTAGAAGGCCTCCAGCTTATCGTAGCTGTACTGCTGATGATCCTGGGCGTGACTATTGTAGTGACTTCCGGAAAGGAACTGCTCAAGAAGAAGGCAGTTGCCTGATCTGATTTTAAAAATATCAGGTAAAATACCGTGGGCTAATATCTTTTAGTTGCGGATAAATAAGAAAAAATCCCTTAGTTTGGCTATCTGTTTTCTGACAGCCCGACTAAGGGATTTTCTGGTTTCTTATATATCTGCATGTCGCAAAGCTCGTTGCTTGCCTGTCTGGAAACTTTTATTTCCAGGACGGCTGCCCGGCGTTTTACTCTATCTTTTACTATCAGATCCGGCCTTCCCAATCCGCTTTCATAATTAGATTCCACCACGTATCCCGCCCCGGAAAATAAACCTGCCAAAAAAGGCATGGTTATCGCCGCAAAACTTCAACCTTTCAAAAGTTTCCGCAAAGTTTCCGCGAACTCTTCAATATAATAGTTGGTGTGCTCCTTCACCCAGAAGAGACAGTAGTTTCTCTGAAGCTGCTTTCCATTCTCCATGATCGGCAGACGTTTCACTGCCGCGACCGGAGGTGGAAGGGTTCCCACGCTTTCTATAGGAAGAAATCCCCGGTTTCCCGCCACCATCAGACGGCCTTCTTCCAGGTTTTCCGCAAATAAAAACCTGCCGCCAAATCCCAGGGTGTTCCTAAAGTAATCTTCCTCTGTATTCTGCTGTTCTCTGGAAGAGATCAGGATACAGGCTTGATGTTTCAGATCTTCCATAGTGACAAATTCCTGCCGGGCCAGCCGGCTGCGGACAGAAACTTCTGCGTAGCATCCGCATTTCAGCAGCTGATAGTTCGTATACTTGTCGAAAAAAGCTCTCCGCTGGTCTGTAAGGACCAGATCTGCTCCTCCGAAACGGAGGAGATCGTAAAGTTCTTCATGGGTACCGTTTACAATGCTAATAGAAACCTCCGGGTAAACCTGAGAAAATTCTGCCACCGCCTGATGAAGTTCCTGGCCGCTGTAGCACCGGAGATATCCGATCCGAAGCTCTGACTCTTCATCCTGACCTATACGGATGGTTTCTCTCCGGATATCTTCTACTTCTTTCAAGATCCCTTTGCTCTGGCTATAAAAATATTCTCCTGCCGGAGTAAGAGTAAACCTCCGGTTCTCTCTGTGGAGCAATTCTACTCCCAGCTCTTTTTCCAAAGCCCGTATCTGCTGGGAAACTGCTGACTGGGAGATATAGCATTGCTCTGCCGCTTCTGTGAAACTTCCCCGCTCCACTACTGCAATAAAATATTTCATCTGTCTGAACAGCAAAAAATCACCCCTCTTTACCACGATAAAGGATCAGACCGCCTTTTCTTTTACGTCCGGTGTTCCACAGTTCCTGAAAATCCACCCAAAAATACTTTCCGTATGTGACGATCTTGGCCATAAACTTTTCTTGTCTCTTCTCATATTTTCCAAATCCTTCCATATAAATATCCAGGGTGTCAATCCCAGACCATCTGGGACGGAGATAAGGCTTCATCTCCATTCCGAACCGGATATAATCGGCTTTTGTTATATTCTTCCTGTCAAAAGGATACAGATGGGTTTCTTTATAAAGGTCAAAGAAAATGCAGCTGTCACATGCTGTGACAGCTGCACATCCTCCTAAGCGCATCATCCGGTCCGGGAACCATTCCTGGTTTCCTCCACGGGCCTCTTCTATTTTAAAATAGGGAAGTTCTTTTTTCATGCAGCTGTCCTCTCGAAATATAAAAATGCATTTTTAATATTCTATCACAATCAGAAACACTTGTCACAAAAAACTTATCTGCCTGTCATTTTCAGAATTACTTTCCCATAACATTCCCCGACCATGCCGCTGCCTTTATTGGTAAGGTTCTCCAGTATCCATCAGAAGTACATCTGCAAAATGGTCTCGTATGTTTTGAAAAGAATCGGAATATTTTTTACAGTGCTAACCTCATGCTCCGGTACGGCAACGGAGCTGGAAAAGCAATGAAAAGTGACTGGAAAAAAGAAGTGGAAAGCATAGATTCTGACCGTGTACCTAATGAAAAATCTCTTTTGTTTGTATGCCTTGTTTCGGTACAGCCCTTTTTTCATTTCTCCTATATTCAATATAGCCTTCTCGCATCAGCCATCTGGCCTCATCTCTCAGTGTTTCTTCATAAGGTCTGGTATGATATCCCAGCTCCTTTTCTGCTTTCGAATAATCAAACTGATTATTTCTTGCCAGGTTATAAACTGCAAAATCTGTCATCAGCGGTTTCTCTCCTGTCTTTCTGGCTCTCCTTTCCATATATCCGGCAAGGATATAAGCCAGCCGGATGGGAAGGTAAAAATAAGGAGTCTTACAACCGCTTGCCTCATGGAGCATCCGGCACATTTCTTTCAGCGTCACCTCTTTGTTGCCCAGGATGTAGCACTCTCCATCTCTTCCTTTATCTGCTGCCCCGATACAGCCATGGGCCAGGTCCCGGACATCGCATAGGTTAAAGGAGTCTCCCATGCCTATCGGCATTTTTCCGTTCATGATCTTGATAACCGTACCTGTAGTCTCTCCCACTGCATAGTCCTTTTGTCCCAGGATACCGCTGGGATGGACCACACAGGCCTTCAGTCCCCTTTCCCTGAAAGCATCTAAAACTGCCTGGGTAGCCAGGGCTTTGGACTGGCTGTAGCACCCCACCTGCCTGCTCTCATCAACCGGTGTAAACTGGTGTGTCTCCCGGATGGGCGTACCTTTAGGCAGTTCCGGGATGGCCCCTGTTGAACTTACATAAACCATCTTTCTGCACTCCGGATGTTTCAGGCACATATCGATCATATTTTGGGTTCCGCCCACATTGACGTCCATCAGCTTCTGATTATAATCCGGATTGGTGGTCACCATACTGGCGCAGTGGATCACAATGGAACTGTCCCCTTCAGGTATGGTAAAAAAACGTTCCAGAGACTCTACATCACACAGATCCCCCTCTGATATCTCCACTTCCTTTGGAACATATTTCACAGATTTATCTCCAGGAAGGACCAGAGCCCTTACATGATCTCCCCGTTCCAAAAGCTCGTCACATACATGGCTTCCTAAAAATCCCGCTGCTCCGGTTACTAAATATACCGTTTTTCCCATAGAAAAAGACCTCGCTTTCTTATCTCGTTTTCATTTTCATCTGATAGGTAAGATAATAATCGAAGTCTGTTAGGCTTATGTTTACATATGGTTTCTGTTTTATTAAATCCGCGGCAAAAAGACCGTTCTCCTTTGCCTTATGCTCCTGCACAGACAACAAGCAGCCATACCTCCCTTTATAGGATATATAGCTGCTTGTTCTTTCCGGAATGTTATGTTTATTTTTGTTTTTTCAGAAGCTCCGCATACCGGGAACGTTCCTCTTCCTTTATCTTCAGAGCGTCCATGGCTTCCTTGGCTGTCATGTTCATGGTATCCATAAGATTTTTAATGGATTCTGTAAGCGCCTGCTGTATGCCTTTCTGAAGGCCTTTCTGAATGCCCTTCTGAATGCCCTTCCGCTCTACACCTTCGCTTAAATTGCACATTCGTGACACCTCCTCTTCAAATGCCTGACTCATTTGGATATGGAATTCTTCCTCTAAGACCTTCTTTTTCTCCTCTGCTTTGAACTCTGATGAAAGCAACACAGAAAGAAGTTTTAATATTCCACATTCCGCCTCTTCTTCAGGATTTCCCAGACAGATCATAAATACGGACAAAAGGTCATAGTTTTTCTGCACTTCTTTTACCTGCCCGGTAAAGTTGCTTTCCGTCAGAGCATAACTTGTAATGGTATGTTCCCGGTTCTTTGGAGGAGTGGTGCATATCCAGATAGAATACACCTTTTTGATCTTCTCATAATGACTGCCTGTAAAAACCGTCCCATATTGGCTGGAAATCATCCGACAGCAATAGTAGATTCCTCTTTTCACCAAAGGATATCCGGGATAAAACTGGTTCTGGGCTTCCACATTAATGATCAGGCCTATTTTTTCTCTGCCAGGGGATTCAGCTCTTTTATGCCCAGAAGGTACAGCAGCATTAAAGCGGATATCAAAGGTAACTGTACCTTCTGTGATCGTAGTATCTTCCACTCCTGTCCCCTGTATCGCAGGAGTGCTTTGTCTTTCGTCAGGTGCCACAGGATTCTCTCCGATCTGTGGTTTCTCTTCAATGTACTTTTCTGCAATCTCATGGATGTCGCAGTCCATGTACTCCCAAAGGCAGCTCTTCATGATCCATGCAAGAATGATCTTTTCTGCCAGAAGGCGTTTGCAGGATGCGTCATAGTTTGCTTTTTCATCAGCGGTAGAAAAAAAGTCCGTCTACAAACCCCATCCCGGGTAGATCAATATCCGTATTTTTCCAAAGCATACAGAGCCGCTCCCGCAGCTCCTACGATCTCCGGTTCTTCACAGATATACAGGCTGGCCCCGATCTTCTCCTCTACGGCCCGGACCACACCGGGATTTTTGGCCACTCCTCCTGTCATCATAAAGTCCGGCTCCATACCTACCCGTCGGAGCAGGCCAAAAACTTTATTGGCAATGGCGTGGCAGACACCGTCTGCAATATCCGCTTTTTCCTTATTATTGGCGATCAGAGAGATCACCTCGGACTCGGCGAAAACGGAACACATACTGGTGATCTCGATCTTTTCTGTGGAAGTCAGGGCAATGGCTCCCAGTTCGTCCAGGGAAACCTCCAGGGTACGGGCGATCATTTCCAGGAAGCGGCCTGTGCCTGCGGCGCATTTGTCGTTCATGACGAAATCCTTCACCTCTCCCTTTTCATTTAAATGGATAGCTTTGCTGTCCTGACCGCCGATGTCCAGGATGGTACGGATCCTGGGATTAAAATAGTGGGCTCCCTTGCCGTGGCAGCTGATCTCGGTCACATTTTCATCTGCAAAGGAAATGCTTACCCGTCCGTATCCTGTGGATACGATCCAGGAAATATCTTCTCTGGCAAGGCCTGCTTTCTCCAGTACCTCCTCTAAGGCTTTCTGGGCGCTGACTCCGGATTTTGCCCCGGTACGCACTACAGAAAACGCCTTGATCTTTCTATCCTGGTCCATGATCACCGCATTGGTGGAGGTGGAACCGCTGTCTATTCCCATTACATACATTGCTTTCTCTCCCTTTCCTGTTGGTCTCTCCCGGTGTATTTCCGGAGTCAGGGACTCCAGAAAAGCTTCGATCCTGGTGCGGATCTGCCCGCTGCTCTGCCGGGTATAGTCGGTTTCCAGCAAGAGCATGGGCCGGTCCAGCCAGTCCTTCAGCCAGGCGTATTCATAGGCATAATTGTCACAGAACTGCACCGTATGGTAAATGATCCCGTCTACGCTGCCTGCGAAACGGCGGATCAGCTCATCCCGGTTGGCCGCCTGTTCCATCCGCATACAGGGGAACTGGCTTAACAATCCTCTGGTATATCCGGCCAGGATTTCTTTTTCATCCACCAGGATCTTTCTTCCCAGTCCTGTGCAGGTCAGGTCAAAGGCTACATTGGCTTTATTTTCTGCCAGGATCTCTTTCATGCTGTCATTTGCCCTGGCGCCGATAATACCGATGTTCAGAACTCCCTGCTTCCGGGCGTACTGCTGTTCCTGATCCTTGTCTTTGATATATTCCAGGAACTTTTTCTCATTAAAAGTTTTCCCGGAAAATTTCTCATATTCCCGGATCATAGTGCGGATCCGCTGCTCATAAAGGGTGATCCCTGGTTCTTTGGTGATCCTGGGTGTGTCCAGCATATAAATGAATTTCTCAGGGAATTCTTCTTTCAGCACATCATAAAGCCGCCGGATACTGTCACAGCAGGTGGTGAGGATCACTCCCTCGTAGTCCTTTTTCATGACTTCTTCCAGGACTCCCTTGGCAAAGCTGCAGATATTGGGATGCATGCGGATCTCTGCCTGGTTAAAGTTGGTCACATCCGGCTCGATCCTCTCCATTTCGGTTCCCATGGACTGAAAAATCTCCACAGGAGCATATTTACAAATATATCCTAACATACCTTCTTCTCTTCCTTCTTAGATGTCTCTTGGTCTTCTCCTGTATCCAGCATTTCCAGGAAAGCTTCCAGACGGGTCTTGATCTGTCCGTCATGGCTGTTCCGTCTGTCGATCCCGTCTCCGTCCAGGATCAGCATGGGGATATCCATCTCCTGCATTTTTTCTTTCAGAAGGATACTTCCTCCTGAAGACTGTTTGCAGCCCCAGTGGCAGAACTGGATCACCGCATCGGGATTCAGTGTCCTTGCCAGCTCTCCCACCATTTCCGCCTTGTGGGAATAAGAACCATTATAAAGATTCCGTATGATCTTCTTTGCCAGGGCATGGAAAGGCTTTGTCTCGTCCATTTCCTCCATGGAATCCATGATGATATCGCTGGCAATGATCTGGTACTTCCGGCTGGAATTAAAATAGCTCTGCAGGGTTTCCTGATAAAATGGGAGAAGATGGATCCACAGGATCTTCTTTCCCTCAAATTTGGGATAATTCTTGATATCCCGGATCATA
Organism: Candidatus Blautia stercorigallinarum; assembly: GCA_019112785.1. Classification (GTDB taxonomy): domain Bacteria; phylum Bacillota; class Clostridia; order Lachnospirales; family Lachnospiraceae; genus Blautia; species Blautia stercorigallinarum. The sequence goes on from DXIQ01000070.1 coordinate 41,756, forward strand.
AACCGGATCAGATCCAGGAACTCCTGTCTGCCGATGAGAAGGTGCATGCCCATCATCATATAAAGATGGCTGATCAGTTCTCCCGGATAATACCTCTCACTCTGAAGCTTAAAAAATTCCATCAGCGCCTCTCTGGTCGCATTCTCGATCCGGATAGCCTCCCGGAGTTTTTCTTCCTCAAAATTTCTGCCAAAGCGGTTTTCCAGTTCTTTTGCAAAGTCTTTCAGCTGGTCTGCCAGATAGTCTACAGATTCCGGGTCATCTCTGTAAGGAACATCCAGAAAAGTAAAGGGCACTCCCTTTTTCTTCTCCAGATACCGGAAAGTGTTCAGATTCCCGTCGCAGGAAAGAGAGGTAGTTACCGCATATTCCGGCACAGGAACTGCCCCGCTGTCAATAGCCCCTACAAAAGTTTTATGGTAAGAACACAGGGTAGGCGCGATTCCCGTATTCTGGGCATAATCGATAAAGAAATCTTCCAGATGATATCCGCTGAAATAACAGGAAAGACATTCGATAGAAAGTGTCTGAAGTCCGAAACAGCTGATCAGCTCAGAAGGGGCAAAAATGTTCCCCCATACATAGCTCTCCGGCTTTCCCAGGGAATCTGCCACCAAAGACATCATCATAGCTTCCAGCTTCTGATATCCTTTGGAAATGCCTTTCTTTGGAAGAAGCTTTGTACGGAGCTTGTTAGCCTTAAATCCCAGGAGCATCTTTTCCCAGCTCTCGCCCGGATGTTCCACGGTCTGTTCTTTTACATGATCAATATATTTATCTGCGATCCACATCCTATATCCTCCAGTCTTTAAAATCTTACAGAATAATGGTATACCACATTTTCAGCCAAATTTCCAGGGACATATTCCAGTCTCCAGAAAGAAGAGAGAGATTGTCCGCCAGTTTTCAATGATTTCCGGAGTTTCCACCTCCGCATTCCAGAACTTTCTCCTTCTGGGCCGTAGTAGCCAGGCTACTGCTATCTGTCCATTTTTGATTCTATCTGTTTGAGCCGCCGTTACCAAAAAACCCCTTAGCCGGGTCTGCCGGGAAGCAGCTGGTCCGACTAAGGGATTATTTTTTGTATCATTAAAATCTTTTTATCTTTCTTGTAGTCGTCTTCTCAAACTCTGTATCTCTGACGATCAGGCTGTAGATCTTCTTCTGGGGAGCCGCTGTCTTATTGTACTGGTCAATGACTTCCTGAAGACTTGCCTTTACATCTTTGATCCTTTTTTTCTTCACATAATCCTGATCCGGATAAATCTCCGCCTCGATGACGCCGTTATGGTCACGGACAAGAACTTCTCCTACCAGACGGTTCGTGCTGAGAGCGTTTTCCAGCTCCTCAGGAGATACGTTTTCTCCGTTCTTTGTAATGATCAGGTTTTTCTTTCTTCCGGTAAGATAAACAAAACCTTCCTCGTCTACATAGCCCAGATCTCCGGTCTTCAGCCAGCCGTCTTCCAGGGTCTCGGCTGTCTCTTCCGGCATTTTATAGTATCCCTGCATAACGCTGCTGCCCTTTACCCACAGTTCTCCGTCTACAGTCTTTGCCTGACAGTTGGGCACCAGCTGTCCCACGGAATCCTTCCGGATGTTCCACTTCTGGGAAATACTGATAACCGGAGAACATTCGGTCATGCCGTAGCCCTGCTGAATGGTGATGTCATATTTTTTAAACAGATCTATGTAGGAAGGATCCAGATAAGCGCCGCCGCTGCAGATGGTATGGAACTGTTTTCCAAAGACCTGATTCTTCACGATCTTGGCTGGAAGCAGGGAAGCGTCTTCCAGCTTCTTGGCCATGGTCTCGATCATCAGGGGAACCATCAGGATCATCTCCGGCTTGAAAAGCTTAATGTTCTTGGCAACACGGAGAAGGGAATCGTTGATACAGATCACCGCTGCCAGGGATACGCCTTTCAGGATATCCATGCTCAGACAGTAAGCATGGTGGATAGGAAGCACTGTCATGATCACAATGCGTTCCGGGATCTTCATATCCAGACAGGTAGCGTTTTCCGCCACGTTTCTGTGAGTCAGCATAACGCCTTTACTCTTTCCCGTAGTACCTGAGGTAAACATAATCGTACACAGCTGATCCGGATCCGGTGTATAATCAAAACTTCCTCTGTGCTCCTCAAGAAGTTTCCAGAAAGCGCGGGCATGATCGTCATGTTCCTGCTGCTGCATGGAGATCAGGGTCTTAAGCTTTGGGCAGCGTTCTTTAGCTATAGCTGCAACATCTTTTCTCACTTCATCATAGACAAGGACTGTGGAATCTGACCGCGCGATAAGGTCGCAGACGTCTTCTGCCGGCAGGTTTACATCCAGAGGCACTACCACGCTGCCGCTGTTGACTGTACCGAAATAGGCAACCAGCCAGGCGTAGGAAGTCATTCCGATCACCGCAATGTGTTTTCCCTGCTCTCCCAGGTCCTGGAGGACTCTGGAAAAGCTTTCGCTGTCTTCCCGCAGCTGGGTATAGGTTTTGGATCCGATTTCATTTTTGCTTATTTTATAGCGAATAGCATCTTCCGGTCCGTATTTTTCCTCCGTATTTACCAGAATCTGGCGAACTGTACTGCAAAGCATATATTTTCCATCCTTTCCCTGCTTCAGAATCAGTTTTCAGCAACAAGTTTTTCAAGATAATCTACAGCTTCCTGTACTGTACGGATGTTCATAGCCTCTGTCTGCTCGATCTCCACGTCAAACTCATCCTCGATCTCTCCCAGCATACTCATAAAATCATAAGAGGTAAATCCCAGATCTTCCATGAAACGGGATTCCGGATGGATATTTTCTTTTTCCACTTCTACATAACTGCAAATGATATCAACTAATTTTTCAAACATGATCTTTTCCTCCTGAATTTTTATACCAGCTTGATGATCTCACCAATAGTCAGATCCGGGTTTTCTGCTCCTTTGAACATGATCTTGCACAGATAGTAATAAAGATATTCCAGCTCATCCCTGGACACTGCCTTGATCTGATGCTCGAAGTTAAAGTCCAGTCCATTGTCCTCGGGACGGTGCATAACAGTCAGATACATTCCCTGGGGGCAGCTTCCGTTAGGATACCATTTTGTCTTATAACGGATATCCCCCAGTTGGGTAAGTCCGTTCTCCTGAAGGGTCATCGGCTGATAGGTCAGGGAAATCGGTTCATAAGTCAGACCTGCATGAGGCTGAGGATAGATCTTGGAACGGTAAGCAAAATAGGCGGTAGGATCATAGTTTGCGTGACGGAAGATCTCATTTTGTTTGTCCCGGATAGCATAAACGCCGTCAATAAATTTCATATCTTCAGAAAAGATCGTCCGGATAGGGAAAGAATGGATCCTGGTGCCGCCGGATTTCTTTTCTTTCAAAGTCGCACGTCTTGCAATGGCATTGTTGATAGACACATCCTCAAAACCGTTCATCTTCTGGAAATAGGTACGCAGGCCCATGATCAGCAGGCAGGCTAAAGAAACATGATATTTCTCGCAGAAATCCATCAGCCGCTTTGTAGGTTCTGCTTCCAGATGGAAAATATCCAGGGCGGATTTTGTATCATCAGAAGCATTGAAAGCTGTCCGCAGTTCCGGATTTTTAAACATCTCTCTGGCAGCCTCCAGCTTATCCCTTCCATGGATACCGTTGTAGATCGGTTCGCCTTTTTCAATTTCTTTCTGGAAATATTCAATATCTCTTAACTGGGCTTTGCTGCCGGCCTCATAGGCAAGGTCTTTCTGCAGCTGGTCAATATAGGAAGCCATCTCTTTCGGATATGGAACTCCTTCATATTTTTCATTACAGTAAAGTTCGATAATATCTTTCATAAAGCAGATCAGAGACTGAGCGTCTGCGATCATATGATGTACCAGGAAATAGATCCCGTTAAATCCGTCAGGCATCTGGATCATAACGATCCGGCTCATCTGAGAGTCTTCCATCTTGAAAGGCACGGTAGTCCACTTCTGCATAGTAGCTTCTGCTTCTTCCATAGTCCCTTTGGAGAAATCCACAAACTCGATCTTCATCTCTTCCGGATCTGCCACATACTGATACCAGTTTCCTTCTTTATCTTTTGCAAAACGGATCCGCATGCCTTCGCTTCTTGCATAAGCCTTATTAATGGATTTTGCCAGAAGATCCCAGTCAATCTCAATTTCAATAGTCACGCTGGTACCAATGTTCAGCACTGCCGCTGTGGGACAGAAAGGCAGATAGTACAGATGGAATTTCTGCGCTACAGTCAACGGGTATACTTTGTGTCCTTTTCTTGTTCTCATCATTTCATTATTCCTCCGATAAATGAATCAAGGGCCTTTTCATATGCTGCCGTATCTTTATAATAGCTCTCTGCGTGGCCTGCGTCTTTTACAATCAGTTTCGTCTTGGGCGCTGCACAATTCTTATAGATTTCCTCGCACATCCAGCAGGGGACAAAAATATCTTTTTCTCCGTGGATAAACAGGAAAGGTACCTTGGCCTTCCGCACTTCTCTTGCAGCGTTGCAATCGTCCAGTCCATAACCGGCTTTTTTCTTATTCAGCTTATCTGCGATCTGGATCATAGGGAAAGCCGGAAGGTGATACATACTGTGAAGCACATGGGTAAATACCTCTTTGGCCGAGGTAAAGGCACAGTCAGAAACAATCCCTTTCACCTGTGGCGGAAGCTTCATTCCTCCCATCATGCAGACAGTTGCGCCTCCCATGGAATTTCCGTGAAGGAGGATCTGGGCGTCCTCCCCGATCTCATGGATCATCCATTTGACCCACTCCATGCCGTCATACCGATCCATGGTGCCGAAACCGATATAAGTACCTTCACTGTCCCCGTGGGCTCTTTCATCAATGAGCAGCATCCGGAATCCATGTTTCAGATAGTAATAGGACAGGCTTCCGTAGTCATTCAGTCCTTTGCTTGTATAACCATGGAAACAGATCACTGCTTTGTTTCCTTCATCGCCTTTAAAATATGTGCCGTGAAGCTTCAGGCCGTCTCTGGATCGGATCCACACATCCTGATGAGGCTGCTCCATCATCCAGGCGCTTCTCTTATGCATCATGGGAAAATATTGTTCCCAGTCCACCCCGGACATCTTCATGGTACGTTCTGTTTTTGCATTATAACGCTTCATGGTCCTTCTGTAGAAATATGCTGTGCCCGCTGCTTCCGCCGCAGCTACAGCCCCCAGAAGTCCGGCTGCTCCCTTCAGTAAATTACCCATTTTATTCACCTGCTTTTCTGAACATCCTATTTTTTACTTTTCTTCTTTTTTTTGCTGTTGATCAGATCTTTTAACTTTAACGCCTTATCAATATTTCCTTCTACTTTTAATTTTCCAAGAGTTACCGCAAGGATAGGATCTGTTTTTCCATCTGCGATCTTAAAGAGAGTCTCCGCGGAACAGGTAAACATAGCGTCTCTGTCAAAATACTCATAAGGCTCCACATACAGCTTGCCTTCCTTTACCTCAGCATAGAAAATCCCTTCTGCCTCTCCTGTAATGTTAAACTGATATGCCAGATGTTCCTGGATGTCACTGACATCTGCGTCCATCAGCATTCCTTTTACCTTTGAAAACATATCTGCGTAGGTCATAGTATCCTCCTTTTCGACCTTTTTCAGCCCTTTTCGACCGCTGGTCGTCTTTCTTTTGATGTTAGATTACCATTTTTTCGGCCAGTGGTCAATCCTGGTTCTGTTCAAAATATTTTTGATTTTTTCTTGTTTTTTTGTTGGTTTTTATTGTTTGTTCTTTTCCCCTGTCTGTGCTATAGTAGTTAGTAAGTTACTGTTTTTACATCCATAACAGAAAGGTGATATTTATGCCAAATCCGTTGAAATACAATCAGATCCTGGACGCTCTTCAGAAACTTCTGGCCAATCATGAACTGCAGAGCATATCTGTCAGTGAGATCGCCCATACTGCCGGGATCGGAAAGGGAAGTATCTATTATTATTTTCCTTCCAAGGATGCCATTCTCCAGGCCCTGGTAGAGAGAAATTATGAAAAGCCTCTCCAGACGGCAAAGTCTCTGGCCTATCAAAGGGAAATCCCGCCTTTTACAAGAATGGCTATGATCTTTCAGGCCTGCCGGAATTCTTCTTCTGAGTTCCTGAAATCCCAGGACCAGACAGATTCCAGCACACAGACCAGGATCTTTATCCATCAGAAGTATGTGAATCATATCATTACGGAATTAAAACCTGTGCTGGCAGAGATCATCCGCCAGGGGATCCAGGGCGGGGAGATCCATTTTGAGGATCCTGAGGCTCTGGCAGAGATCGTTCTCATTGTTCTTACAGTAAAAATGGACAACACATTGGTTCCCTCCTCCAGAGAAGAGATTGAAAATACGATCAGCGCCCTGATCTCTCTTCTGGAAAAGGGCACGGGAAATCCTGCCGGATCCCTGAATTTTCTGAAAAGCCAGACACCATAATCATAGTATAATCCCCGGCGGCATCCCTGCAGACCTCCGGGTGATCGGACAGGGTAAGGTTTCCTGGGCAGGCTTATTCCACCACGAAAAAAAGACCATCGGGGCTTCTTCCCAACGGTCTTTTTTCTCTTTGCTCTTATTTACTCTTCAAAAAGTCCTTTCAGTGCTTTCACACATCCTTCGATACCAAGAGTGCCTGAGTCAAGGACAATATCATAATTTTTCTTGTCATCCCAGACTTTTCCGGTGTTTGCCCGGAAGTAGGCAGATCTCTTTTTGTTATAATATTTTCTGGTAGCTTCTACATTCTGAGGATCGATCCCATATTCTTCAACGATCCGCTTTTTGATATCTTCTTCACTGCTGCAATAAATAAATACCTTTGCTACTCCTTTCATGTTCTTCAAGGCGTATGCAGCACAATGTCCCATGAAAATCCCCGGGCCGTTCTGAGCCAGACGCCGGATCTCCATCTGTTCATCCAGGAAAACTTTTCCTTCCTCCGGCAGCATATTGGCATCTCCCGACTGTACTCTGTTCATAAGGAAAAGAGAATAGATCAGGCTGCCTGTAGCTTTTTCTTCATACTGGTCAATACGTTCTGTGGAAATTCCCCTTTTCTGGGCCACGGTTTCAAGGATCTCACGTCCATAGAAAGGTACGTTGCAAACCTCGCCTAGTTTTTTACCGATCTGTGTTCCGCCGCTTCCATATTCTCTTTCAATAGTAATATATCGATACTTCATCCTGCAACCTCCTCTATCAGCCACAACTTAAGCAACATCTGTTGATTAATTCTCACGAATATAATAATGGCTCTCTGTTGATTGTTCATCACAATAGTATTATAATGAAAAAAAGGGAAAGCAACAATAGACACAGGACAAATTTATGAGGTTTATTATACATTTTTCAAAAATTGTTGCTTAAAGGTGCAAAGTTATGAAACAGAATCCTAAGCAGGATCTTCGCTTTATCAAAAATGAAAATCTGATACGTGAAACTTTTTATCAAATGCTTGGTGAAATGGATTATTCTAAAATTTCTATCAAAGAGCTTACCCAGAGAGCTCAGATCAACCGGAAGACTTTTTATCTCCATTATACATCTCTGGATCATCTGCTGGCTACTCTTCAGCTCGAGATCATGGAGCCAACCTTCAAAATGATAGAAGAAACCAGCTTTCCCGATGACGCAGAACTCATTATCCGGAAAAGTTTTGAGATCATGGCCGCTCTGGATTCCACAGACAAGCTTATCCTTTCCTGTAAAGGTAATTTTCCGGAGAAGAAAAGTCCTTCGGATCTGATCCGGGATCAGTTGTTTAAAAAGTATGATCATATTCCAAAATACGGGCCTTTTGAAAGTAGCCTTATCATCACTTACTTTTCCGTCTGCCTGGGCGTTATTTTCCGCCAGTGGGAGACGAAAGGCCAGCAGATCCCTCTGGAGGAAATGATCCAGATGACTACCCAAATGATCCTTCACGGGCTGGAAGGAGTTGGGCTGGTTCCCGAAAAGTAAGAGAAGTGGCTGCCGCATGAACATTTCTGTTCCTTATCATTTTAGTTTTTTCAATACCGATCCAATATCCCCGTCAATACAGATGGCCTGTTTTGCGATCTCTCCAGGTGCTGCCGCATCTCCATAATTCACACAGGCATATACTGCCCTGGGATTTTTTGCTGTCATCTGCCAGAAGGGATATTTGATGATCACCGGGGTGTTATAGCCCACTCCCAGTTCCAGAAACAATATTTTCCCATCCTGGTGTTCTGTAAGGAATCTGCTGTACCGCCGGGAGGCCTGATACCAGCCTTCGTCCTGGACAAAGGTATCATCTGCCCTCAGATTCATGGTCAGGGGTTTTCCACAGTGGGGACAATGAGGCACCAGATCCCTTGGTATCGTCATATGATCCTGACGGCGGATCATTTCGCCTATGATCTCTTCATTATCCCAGGTTTCCTGACAACAGGGCTCTGAACACTGGAACAGTCCATAGTCTCCCTGAGTATAAAAAAGCCGCTCTTTTTCAAATCCTGCTTTCTGAAAGCAGTGATCCACGTTAGTGGTCAGAACAAAATAGTCCTTGTCTTTTATCAGTTCCAGAAGATCTTCATACACCGGCTTAGGCGGATCCATATACCGGTTCAGGTAGATATACCGGCTCCAGTAAGCCCAGTATTCTTCCAGAGTTTTATAAGGGTAAAAGCCGCCGGAATACATATCATGAAATCCATATTTTTCCTCAAAATCCGAAAAATAAGCCTGGAACCGCTCTCCGGTATAAACAAATCCTGCGGAAGCAGACAGCCCCGCACCGGCTCCTATGATCACAGCCTCCGCTTCCTCCAGAGCCTTTCCAAGCTTCCGGATCTTCTCTATATCCGATCCTTCCTGATCTTTTCTTAATCTATTGGGAAACATCAATCTTCTCCTCCTAATCTTATCACTGCGGATACGGGACACTGTTCAAAACAATTGCCGCAATGGAGACAATGCTCCTGCTGTATCCGGTAAGGCTGACCAGGCTCTATACAGCCCTGGGGACAGTGTTCCATACAGATCCCACAGTCAACACAGTTGTCTGTGATCTCATACCCTTTCAGTGTAACATTTCCTTTCCCCAATGTATAGCTTTCCCGGAAGATCGGCCGGACGCCCAGATGGAAATACTCTATGGCCCCGTCCCGGATTTCAAATACAATGCCGATCTCTCTGGTATCCCCCGGGTATACGTTGACAAGATAAGGCTGCTCCTGAAAGATCTTTTCCATCCAGTAGTTCTGTTTTTCCCTTGGAACAGGCACAGCCTTTGCACTTAATCGGATCATTTCCTTGTATCTGGTGTAGGCCAGTATCTGTACTCTTCCGTCTGCCAGAAGCTCCCGGCAGAAATCCTTGCCCCTGGCGGTAAAAAAGTACAGAGCCTCAGGCTCATAGTGAATGGCACTGATATTCCTCACCTGGGGATTTCCCTGGGCGTCCACTGTAGCAAAGGCCAGGACTCCCACATACTGTAATTTTTTCAAACATGTTTCTGCATCCATTATATCTCCTCCATATATACAACGATCTTTCCCTCCACAGCCCCCTGATCCTGGGCAATACAGGCCTCTCTGACAGAAGAAAAGGGGAAAGCCTTTCCAAGACAGGGAGTCAATTTATGCTCCTCTAAAAAGGTAAAGATTTCATCCATTACTTTCTGACTGGGCCAGTTGCTGTGGAACCCTGTAAGATAAACCCCATTGGGAATGAATTTGATAGGATCAAAATACCTGATACCGTAAATTCCTCCCAGGATTCCTGTATTGCAGACAATCCCGCCCTTTTCCATACAGTTCAGTGTATCCCCCAGTGTTTTAGGGCCCACCAGTTCCAAAGCCTTTGTCACACCGGGAAGGCGTCCTGCCAGCTCTCCCGGATCCAGAACCGCCTGATCCGCCTCCTTCAAAAGAGGCAGCTTCTTATCCCTGTGGGTAGTGGCGATCACTTTGCAGCCCAGAGCCTTTCCAATCTGAATGGCCGCATAGCCCAAAGCGCAGGTAGCGCCCCGGATCAGCAGGGTATCGGAAGGCTTCAGATCCAGTCCTTCAAAAAGAGACCCCCTGGCGGTAAAATAAGTCTCCGGAACAGGGCAAGTTCTATCCAGGAAAGAGAAGAAACAACGGAAAACACATGATGAACAGGCAGGAGAGCATACTCTCCATAGCTTCCATTGAAACTCCGCCCCATGCCGCCCATAAGGGCTGCCACTTTCTGCCCCTTTTTAAAGGAACTGTCAGAAGGATCTGCAATCTCTCCCACACATTCAATGCCGGGGATTAACGGCTTCTGGATATAGTCTGCCCGGATCTCTCCCTGCCTGAGGATCTGCTCCGAATGATTCATTCCAAAAGCCTTCACCTTGACCAGCACCCAGCCGGGACGGCCCTTCGGTACCGGATATTCTGTAAGACTCACCTCGTCTCCTCGCACAGGTCCGGTAAGGACCACTGCTTTCATAGTTTCCGGGATCACAGCCTAGACCTCCTTCCAGCACTGGGGATCTGCCTCGTAAAAGTTTCCGTTTCTGCCGCTGGCCACTGCGGGACACCCCCGGCACCAGGCCAGAAGCTCACATCTGGAACATTTCTCAAACTTTGAATACTCTCTGTAAGCTTCCATCTGGCAGATCCACACGTCGGCCAGACGGTCCCGGAATACATTCCCCACTTTGCTGTTCTGCACTCTCCGGCAGGCGTAAATGTCTCCATTAGGAAGAATGGTCAGATGGCAGTTTCCGCAATTGCAGCCTCCGTAGATCATTCCTTCCTGAACATTTTCCGGGATCTTAAAAGCACCGGTCTCATATTCGTATAAGGTCCAGAGATGATCTTTTTTGTTAAAGTAAGTTTTGCATCCTGCCGCCTTATACTCTTTAAATCTCTTATCGCAGTCTGCCAGAAGCCGCCGGTATCGCAGAGGCTCTATACCTACTTCTTTCTCTTCGCTGGTGGGGCAATATCTGGCAAAGGCGAAAACATTGGCTCCTGCCTTTACTACTGCATCAATAATATCCGGGATCTCCTCAATATTCGTGCCGGATACAGTGGTCATGATCACACTGCGGATACCGGCTCTGTTAATACAGCCGATCTTTTCCAGAGTAATGTCAAAAGAACCCGGCTTCCGGAACCAGTCATGAGTTTCTCTCATGCCGTCCAGAGAAAGCTGATACTTTTCACAGCCATATTCTTTCAGTTTCTGACAGACCTGATCATTTAAATGAAAGGGATTTCCCATAATGGTAAAAGGGATCTCATGGTCTTTTAAAAGCCCCAGAAGTTTCCAGAAATCCGGGTGAAGGATAGGATCTCCTCCGGTAATATAAAAATAAGGCAGTCTGTCATAGACCCTGCAGAAATCCAGGCAGTTATAAAAGGTCTCTTCCATCTGCTTCCAGTTCATAGCATCCAGTTTTTTACAGTTGTCCTCTGAAAAAATATAGCAGTGTTTACAGCGCTGGTCGCATTCATCTGTAATATGCCATTGAAAAGAAAAATATTGTTTCATAGCCCTGTCCTCTCTTTCATCCTTTATTTTCATCTATATAAAGATGTCACCGGCTAATGCACTGACACGACCATACTCCGACTAACGATCGTTTCCGTACACTGGAAGGTCCTGTTCTCCCAAAGTCCTGATAACATACAATTTCATTCTTTAAGTCAAAGACCCCGATGTAAGCATCGAGGTATTAGACCCTCGCGGCAGGTCTACGTTCCACTTCGGTCGGTGCTAAACGTGTGCCACTGGCACACAGCACCGCCAAATGGACATGCCAGCATGTCCGCTTGGCTCGTTGCCTGCGGGAATAAATGGGAGCTGCCTCATAAAACAGACCGTTGGGTAAATTTCCCCGGCAGCTCCCGGAATCCTCCTCTGGATTCCTGTTAAAGATTTTCACAGATACCGGATCTTACTTGTCTCCAGCTCCACAGGCAGTTCCGCAGGCGGCCGGTTTTTCTTCCGGCTTATCTCCTGCTCCGCAAGCGGTTCCGCAGGCGGCGGCTGCCGCTGTTTCCTTCTTTGTATTCCATCCGAAAAGATTTGAAAGTGCCATAAATGTTTACCTCCGTTTCTATTTGTCAAAAGGTTTTCCCCTTTGCGGTTATTATTGTAACAAATGATATTACATTAAAAAAGTACGCACAAATCTATTACTTAGTTACCAAAAAGTAACTATCTCTGTCTCCCGGCGGCAGATCTGCGTTCCTCTTCGTGGCTGCCGGCAGGAAGCAATAACCAGCCATGTCGACTGCCTGCTTTTTCTTTCTTGGCAAAAAAGGAATCTTACACTATAATCAGAATGTAACATTCTATTTTAAACTATTGGAATGAGGTGACAGATAAATGCTGACAAAAGAAGAATTGCCTGCCTGTCCTGTGGCTACAACGGTCCAGCTTATAGGCAGTAAATGGAAATTATTGATACTGCGGAATCTCATGGCGCGCCCCTGGCGCTTTAACGAGCTCCGCAGAGATTTAGAAGGTATCAGTCAGAAGGTCCTTACTGACAGTCTCCGGGCTATGGAAGAGGACGGGATCATTACCAGAACGGTTTATCCGGAAGTGCCGCCGAGAGTAGAATATGCCCTTTCCCCTCTGGGCGAATCTATGCGCCCTATCCTGGACGCCATGGAAGAATGGGGAACTAATTATAAAAAAAGGATGGCCGGCGAAAGCTGACCATCCTAAAAAATATCCGAATTATTCAAATTTCTCATTACTCATGGATCTTCATGCCGTGATTTCTTTCTGTAAAAGGTCCCCAGGCTTCCGGATGTACTTCCTATTCTTTCATGGAATCTTATCCCAGCAGAGCCATAACAACGGTTCCCCCTGTAAGCAGGGCAAGCCCAAGAGCTTCTTTGCGTCCCAGCTTTTCTCCAAAGACAAAATAGGAAAAAACCACTGTCACCAGCACGCTGAGCTTGTCCACCGGAGCCACGATACTGGCAGGTCCTTCCTGGAGAGCCCTCCAGTAGCACAGCCAGGAAGCTCCTGTGGCTACGCCGGACAGACAGATAAAGGCCAGTTCTTTTCCCGGGATCTTCCGGATCTCTTTTCCCTTTCCCTGGACCCCTACCATAAGCCAGGCCATGACCAGGACGACACAGGTACGGATGGCCGTTCCCAGATTAGACTCAATATCGGAGATCCCGATCTTCCCCAGGATTGCCGTAAGACTGGCAAAAACCGCAGAACCGGCCCCGTAGAAAAACCAGCCCATACCTGCCTTTTTTCCTTCTCCCTGACTGTCCTTTTTCTCGATCATCAGAAAAATCCCCAGGGCGATAACCAGGACTGCCCCAGCCTTTTCCCAGGAAATCCCCTCCCCCAGAAAGATGAGTGCCAAGAGGATAGTAAGGACTGTACTGGATTTGTCCAGAGGAACTACCTTGTTGATATCCCCAAGCTGAAGGGCCTTAAAATAGCACAGCCAGGAAGCTCCTGTAGCTGCGCCTGAAAGGATCAGAAAAACCAGGGTACTGCCCTTTACGGAAGAAAGCTGATCCCAGGATCCGGCAAAAAATACCATGATCCAGGAAAAGACCAGGACCACCACTGTCCGCACAGCGGTAGCCACTGTTGAATCCGTCCTCCGTATCCCGCATTTTGCCAAGATAGAAGTCACCCCGGCAAAAAAGGCGGAACCTGCAGCAAATAAAAGCCACATAATCATTCCCTCTTTCTTCATTTCTCTACAATGCCCCTGCATTGGCAGAGGCCTTCCTGTCTCCCAGGCAGGAAACTTTCCCTCAGTCACAGGTTCAGCCGGTAACCGGCGCCCCAGACGGTTTCTATGATCTTGGGATTTCTGGAGTCGTCCTCTATTTTTTCTCTGAGCCGGTTGATATGTACCGACACCGTAGCCCCGTCAGAGATATAGTCATAGCCCCATATCTTTTCAAACAACTCTTCTTTTGAAAAAACGATATTAGGATTCTCCGCCATAAAACGGAGAAGTTCAAACTCCCGGTTGGGAAGACGGATTTCCCGGTCCTTTTTCCACACCTTCCAGGTCCTGGGTTCGATGACAACATCCTGGACCTGGATCCTCTCTGTGCCGTCTGCATTTCCTTCTTTTCCCTTTCCGGTAAGCCGGGCATACCTGCGCAGATGGGAACGGACCCGGGCTACCAGCTGCGAAGGGTCGAAAGGCTTGGTGATATAATCATCCGCTCCCAGGCCCAGCCCCCTTATCACATCTATGGACTCTGTCCTGGCAGTCACCATCAGAATGGGAATATCGATCTCCTCCCGGATCTTTCTGCAGATATCATAACCGCTCATCCCGGGAAGCATGATATCCAGCAGCAGCAGATCATAAGAATCCTGCATAAGCTCCGGAATCACCTTATCGCCATTTGCTACGATCCTGGCCTCATAGCCGTTGCTCTCCAGATAATCTTTTTCCAGCCAGGCAATCTTCTCATCATCTTCAGCGATCAATATCCTCTCCATCTTGGCTCCTTTCCGGAAAATACAGCTGTATTTCCAATCCATCATCATTTTCTGCCTCTGCAGTTCCTCCATGGCGTTCCATAATATATTTTACGATATAAAGTCCTACGCCGCTGCCCTTTATGGTCCTTGCTTCGTCACACCGGTAAAACCTGTCAAAGATCCGGGGAAGTTTTTCTTCCGGCACTCCAGGTCCCTTGTCCTTCCACTCCAGCACCACCCAGGTATTCTCCCAGAAGATCCTCACCTGGATCTGAGCGGGCAGCCGTTCTGCATATTTGATGCTGTTTTCCAGCAGATTGTCAAAGATCCGGGGCACCTGTTCAATATCTATAAATACTTCCGGAATCTCTCCCTTTGCTTTTTCAAAGGTCATCTGCACCCTTTCCGGATCCATCACTGCTTCTTTCTGGGCGATATAGGCAGAAGTAAATTCTGCCAGATCTACCTTCACCATATGAAAAGGAAGCTGGCCGCTTTCTACTCTGGAAAAGTCAAAGAGTTTCTTCAGGAGTACATTCATCTCCTGTGTAGATTCATAGGCCGTCCGAAGGTAAAGTTCTCTCTTCTGGTCTGTATCTGCAACATGATCCAGCACGCCTTTGATATATCCCTGTATAGAGGTGAGAGGTGTCCGCAGATCGTGGGAGATCCCGGTGATCATATCTATCCTGGCTCTCTCATTTCTTTCTCTTTGTTTTCTGTCCGCTAAAATGGTATCCTGCATGGCGTTAAAAGCCTGACACACATGTTCAAACTCTGTTTCTCCCTGATAAGAGATCTTCTCTTCCAGATTTCCCTGCCGCACCCGTTCTGCTGCAGCCACCAGTTCTCCCACCGGTTCCATGACTACCCGGTTCATCCGCCGGGTAAAGAAAGCCGCCAGCAAAAGAAGAACTGCAATAGCGCCTATCCCGGTGAGGATCAGCACAATGAGAAAGGTAAAAAAGAGAGGCCGTACAGAATCAGGCAGCCTGCCTTCCTGTGAGAAATGCACAGCGACCAGAAAGGCATTTTCTTCTTCTACATATTTTCCCGCCACCGAAGCATTCTGGCAAAGATAAATACCGGTCTCCCCGCTGCTGTCCGCTTCCATAGTGAAATGCTCAGCCAGGTCTCTCATGTCTTCGCTCTGGTCTCCTGCAAGGACAGAACCATCGGCGATCAATGCTGTCTGGTAATCCCATCTGGACAGCTCCTGACTAAGCTGCTCCTCCTCTCCGGGCCGAGCCTCTCTTACCAGCCGGGCCGCCTCCTCTATGTGGCTGTCCAGCCTGGTCTGAGTAAGAGAATGAAACTGATTCTCAAAAGGATCTTCAAAGACCACCAGCACTCCCACCAGGATCAGCATCAGAGCCATCAGGGCAGTAAACAGAATCATCATATTGGATCGAAACATCCGTTTTTTTAATGACATGTTTTCTCCTCACCTTACGCTTTTATAGCAATCCAAGAAAATATTACAGCAAAGACTGTGTCGCAGAACGTGAAAGACAAGGAAGGCAGCTGATGGCGTGCCGGGGCACGTCGAAGCTGGCTGACGCTGGATTTCGCATTCTGATGCACTGGATTTGGTGCGATATTTTCTTGGATTGCTATAGTACCATCATACATCAGCTTCTCTACTTTTTCCATATGCATTTAAAATTCTGTCCCCTGAAGCCCTCTCTTTTTCGGAAAGGACTTTTTTGATACCTTCCAGGAGCAGGAGCAATGCCCAGGAAGCCAGGACCGTTACCGCCAGAAACGGGAGCATCTCCGGCTGCAGGCTGGAAATCTCGAAAAGCTGAGGAAGGATCCACAGCGCCCCGAAAGTACCCAGGACCATTGTGATAGAAATAAATCCTCTGAGGAGATTAAAGGGCACACAGCTTTTGATCACTGCAGTCATGGAAATAATGATCAGAGCCAGATACATGACGGTCTGTCTCTGGGAAACCGTAAAGGGAGCCAAAAGGCTTACCATTATGATCATTCCCGTCACTGTCAGGCCGAAAGGAAGGGCGTTCCTCAGCGCAGTTTTTAAGAAGCTTCCACGTATCCTTCTGGTATCGGATTCCACAATGGTGATAAAAGAGGGATAGGCTTCTATGCAGGCGTCTATGAGGGTGATCTGTATAGGAATAAAGGGGAATGGCACATTTGCCAGCAGGCAGAAAACGGAGACCAGTACAGAGTAAATAGTCTTAATAAAAAATACTGCCGCCGTTCTGGTCACATTATTGATCACCTTCCGTCCTTCCATGACCACCTGAGGAAGATGGGTAAAATCAGAATCCAAAAGCACCACCTGGGCCAGCTGTCTGCTGGCGTCGCTGCCGTCTGCCACAGCAATAGAACAGTCCGCCTCCCGAAGGGCAAGGAGATCATTTACTCCGTCTCCGGTCATAGCCACTTTATGCCCCTGTCTCTGAAGAGCTTTCACCAGTTCCTGCTTCTGTCCGGGTGTCACTCTTGCAAAAACCGAATACTGCCGGCAGATCTTATCAAAATCAATATTTTCCCCAAGGGACGACAGATCTACCGCCTCCCGCCACTTTTCCAGTCCGGCTCTTTGCCCGATCATGGAAACGGTTTTTACATGATCTCCGGAAATGATTTTTACATCCACTCCCTGTTCTTTGAAAAACTCCAGGGTCTTCTTTGCATTCTTCCGGATCCGGTCCTCCAGGACCACGGTATACAGCATATGGATCCTGGGAGGAAGGAAATTTTCTTCTGTCCAGGTTCCTCCGTAGTATCCGATCCCTACTATTCTTCTTCCCTGTTCCAGTTCCTGCTCCAGGTTCTCAGGGATCTCTCCCATAAGTTTCTCCGGAGCGCCTACAAAAACCGTGCCTGCGCCTTTCAGGCTGACAGCTCCCCATTTTCTTTTTGAAGAAAAAGGAATCTTATGGACTGAAGGATAGACCTGTTCTGCCGAAAAGGCTTTCCTAAGGGCCTGGAAAGTAGGATTGTTGTCTTCACAGGCCGCCATATAAGACTGGATCAGCATTTCCCCCTGGCTCCCGGGGATTTTTCCTGCAGGGATCTTTCTGCATACCTTTAGTTTTCCGTCTGTGATGGTTCCTGTCTTATCCAGGCAGAGGGTGTCTACATGGGCCAAGGTTTCCAGAGAATAGATGTTCTGGACCAGGATCTTCATTTTCGCCAGACGGATCACCCCTGCTGCCAAGGACACAGATATCAGAAGCACCAATCCTTTCGGCAGCATTCCCAGCAGTCCCGCCGCTGAAGAAACCACTGCTTCCTGAGCCGTTCCGTTACGGAGAAAGAAAGCTTCCAGAAAAAGCAGGATCCCCAGGGGAACAATGAGCAGGCTTGTAAAGCGGGTAACTTTTCTCATGGATCCGAGAAGCTCCGACTGGACCTTCTTCTCTTTTTTTACCTGATTGACCAGCCCTGTGGCATAATTCTCATTTCCCACATGAGTAACCTTTGCCATGCCTTTTCCGGTGATCACAAAGCTTCCGGAATACAGTTGGTCTCCCGGTTCTTTTACCACCCCGTCGCTTTCCCCCGTAAGAAGGGATTCGTTCATCTCAAAGTTTCCGGAAACGACCACCGAGTCATTGCAGATCTGCCTGCCGCTTTCCAGCAGAATAAGATCATCCTTTACGATCTCTTCCGGATCTACCTGAACATCTTCACCCTCCCGGCGTACAAAAACCTTTGGGCGGTTCAGAACAGACAGTTCATCCACAAGTTTTTTCGCCTTAAACTCCTGGGCGATCCCGATGAGGATATTCAGGATGATAATGGCGATAAACAGCATATTGGAATAAGCCCCTACTGCAAAAAGCAGCCCGGCGATCAGAAAGTTCAGCCCGTTAAAAAGAGTAAGGACATTTTCCCTGACGATCCGGCCGCGGCTTTTGGTGATGCTCTCCGCCTGGGACTGTCCTTCTCCCCTTTGGCGGCGTTCCTCTACTTCCTGCCGGGACAGGCCTGTTAAGTTCTCTTCCATAATTTATTAAGCCTCCTGATTTCTTTTTCTAGAAGAGTAGCATCTCCCGTTAAAGATTCCTCTATAAGTTTTTAAACTTTTTTTAAACTCTTCTTTCTTGTGGAATCCGCTCTTTTTTCAATGTTTATGTGGGTTACTATGGGAAATGGCAAAGCTAAAGAAAAGAGAGGAAGATATTAAACACTCTTTAAATGGTCTGTTAAAAGTCTAAGAAACAAAAACAGGACTTTATCTGTACGCATCAGTAATAGTATACTGAATAATCATACAAATAAAATCCTGTATAGAAAGGACTTCCATGATCGAAATCCCTTCCCATGGGTTCTTCATCTGTTTTCCTTTTATGGCTATATATATTTCCGTAATTCCTCAAGCCGTCTCTGAAACATCCTGGCCTCTTTTTTCATATCACCAAATTTATTCATATCCATTTCCCGGATCTGGGGCAGACCTATCTGCTTTACTGCTTCTTCCGCCGCCTCTCTCTGGGTCATTTTTTGGGGAAGAACAGTCTGACAGTTGGCTCCGTCTAAGGTATCATAAGATTGGAAGCACTGATTAAAGTCCATCACAGGATATAGGGATATATATTTATTTGTGGCATTATCTACAAAAAATCCCCAGTTTTCCGGATGTCTGTCTGTGTTTCCTGTAAGATAATCCAGAATGTTCATTCCATAATATGTTTCCGCATCTATTTGTTTACAGATTTCCAGTGTATCCAGATCATGGTTAAGGGCATAGATATCAAAAGACATTTTTGAGACCATAGAGGTTTCTTTTGAAGTAACCAGACTGCTCTCGCTTACCCTTATTCCTTCAAAAAAAGCTTCCCTGTACTCCACCTGACGTATGCGGAAGCACTGACAGATCTGACTTGCCAGCAGTTCTCTTTCCACTGCCTCCTCATCCCCATCCTTCAAAAGCCGAAATCCATTCTTATCTCTGATCCATGCTTTCGGAAAACAGCCTTTTGTAGAGAGGTCCTGAGCCAGCTCTCGATTAGTTACAGTCATCTGCCGGCCCCTCAGGGAAATTTCTACAACTGCTTTATTTAAAGTTTTATCGTACAAGTTGATTTTCCTAAAGGTTATCTCTTCTCCCTGTTTTCTCACCCAAAACACATCTGTAAGAGAAACGCAGTGATAAGAAAGAGAAATATGAGCACGTTCTCTGTCCGTCACTGCCTGCGCTGCACCTATACTGTTTAATATTTCTTTGGCATATTTTCTGTCCAGAGATAATACCCGTGACGCACACCAATGATAGAAATTATCCAGATTGTTGATCCTTGTATCAATATCGACCTCCGCCCCTTCCTCTTCCAGATAAAGGTCATAAGGCATAAATTTCCTGTTAAAGATCTTTGCTGCCCCTGAGGAAGAGACGCTGGCTACAAGTCTGTCCATATGCATAACTTCGTATATATCAGATTTAGGATCCTGCTCAGAGGCAGTATTTGTATTTAGCTCAATTTCCAGATTACTAACAATATGATTCTGTTCCATTTTCTCCCCCTCTCATTTACTATTTTCCCGGCCTTCATTTCTTCTGCCCATTCCGGCTCATGATCTTTCGTATATCCTTTAATATGTCTCCATATTTTTCTGAGATCATTCCCGGATTTCTCCTAAGCTGGCGCACGGAATTCTGGTATTTCCGATTCGTAAGGGCCCCCATCGACTGGAGCTCTTTTACCAAGCTTTCCTGCAGGGAAGACAATTCTTCCGCCTTTTGCCTGCCGGCTTCCTTTATCTGTACAAGTTTCTCTTCAATTTCTCTTAACTTCTGCCGCTGTATCCGGCGGTATTCATCCAGATTCTGCAGTAATTCTTTCCTGCCGGCAAGCTTTTCCCAAAGTTTCGTCTGATAGATTTCCCGATCCTGTTCAGCAAAAGCAGAAACCACTTCCAGTCTTTTCTGCATATGCCGGATATGCTCGCTGCTTTCGCTGAGTTTTATTAAGGTCTCTTTCAGATCCACAGCCTCACGGAAAGACTGCATAAAATCACAGGTAAATACAACACTCAGCAGTATTGTTACAAATTCTGCCACGGTTCTTGGGATTTTCATGATCGCCGGATCGATAAGCGGCTGTATGCCCCATGTCAAAAGAACAGAAAAGCATCCCCATACCAGTGAAGCTGCCAGGCAGATATGTCCGTTCAGATTCCATTTCTTATCACTATAATCCCAGTAACGCACATGGAACATCCTCTCCATACAGGCACCTGTTATATATTCCAGGATCGTCGCTCCCACCATCCCCAGCAGGAAGATCAGCGGAATACTTTTCCTGACTTCCATTGTGCTGAACAGGATGGTGACGGCGCCTGCTCCATAAATCGGCAGGAGCGGTCCGTGTAAGAATCCACGGTTTACCCATCTTCCTCTTTTTAATGATACATAACAGGACTCCCAGACCCAGCCAATAAAACTGTACAAATAAAAAAGTATCAGCCACTGCATAAAATTATAAGAATACATAGTCTCCTCTTTTCTTTTATTGATCTTTTCTTCTTTCTATTTATCCTTCTGTGTGGAACTGTACATCCACCACGCATATCTCTGCCTGTGTGCCTACCCGCATATTGGGACCGAACAGCCCCGCACCTGATGTGACTATGCTGTACATCTGGTCTTTTGTCACACATCCGTATGGATTTTCCCAAAGAAACTTCATCAAAACATTTCCCGGAAACAGCTGTCCGTTATGGGTATGTCCTCCAAGATCCACGTCAACCCCTGCATCCGCCAGCTCCTTTAACTCCTTTGGCTCGTGATCTATAACAAAGATAGGCCTGCGTTTATCCATATTCTCTGTGATCTCTTCCGGAGTCATCCTTTTATCGATCCCTCTCCCCGGCTTTCCGGCGTCAGCCCGGCCGAAAAGATAGAAGCTGTCATCAATCAGCACTCCCTCGTCCTGAAGTAATACAATGCCGGCCTTCTCCAGAAACCGGTCCATTCTCGGATCACTGGTTTTCTTGCTGTCTTTACTGTCAAAAGTAAATCCTGCCAGTATTTTTTCCTGTATATCATGATTGCCATAGCAGGCATAAACCCCATACCGGGAATTTATTCCCCGAAGGATCGCCGTCAGCTTTTCGGGATCGTCCAGCGCCTCATAATCATTATCAAAAATATCACCGGCTATCACCACAAGATCCGGCTTCTGACGGTTGATATTTTCCACCATATCCTCCATCTGGCTGCAGCCGATATTACATCCCAGATGCAGATCGGCGGCCAGCACCACTCTCAGCCTGTCTATGCTTCCGCCATTTTTACCTACTGTCACCTCATATTTTGCCCTATGGATGATCCTGGCATTTATAGCGCCCCAGACAGACACTGCTGTGATCGCCGAAAGAACAACTGCCCCTGCGATAACAGTCCTTTTTCTTGCGGATCTCTTACTTTCCTCACTGTACGAAGTCCGTCCCTTTTTCTTGCGGATCCTTTTTATAACCAGACGGATCAGATCCGCACAAGTAAGGGCAAGGACAATATAGAGAAACGCCCCCAGCCAGTAATTGCCTACAGACTTAACAAATTTCTGCCTGGGACCTGGCGGCAGAAGAAACCCCACCAGGAGCGCAGAGGAAAAAAAGAGATAGACAATGCCAACTGCAATCCGCACAGACAGTTTTTTCATAAAGCCGTGACATGCTCCAAGCCAATGCAGAAGTCTGAAAAAAACATAAATGTTAACCAGTATGTATACAGGTGATAAAAATATTGCAAACAAGCCGATTTCTCCTCATGGTCTATAAGTCTTTGATTCTTCCGGATCCAATTTCCAGATAATTATAGCATAGCAAATGTTATCTGAACAATAGCAATATACCTGATAACGGATATCCATCTTTCTCTTGAAATACCCGCTTCCCGGTGGTATTATAAAAAAGTCAAAGGCGACGGATCTCAATTCCGCTGCCTTTTTATTTTTTCAGAAAAAAGGAGAAAATCTTATGACAGATAAAATCGCACAGATCACAGAAAAAATGATTGCTTACGACAAAGGTGATGTCCCCAGGATCGAACATTTTATGAAAGTATACGGATACGCCGCTGCCATAGGGAAACTGGAAAAACTGGATCCCGCCACTCAGGAGATACTGGAAACCGCTGCTCTTCTCCACGATATCGGGATCAAAGTCAGTGAAGAAAAATACCACAGCAGCGCCGGAAAATATCAGGAAATAGAAGGTCCCGCCGAAGCCCGGAGACTATTAATGGAGGCAGGCGCCGACCAGGAGCTTACCCACCGGGTATGCTGGCTGATCGGTCATCATCATACATACTCCAACATCCGGGATATCGATCATCAGATCCTGGTGGAAGCCGATTTTCTGGTCAATATGGCAGAAGAACATTTTTCAGAAGAAGCCGTTCGTCATACAATGGATAAGATCTTTCGTACCAAAAGCGGCATTTCCTTTCTAAAATCTATATGGAACTTATAAAAAATCTCCGGTGCATTTCTAATACACCGGAGGATTTTTTTCTTCTCTTGAATTACAAGGATAAAGATATTATAATCTATTTACTACATATGTAAGAATTATGAGGAGGGATCCCTATGTCTGATCTGCCACAGATTTCAGAAGCTGAATTTGAAGTTATGAAAGTTGTCTGGAAATCCGCCCCGATCAACACAAACGAAATAACCGGGCAACTGTTAAAAACCACTTCATGGAGTGCCAAAACAATCCAGACTCTTATAAAACGCCTTGTAACCAAAGGAGCGCTGACCTATAAAAAACAGGGGCGTGTATTTGTTTATACCCCTCTTGTAAAAGAAGATGAATATATCAATCAGGAAAGCAACACCTTCCTAAAGCGCTTCTATGATGGTGATATCAGCGCAATGCTTTCTGCATATTTAGAAAACAACCAACTGTCGGAAACTGAAATCTGCCATTTACGTTCCATTCTTTCCAAAGGCTCAAAATAAGGAGAACGTTCCTATGACTGACTTTATCCTGCATTTTTTAATCTGCAATTTATGGATCAACGCCATGATCCTTCTCCTGTTTGCCATCAAAAAGATTTTAAAGGCCCATCTGACAAGCCGGACACAATATAATCTATGGTTTCTGCCTCTATGCCTGATGGCAATTCCTTTTATTCCTGTCCCTTCCGACCGGACTTTTTCCCTGTTTTCATGGCTTACAGGTTTTATCCATAAAACCTCTCCCGGCAGCACTGTCGGGAATGCAGCAAGTACATTACATTCCATGGATACCGTCTCCGGCTGGATGAATGATTTTACCATATCTGTCACCAGTCAGACTCCTTCTCTTGTGGGAAGGATACTCTTTGGAATCTGGATCATGGGTATTGTGACAATGGCGCTCTTAGTATGGAAATCCTTTCTCCGGCTAAGAAGGATCAGAAAATCTGCCCTGCCTCTGCAGAACCGGGAAGTGAGAAAACTTTATAAGAGATGTCTGGAAGAAATGCATATAAGAAAAAGGATTCCCATTTACAGTACAGCTTTTTTAAAATCTCCTGTCATCACAGGATTGCTAAAGCCATGTATTTATCTTCCCATTCGGCTGATTTCAGATTATAATTCTGAAACCATAGGTTACATGCTGCTCCATGAATTGGAGCATTACCGGCACAAAGATAATCTTTCTAATTATCTGTTATTACTTGCCCAGATCCTTTACTGGTTTAATCCTTTTGTCTGGTTTGCCGGAAAAGCTATGAGATGTGACCGTGAAATTGCCTGCGACAGCGCTGTGCTGGATATGCTGGATACAGGTTCTTATCAGGATTATGGATATACTCTGATCAATTTTGCAGAGAAAATTTCCCTGTCTCCTTTTTCCAGCAGTCTCGGGGGCACAATCAGACAGCTGGAACAGCGGATACGGAACATTGCCCTTTACCAAAAGCCATCTTCTTTAAAAAAATCCGGAAGCCTTGCCCTTTTCCTTGCCGCTGCCCTCCTCTTTGCCGGGGTCAGTCCCCTGCTGACTTCCTATGGAGCAGCTAATGATCAATATCCATGGGATACTTCCGGAAAAAATATATCGGTCTTAGATCTGTCTGACTGTTTTGGACAGTATGACGGAAGTTTTGTTTTATATGATCAAAATAATGATCATTGGAGCCTCTACAATATGGATATGGCTACAGCACGGACAGCGCCGGATTCGACCTATAAAATATATAATGCACTATTTGCCCTTGAAGAAGAAATCATCACGCCGGAACATTCCCTGCTGCCCTGGGATCAAAAAGACTATCCTTTCGATACATGGGAACAGGATCAGACTTTACAAACGGCAATGGCCGCTTCTGTGAACTGGTACTTTCAGACTCTGGACGACCACCTTGGCAATGATGCATTACAATCTTATATGGAAAAAGTCGGATATGGAAATGAAAACATCGGCAGTGACCTATCCTCTTATTGGCTGGAATCCACTCTGAAAATATCACCTGTGGAGCAGGTAGAACTGCTAAGCAGGACTTTCGGCCAGAACGCCTTTGGCTTTGCTCCTGAGAATATACAGGCCGTAAAAGACAGTATATGTCTTTCTTCTTCTGCCGCCGGAACGCTTTACGGAAAGACCGGAACCGGACGCGTAGACGGACAGGACATTAACGGCTGGTTTATAGGCTTTATAGAAACATCAGAAAATATGTATTTCTTTGCCACAAACATCCAGGCAGAAGCCAATGCCACAGGGAGCGCTGCAGCAGAGACCGCCTTCTCTGTTCTGTCCCTTTTAGATCTTTGGCAGCAGAGATAAAAATCTCTCCCCGAGGATATGTTTTTTCAAACTCCCGGGGAGAGATTTTTCATTTTCTAATCTATGGTTTTGCTTTCAAGTCTTTCCGGCATGTCCTTGTTCATGGGCCATTCCCGGGCTTTCTTCTGGCAGGGCATTGTATTCCCATAGTCTGCCGCATACTGCATACAGTCCTCTGCCATTTGCCGATTTCCTATTTTATCATAGCACTGGCCCATGAGATACTGTTTTAACACTTCATTGTAAGCGTTCTTTGTTTTATATGTTTTTAAAAATGCCGCAGCCTGCTCATATTTCTGTTCCAGAAACATCTGCTCTGCCACAAAGAATTTATCCTTTTTGAATACAGGGGCTGCCTTTTGGAACAGGTCATTAAATCTGGCAGTGTCTGAATAGTAATATGCCTCCGCAAGATCCAGGTTCATAACTGTCAGCTTATATAATCTTGTATTCTTTTTTCCTGTCCATCCTTCCTCTAAAAACTGCCTGCTTTCCTCTAATTTTCTACTTGCAATCAGTGCTGTCCCAAGTTTTTGCTGCATCAGGGAAAAAACAGTGCCCTGATATCCCTTGAATTTAAGACTCTTTCCAAAGGACACCCCATATTCCATTGCCTCCAGATAAGTCTCAACGTCGCACCACTCAAGGATTATCCGATCCATTTTCATAAAATCCCTTAGGATCATACAGCATAATCCTGTCGATGACAAAACAAACCCTGTAACAACAAAAATCACCAGCAAATACGGCTTTGTATCTACCCATGTGTAGATCCAGCCGGTATCCCACAGGGAAACGAATAAAATACCCTCTCTATGTGGAAAAGGATTTCCAAGAAACAGACTGACAATTCCACCCATAAAAATATATATGAGCATGCATAACAGGTATCCTTTTACTCTTCCGTGTTTCATTCTCTCATATATACGCTGTATCTGATTTTCCAGATATTTATCTGACATATCCTGATATCCTCCATTCCTTTGAAGATAATTTTTCCTGCCTTTATCTAATATTTTACCTTCATTAAATAAGCAAATAGCAGTAAACCTCCTGTGGTTGAAAGATTAAGTAATATATTTCCCGGAATTTTACTGCCCCTTTTTTGAAATAGAATACTTCCGCAAAGCGTCACAGCTCCCAGTATGGCAAATATTTTTCCATAGAATAAAAAGTCAAAGAAATCCGTCTCATCTGCAGCAGAGCCAAAAACAATTTCCATATTGCTAAATGAAATTATAGCGGTCACTATAACATTTGCGAAATAAAAAATCCTGGACGTTTTTTCTCCTTTTACCCATATCCCCAAAGAAAATATGACTGCCAGCAAATAAAACAGTACCATTCCCGCAAATAACCAGATGATCCCCTTTACATTCGATATTCTATCCATGTTATCCCCCTTTGTTAATGACGGCTAATCCGATATCTGTACTCCGGAATATCCTGGATCCCATTATCTATTATCTTATTTCCTAAATACTGAAAGCTTCCATCTTCTTTAAAATCCACTGTCAGTTCATGGGTGAGCATTGCATCGTCTGCAATAAACATTTCGCATACAGCATCTACAGTCAATGTTGTAGTTCCATCCTCATTTTCCCATACATCTACCACTTCCGGCAGAGCTGTCCCTAAATAGGAAAGGGTATAGTTACCGCAACCAAGATTTTCCCAGGCATAAGTCTTTGTTGCTTCATCATAGACTGCCCATTCCCGGATCTCTTCGGCTGTAACCGGCAGATATTTCATGATCATATCCTCAAATTCTGCTGCCGGAATGCCTTTTGTATACTTATCAGGATCAAAACGCACCCCATATTTCATATTATAAAAATATTCATAAGCTGCATTATAATCAATCCTGCTAAGATTCTCTGTATCCCAGTTTGAACACAAAATGTTATTTCCCATATAACATAATGGATACACACATTTTTCAGATAGTGCTTTACACTCTTCTGACAATGGTATTACTCTGATCAGTTCGCTTCCGTCAATAATCTCTGAAACTTCCGGCGGCTCTGGGACACACAGTTTATAGCAGAACCATCCTTTTTCTGTGTAGTTCCATTCATCGATCCTTGTATAGGACACATATGACACCATGGGATTATAAGAATGATCCCAGCCTATTCCTGCTGACAGAAGATACATCTCTGATCCGTCAAAAGTATACTCCTGTCTTGAAATCCCGCCGCTGCTGGAAAGATCGTACAAGACGGCCGAACTCTCTTTTTCATCTATGCAATCCCGCAGAAACTGATCTATCGTTTCATAGTTGACCATTGCGCCATATTCCTTAGAAGTAATAACCGGATATCCCAGCTTACCAATCTCTTCCTGCATTTGCTCCAGTGTTTCATCGTTTAAAACAACATTAGAGGCTTTTCCTTTATCCCCGTATCTGTATATGTCAGAAATCCTGCCCACGACTTCGAGACACTCTTTTTCTACTTCATTCTTTTTTCCAGCTTCAACCGGAAGATCATATCCCTTCACCCATTGCTCTGCCTCTGATATTTCTTTCTTGACAGTCTCTTTTCCCGATATTTCTTCCTCTTCTTTTTCTCCTTCTGAGATTTCCTGCTGCTCCCATTGTTCTTCTTTACTTTCTTCTTTTTCCTTCTGTTCGCATCCACTGCAGAACACCGATATGATCAGTAGCAGTAATAACTTTCTTTTTCTTCTATCCAGGAAAATTTTCATCTCAGATCACCTTAACTTTAATTTCTATTCATAAAAGTTTTCTTTTCATAGTCCAACTTTTTATGTCACCAGGCTACGTTTCTAATTATTACATATGTAAGATTTAAAGTCAATGCTTTCTGTTAGGTAATTATCTCCAAACCACCAACGTAAAAAGAGCAACCGTCTCCGATTGCCCATTTTCTTTATTCCAGTCACTTTTTTCGCAACTGCTATTGTTGCCTGTAACTTCTACTCAAGTCCTGCCTTTCTTCTCGCGTCTTGAAATGCCGGTTTTGCTTTCTGCATATTTTCCTCTGTAACTGCATTTTGTTTTTGAATGCGCTGCTTTCTCTCTGCCGTACTGGCTTCTTCTCTTGCTTTCTGCTCCGCTGCCAGTCTTGCCTTTGCATCCTCTATGGATTCCCCTTCTTTTGTCAAAAAGTTGTCAACAAATTTATCTGCAATCTTATTAAAGCCGTTAACTGCGCCTTCTTCTATTTTCTTATAACCTCCCACTACACCCTCTTCAATTTTTTTGTAACCGCCTACAACTTCTCTTGCTATTTTTTCATTTGTTTTCACTAATTTTGATTTTGCCATTTTCTGACTCTCTTTCTTCATTTCATTGTTTATATCTGTATTATGCCAATGGAGTATTGTTCTAATGTTTGGCTTTTATTTCAATCCCTTTGTCAATGGGATCAGGCACAGCAGCAGGACTATGCCGACAATTCCGACTACGATACCGATGATCATATTGCTCCATATCATTGTCAGGCACATTCCAACTCCCAGAACAAGTGCTCCGACAATGCCCAGGAGAACCGTTCCTATCATTTTCCCTGACAGTTTCACAGGACTCTTATTCTCCATCTTTCTCCATACAAGGACCATGATCAGCAGCACCATTGCGCCGATCACACCCAGCACAACTCCCTGATTAAAGGCATTCCATTCAGGGATCAGGGCCATACACATTCCCAGCGCAAACAGGATTCCTCCTATCGTTCCTAAGATCATTGCCACAAAATTACTTTTCTTCATTATGATTTCCTCACTTTCTTTCTGTTTGCTTTGTATGGTATAAGGATAAATCTCAAGTTTTTGAAAAACGTTTCTATTCTGTTTCTGAAATATTAATTATCATTTGTGCCATAAAAATACTCTCCCTATCAGTTGATAAGGAGAGTATAAATAAGAACTCTAGATTTTAAATCTACAAATTAGATTAAATTGGGGGTGTTGGTCTAAAAGCATTTGCTTTTCTGTCTAAGATCACCTGATCATCATTTCCTGAATCAAGAATAACATTTTTCTCTGCTCTATTTTCTACCTTCACAGCAATAACATTAATCGGTTCCGAGTGATCCGTACTCAGCATAGCCTCTACTTGCGTCGAAAAACAGGACTCTGCATCTTCCGGCTGAGCTGCTTCTGTCACCGCTACAATATGATTTGTAGCAATATAGTTACCGGTTCCTTCTGCCACATGCAGAATTACAGGCTTTGTTCCAACCGGCCTGATATTTTCCTCATCTATAATTTCTGAAAAATGATTTCCGATCACTGAATTATTATTGCCGCTGATATAAAGGATACCGTACTGATCATCTAATCCGTTGTCAACTCCTTTTAAAGGAACCCACGGTTCATAGGAACGATAAAAATGGTTAGATGAGATCAGATTTTCGGAGCAATTTTTCTCAAGTATCAACATTCCCGGATAAAATGAATGGAATCTGTTTCCTGTGACAGTAGAACGGGCTACACAATCAAAATGAACACTGCTCATTCCTCTTGGAAATACATTATTTGCCGTAATTAAAAGGCCGCCAAAATTTTGCGCAAAAATAGTGTATCCTTTATATCCGGCTCCCAGCAGATTATCCGTCACTTTTGACGCCTGCCCCCAGCCCCGCAGTTCGATACAGCTTCCACATTCTGCAATAAAATTATCGTGTATACTTAACGCATCTGCATGATAAATAGTAACGCCATGTTCGAGATAAACAAGACCCATTCCGTTGATCCGAAAAGAGTCCTGCTCCCCCGCTACATAAATTCCGGTTTTTCCATTGGTATATGTGTTTTCCGGATTTGGATTATCTGTGCCGTCATCAATGAAATGTAAGCCGTCAATACAGAAATTTTCAAATTCAACCGAACTGATCCGGGGACTTCCTTCTCTCTTTACATAAAATGCTGCTCCTGAAACTTCGTCTCCGGGTACCGGTTCTAAATCCACCATGATGCGGCTCCCGCCCGGCCATAATTCATGCAGCTCTGGCCACTGATTTTCCGGTATATTAAATCGAATACTCGAAGATGTAAATCCGTGCCCTGTTCCAACAATTTTAAGATAGCTGATATCAATCTTCACCTGCGTTTTCAGATGATAATCTCCGGAAGGAATAAAAATAACCGCTCCTGGTTTCCCACACCCATCAACATCCAGAAGTGTCTGTCTGCTCTTTATGTCTGAAATAATACTGTTGATCACTGCCCCTATATCCTTATAGGGATTTCCCACAGGCCAATTTGTCACATCATAAAAATTTTCACTTGTCATGTTTTCTTCTCCTGTCTGAAACAAGCTTTCATACCATAAGATCCATATTCACAGATTACAGCTTTTCTCCTAAAGCTCTGCATTTTATCCAATTCTGTATCTTATCTGCAAAAACATTATCCTTTTACAGATAAGAGTCCACCATGACAGTTGTAAACTTATCATCTGTCAGATTTTCCTCAAAGCTGCAAAAAGCCCTTGAAAACCTCCCTTCTACGGGATTTTCAAGGGCCTTTGCCACCTTACGGTTATAAAATTACATATTCATCTGTTTTGCAACTTCCTCAGCGAAGTTCTCTTCTTTCTTTTCGATACCTTCGCCTGTCTCGAAACGTACAAAAGATTTGATCGCGATCTTTGCGCCGTTTGCCTTAGCAACTTCTTCTACGTATTTTGCAACAGACTGTTTTCCGTCTTCTGCTTTTACGTATACCTGGTCTAAGAGGCAGATCTCTTTCAGCTCTTTGTTGATACGTCCCATAACCATACC